>JADFIT010000213.1 GCA_022566515.1 Gemmatimonadota bacterium
CGTGGGGTGCGGGGGTTTTTGGGATCGGGGAAGGATTCGGACGATGCGGTCGTCATCAGAGATGTGCTTGCCCCGTCCATCGCGGTTGCTGTGGCGAGATAGACCTTTCCCCGGGGTCCGACCAGAACATCCCGCAAGAGGTTCTTGGACAGGATACACGGGATATTGTCATGTGAATTAGGCATTCCCGTCGTCCTTCCGTCCTTCCCTCCTTCCGTCCTTCCGTCTCTGAGATTGGGGCTCCCGAACGTTCGGGGCGCGTGACATCTTAATCTCCATGACCGATGCCATCGATCGCCCCGTCATGCCTCCGGATTGGCGGCTGGCGATCTTCAATCTGCAATTCGCAATCGTCGGCGTGGCGGCAATGGTAATAGTAAACGTATCATGACTCTAAGCACACTTCGACGCTCCGCGAGACTGCTCGTCGCTCCGTCCGACACCTCCGCGGCGCTACAGGAGTTCCTGGAGAGCGCGTTGCGCGACCTCCCCTGGAAGGTGGTGTTCACCGATTGGGTGGGCCACACGTACGCCACTGGAGGCGGTCGAGCACACTGGTCAGGGCAGCATCTTCGGGTCAACATGAAGACCAAGGCAGCCGGCCGGGACATTCTCCGGCTTGACGGGCTGCGCTTCCTGGAGCGGTTCTTGGAGGGCGATGTCGACCTGGACGGCAACCTGTACCTCCTTGCCGACATCAGGAAGTACGCCGCCCTCCGGCTCAAGCCGTGGCACATCGTTGGACGCATCTTCAAGCACCTTGCGTTCCAGAGCCCCGGGCGGGCCGGCGTCAACGTCAAAAGCCACTACGACATCCCGCAGGAGGCGCTGAACGTCTACCTGGACCGTACCTACATGAGCTACTCCTGTGGGATGTTCGAGCACCCCGGGCGGCTCGACCCAGAGGAGATGACGCGGGTGGGGCAGGGGCAGGGGGACGATTTCGACTCGCTGGAGAAGTCGATGTGGCGGAAGTTCAAGGACGCGGCTGACTACATTGCCCCGGCCTCCGGAGAAAGACTCCTCGACGTTGGCTGTGGGTACGGCGGTCAGCTGATTGTTGCGCTGGAGAATCACCCGTTCGGCAAGGTGGTTGGCTGGACCCACTCGCACAACCAGGCCTCCGAGGGCGCCAAGATGCTGGCCCGCTTCGATCCCGGGCGGTGGGAGCTGAACGAGGGTGATTACCGGAGCGACGATCGGGTCTACGACCACATCACCTCTACGGGCATGATCAGCCACGTCGGACCCCGGGGCCTGGTTCCCTACGTGCGGCAGGTGCGCCGGCGTATCAAGAAGGGAGGACGCTACTTGCACCACGCCCTGATGACGGCGCACAAGCGCCGGCCACTCGATTTCGACGTGGGCATCGCATTCAACAAGAAGTACGTCTGGCCCGGGTTTCACTGGTTTACGGTCGGCGAGCACGTCCGGGCGCTGGAGAAGAACGGGTTTCAGATCGAGCGAGTCGTCAACCTCACCCCGCATTACGCCAAGACGACGGCGGCCTGGTACGAGCGGATGATGGTCCATCGGGACGTGATGACGGAGGCCGTTGGCGAGCCGACGTTCCGTGCGTGGCAGGTGTTCTTGGCCGGGATTACGGGCAGCTACCTGAACAGAGACATCCACGTATACCGCTTGTACTGCGTAGCAGTCTAGACAACGCATTCCTTCGCCTCACCTTCGGCGTTACCATAGGCCGAGACTCAAACGACCTGGCTGAGCCCCGATTGGAGCCGATGTTCTTGCTACTCCTCGCACTCACTTCGGCGGACACCGCGCGGACGGTTCAGATTACCGTCGCTCCCGGTGAGTCGTTGACGGTGACGATGGTCGGTGAAGGGGCGCCGGTGGTGCTTCTGCCGGGTCTTTTTGGATCTGCGTACAGCTACCGCTACGTGATGGCCCTCCTTGATAGTGCGGGTTACGGCTCGTTTGCCATCGAACCCTTGGGGATGGGAACTTCCGCACGCCCTGAGGACGCCGATTACTCGCTCACGGCTCAGGCGGACCGGGTAGCTGCGGTCCTCGACACGCTGGCCGTTCAAGGGGCGGTCTTCGTGGGTCATTCATTGGGTGCCTCAATCGCGATGCGCGTTGCGTATCGGCGACCGGAGTTAGTCAGAGGCATCGTGTCGCTGGAGGGTGGTCCTGGTGAATCCGCCACTACCAAAGGCTTTCGCCGTTGGATGCGCTTTGCGCCGGTCGCCCGCATGCTCGACGTGCGCCGGATCATGCAGCAAATGCTCTATCGCGACATGAAGAGCATGTCGTTCGACGACTCCTGGGTCAACACCAGGGTGGTGGGGGAGTATACCAGTGGACTCGCCCGGGACCCTCGGGCGACCATCAAAGCGTACCAAGAAATGGCAAAGGCCGAAGAGCCGGAGTTGTTGCGCGATCACCTATGGGCGATCGTGTGTCCCGTGGTCCTGCTGGTGGGTGACACGAAACACGATGCCGGACCTCCGTCGGAGGAGATAATCTTGCTGGCCGAGCGATTGCCGTCGTTTACGATAGATACGGTTGCCCGATCCGGGTATTTCATTCAGGAGGAGCGGCCCGGAGCCGTGGTCGACGTCGTGAGGGGATTCGGGAGCGGCGGAACGTGCGGAGGCGAATAAGATCTTTCCACCCAACTCACAACTCAGAAGGAAACAGATGAAGAGATTGATCGTCATACCATTGGCGTTGGCCCTTGCTGCGTGCGGGGCCGACACCACGACGGAACCGCTCACCAACGATGACTTCGCACCGGAGTTGAACGTCAACCTGGACGCGATGACGAAGACCGCCTCGGGACTGTATATCCAAGACCTCACCGTAGGGACGGGTGATGAAGCGACATCGGGCGCTACAGTGACCGTGCATTACGAAGGCTGGTTGTCGAATGGCACGAAGTTCGACAGCAGCCGCGACCGCAATGAGCCGTTCAGCTTTCTACTTGGCGCTGGGCGCGTGATTCGAGGTTGGGACGAAGGTGTGGCGGGCATGCGGGTGGGAGGTATCCGCAAGTTGGTCATTCCCCCCGCGTTGGGGTACGGCGTAAGCGGGTCGCTGCCGACCATCCCGGGCAATGCCACCCTGGTGTTCGATATCGAGTTGTTGGAGGTGATGTAGCGAGTGGTAGCTGGAAAGTGGATCCCGCCGCGGGCTGCGACGAGCCACACGGTTGAACCGCAACGCACTATCAACGGGGAAATTGGATACTGCATATGACAAGTTCTGAAATGACGTCACCAAGAGAGCGAACGTTCTTCGGGCACCCCCGGGGGTTGGCCACCTTGTTCTTCACGGAGTTGTGGGAACGATTCTCCTACTACGGCATGCGGGCAATTCTCATCCTCTACCTGGTCGACGCGATCGAGACCGGCGGCATGGGTTTGACCGTCGCCAAGGGAGGGGCCATCTACGGGATGTACACGGCGGGTGTCTACCTGCTGGCGCTGCCCGGCGGCTGGATTGCTGACAGGATTCTCGGACAGCAACGGGCCGTGTTCACCGGGGGCGTCATCATCGCCGCGGGACACTTCAGCATGGCGATTCCCACCACCTTCACCTTCTTCGCCGGCCTCATGCTGATCGTGGTCGGCACCGGACTGCTCAAACCCAACGTCAGCGCCATGGTGGGCGACCTCTATCCCGACGGCGGGGCGCGTGGGCGCGTCGCGATGCGGGCTTCACCCTTTTCTACATGGGAATCAACCTCGGAGCGTTTGTCGGCCCGCTGGTCGTCGGTTTCCTGGGCGAGAAGATCAACTGGCACCTGGGATTCAGCGCTGCAGGCGTCGGCATGGTGCTCGGCCTGGTGCAGTACAAAATGGGCCTCAAGTATCTCGGAGAGGCGGGACGTCTTCAGCCCGAGGTGCGCGACGGCGTCTCTCAGGCGAAGCAGCGGCTCCTGATGGGCATCGGGGTCACGGTGGGACTCGTCGTCGTGCTCGCGCTATTGCAAAGCATGGGTGCGATCACCCTCGACCTGGTGCGCGTCGCCCAGGGCACCGGCATCTTCATCGTGTCACTCGCCGTTCTGTACTTTGCCTATCTGCTCGTCTTGGGTGGCCTCACGCCGGCGGAGAAGAAGCGCGTGGTGTACATCTTCATCCTGTTTCTGGGCGCGGCCATGTTCTGGTCTGGGTTTGAGCAGGCCGGATCATCCCTCAACCTCTTTGCCAAGGACCTCACCAACCTCACCGTGTTTGGGTACGAAGCGCCGGCCAGCTGGTTCCAATCGGTGAACCCGCTGTTCATCTTCATCCTCGCTCCCGTCGCAGCGTCGCTCTGGGTATGGCTGGGCGAGCGAAACCCGTCGATCCCCGTCAAGTTCGGGGCGGGTCTCACGCTGTTGGGATGCGGATTCTTCGTCATCGCCTGGGGCGCGTCCTACACCGCCGGCGGACAGTTGGTGAGCCCGGCCTGGCTCATCGTCACGTACTTCTTTCACACGGTGGGGGAGCTTGCATTGAGTCCGGTGGGCCTGAGCAGTGTGACGAAACTCTCGCCACCTCGACTGGTGGGGCAGATGATGGGTATCTGGTTCATGGGCACCGCGCTGGGGAATCTGATTGCGGGGCTCGTTGCCGGACGGATGGAAACGCTCCCGGTTGAAAAGATCTTCTCCACGGTCGGCATGGTCGTCCTCGGAGCCGGGTTGGTGTTCTTCGTGTTCAGCCGGCCCATCAAGCGATTGGCGAGCGATGTGAAGTGAATAAGGAGATAATGAACCGCATGTACATGAGATTCCGCATGTTGTCGTCACTGATGCTCTTGCTGCTCGTCGCTGTGCTTCCACTCGCCGCTCAGAACGGGTACGCCAACTCGGTGGCGGTCGGCGGCGGGGATGTGTTTGTCCTCAAGCCGAGGGCGGGGCAAGGGCCCGCCACTGTCTACGTGTATCGCATGAGCGCCGACGGTACATGGCAGGTGGCCGAACAGTTGCGTCCCGCCGGCGGTGACTCTACGGGCGAGGCGTTCAGTCCGTCTATGACGCTGTCGGACGGGATTCTGCTCGTCGGGGGCAGCGACCCCGAGGTAGAGT
>JADFIT010000054.1 GCA_022566515.1 Gemmatimonadota bacterium
CCCTGTTCACACCTCCAGCGCCGCATCGATTTCCACGTGCAATTCGTCGATCTTCTCGACCAATGCATCGATTTCCTTTGTTCCGCCGTCCGCTTCTGCGTCGTGGCGGCTCAGCGTTTCCAAGAGTTGCGCCAGCAGGCTCTCGCACTGGGTCACGGATTGCGCCGCGGTGGGATCGAGCCTCTTGCCCCGCTGTTTGTGCAGAGCGATCGATGCATCCAGCTCTCGTATCCTGTCGATACACTGATGCACCCCCGTGTCTGGTTCGGAAAACGCCTGCTGCAAATCTTCTCGCCGGTCCCATGCCGCGGTGATGTCGGTGGCGAGGCGCCTCAGGCCCGAGTCACTTTCCTGGTACGGCGCCGAGCCGGTCAGCGCGGAATCCAATAGGACACCGCCCAACCACTTGTTGCTGCGTCGGCTGCCCGAGCCGGTTTCGCGTTTGTCTCCCTGTTCGTCACGAAGGAGATCTTCGCCTTGAGCAACCTTGGCGGCGATCTCCGAAGCATCAACCTTGCCGTCGGCCATGTCTTCGACGAGTGCGCGGAGCTGCTCGAGCGTGTGGGTTGCCTGTCGAGACCACGTGCCCAGTTCCGCGATGGCTTGGCCGTGTTCGCGATCGATTTGCGCCCGCTCGCCGCGTATCGAGCCGATTGCCGACGTCAACGCGCGTGCCAATTCCCGCGCGGGGTGGGCGTGACGCTGCAGGTCACGAGGCAACTCCGCGAACAAATCGTCGATGGAGCGAGTGGAACGGCGCGCGGCGCCCACATCCGAAATGCTCCAGCCGGAGGAGGCAGCGGGCAGTGCCTTGAGATCGTCGTCGGTGGCGCTAAGGGGTCGAAACAGTTTCGTGAGAAGACGATCGAGGAACCGTGGAAACCACTTCTCCGATTCGGGCTTTGGCAACGACGGCAGGAGTTTGAGCCCCATTCGTCCCAAGAAGGTGACGATTTTGACGCCCAGCCACGCAATCGGCAATCCGGCGAAGATCGCGATCGCCAGCGCCGCCGGAAAGGACATCCCTGCCGCAAGTACTTCCACGAAAGCCCCCACAGGCACGGCTATGTACATCAAGGCCTTGAACCGGTCTCTCAGCGCCCCGGTAGCCTCGAGTTCTTCCGCTTGTCGGAGGATTTCCATGTCGAGGCCCTCGCGGAGATCCGGCCAGCGGAATCCACGCTCGGTAAACTTGCGCAGTGTGATACCGAAGTTGACGCACAGCGCTACCGCCATCCACCCGATGAATTGGCCGATCGTGGGGTCTTCGGTGATGACGTCGATGACCAGCACGAGGAAACCCAGCGTTGGGACGAGCATGAAGTCGCGTACGAGCCGGCGAATGGACGCGGGCATTGGTCGGGGGGCGATGGCCTGGGGCCCGAGGGCGTCCAAAATCGCCTCGGCGTCTTGCCAACGTTCGTCGGGATCGGCGGCTACGCACCGCTCCAACAACTGACGAAACATGGGGTCGATCGGCTGCTCGATCTCATCGAAATCGGGAGTGGCCCCCGTCGCGATGCGGGCAGCGACCGTGATGACGGTTGCCTTCTCGAACGGCGGCCGGCCGCCCAGCATGAAGTGGCCGCACAGGCCGAGTGAGTAGATATCGGCCCGCCCGTCGACGTTCCCCTCTCCCGTCGCCTGTTCGGGCGCCATGTACATCAGGCTACCCAATACCGTGCCCGGTAGAGTCGCGCTCTCCCCTTCGGCCATTTTTGCGATCCCGAAGTCGGTAACCAGGGATCGGCCGGTACCGCTTTCGAGCAGAATGTTGTCCGGTTTGATATCGCGGTGCACGATACCGCGAGCGTGGGCGTATCCCAACGCCCATGCTACCTCACGGATTATGCGTCGCGTCTGTGGCTCCGTTAACGGTCCGTCACGCTCGACCCTCGCCCGAACGCTCTCCCCGTCGACGAAGGCCATCTCGTACCACACGAGGCCTTCGCCTTCACCAACGTCATAGATAGGGACGATGTTGGGATGGCTGAGCCCGCCGGCCAACTGGGCCTCTCGCGTGAACCGCTCGCGAAGATCGTCGCGGTACGACAACTCCGGCGGGAGGACCTTGATGGCCGCGTTGCGCTGCAGCCGCGTGTCCACGGCCCGGAATACCACTCCCATCCCGCCGCGGCCGATTTCCGGTCCGAGCTCATACTGATCGCCCAGCGCCCGGGCAAGCCTGTCTCGGATTTCGTTGGACATGTTGCAAGAATGGACAGGGGGCGTTGCCTTGGCAACTCCCCCTTCGTACTGCCTACCGCCTTCGTCCTTCCGTGCTTCCGTCCTTCCGTCCTTCCGTCCTTCCGTCATAAGAGGGACAGAAACACCAACCTCGACTGCAAATCCTCCATCTTGAGGTTCTTGAGAGCGGGATCGATGGACTCGAGGATTACCGGCAGGCCCTTACCGCTGATCATCGATGGTCTGGGAGGCGGTACATCCACGAGCCGCTCGTCGAATGCAGCCCTTGTGAACTGCGCCGTGATTCGATTCAAGAACTCCGCGTGGTTTTGCTTGGCAACCGGCTTCAAGTCGGTACCCAATCCGGAGTAGTCAACTTTGCCGGTCCGTGCCCTCAATCTCCGAACCTTGGATTGAACGATGAAGTACAGGTCCAAGAACCACGGGTCGATTTCACCGCTGAAGCCGTCTACGCGGGCCGTGGCGTCATCCTTTGGATCTGTCGTGATGATGCCACCGACATCGGACCGGGCTCTCAGTTTCGGCGACGAGCTGTGGTCAAGTTGGGGCTTGGGACGTTCGATGGCAATCGTAGGGTTTGCCTTGGGTCGCGATGAGACGATGATGAGACGTGTGTCGTACGTCGCTGAGAAACTGCTGTCCGATCGCAGTTGTACCGCGAACCGGTCTGGATGGAACGCAAAGGAAGTCATGTGGTCGGTGGGAGGGATGGCCGATAACATGGAGCCTTTGATGATGCGGACCTTGGCGCCGCCCTTCATGAGCGCTCCGCCGGTGCGTTTCAGGGCGTCGAGGTCGGTATCGGCAAACCAGATCTCCGGCGCGGGGAAATTGGCCCGCATCCGGGCCTCCGCGGCCGTAAACCCGAAGGAGCCGGCGATCAACGCGACGTCGATTTCTCCGTGAGGTGGACTGGACAACAGCAGGTACGGTGCCGGCATGTCGGAAAATACCGACGAAAGGGAGGAGACGAAAGTCGGTGGGGAGAGGAGGCAGAGCACGGAGCAGTCCTTGCCCCGTCCCACTTTCCCCCTTAACATCTGCGCATGCGACAGCGATTTGGACTGGGATATGACGCCCATACCTTCGGCGCTGACCGACCGCTGAAGCTCGGCGGCGTGGAAATCGAGCATGACACGGGTCTCACCGGCCATTCAGACGGCGATGCGGTTGTGCACGCGTTGATCGACGCCCTATTGGGCGCGGCAGCGATGGGAGACATCGGGCAACTGTTTCCCGATACCGACGACAAGTGGAAGGACGCGGACTCGATGCTGATGCTGGCGGAGGTGAGGCGACGCCTATCAGCTGCAAGCTATTACGTTTTCAACGTCGATATCACGGTCGTGACAGAAAGACCGCGTATCGCACCGCACGTTGCTGCCATTCGCGAGCGTCTGGCAAACGTGCTGGGCGTTGCGCAAGACGCGGTGTCGATCAAGGCCAAGACCAACGAAAAGATGGATGCGGTGGGGAGAGGCAAGGGACTGGTGGTGTATGCCATAGCATCCCTCGGGGGTGCCTGAGCTGATTGAATACATCATCAACGCTCTGCTCGGGCTGCCGCCCACGGCCGTTTACACGATCATCGGCGTCCTGGCGGGTGTGGAGAACGTGTTTCCCCTGGTGCCGGCCGACACCGCCGTAGCCATTGGAGCGTTTCTCTCAACCGGCGGCCGCATTTCCGCGCAGGCCGTTTTTGCCGTCACTTGGGTTGCCAACGTAGCGGGCGCAATCGCGGTCTATGCCGCCGGACGAACGATCGGACGGCCATTCTTCCAGGGACGGTTGGGCCGGCGCCTCCTCAACCCGGGTGCCATGGTTCGGTTGGAACTGTTATACCGCAACTACGGGATGTGGGGGATCTTCGTGAGCCGGTTTGTTCCGGGACTCCGGGCAGTCGTTCCGCCGTTTGCAGGCGTCGCGAATCTCGGTACGCTGCGAGTGGTGCTCCCCTTGGTAGTGGCTTCCGGTTTGTGGTATGGAGTGCTGACGTTCGTTGCGGCGACGGCTGTGCGCGAGATCGATGGGATCCTGGAGTTCGCTCGGCGTCTCAGCGTGGCCGGCGTCGTGAGTGCAGTGGCTTTGGTCGCAGTGGTGGTGTTCGCATGGCGGCGTCGGCGGCGCAGAAGGTTAGCAGAAGATGGTGAACAAGCCAGATATTAAAATCTCGCATGCTTTCTGGCTCGAGGGATTTCAGGATTATCTCAGTCTCGAGGTCGGCAACAGCGAAAACACGGTTTCGAACTACTCGCGCGACATCAGTCGATTTACCGAGTTTGCCGTTTCCAAACACGTCGACACTCCGCAGGAAATAACGGCACAGCTGCTGCGTGAATTCATTTATGAACTGAAGGATTTGGGCCTGGCCCCCGCCAGTATCCGACGCCAGATATCGGCGGTGCGGACGTACTACCGTTACTTGGTGGGCGAGGGGTATGCGTCTGTCGATCCGAGCGCACAACTGGAGTTCCCGAAGGGATGGCGAACGCTCCCTGACGTGCTCACCGTGGATGAGATCGAGCAATTGATAGCGGCACATCACCCGGGCGACACGCTTGGATGGCGCGATCGGGCGTTTCTCGAGGTGGCCTATGCCACAGGAGCCCGCGTGTCCGAGTTGATCGGGTTAGGACTGACAGATGTGTTACTCGAGGACGGGTTGGTGCGTGTAATCGGCAAGGGCAATAAGCAACGGCTCGTTCCGTTGGGCCGTAGAGCCATCGCAGCGGCCGCCCTGTACATAAACGAGAAGCGCCCGGTATTGGACCGCGGAAAGAGTGCGGGCCGGTTCGTTCTCAACGCTCGCGGCACACCGCTGACGCGAGGAGGCGCATGGCAGATTGTGAAACAGTGCGCGCTACGGGCGGGGATCTCCAAGACAGTTACGCCCCACACGTTGCGTCACAGTTTCGCGACGCATCTGCTCGAAGGGGGCGCCGACCTACGCGCTGTCCAGGAGATGCTGGGGCACGCGGACCTCTCCACTACACAGATCTATACCCATGTCGACAGCGAGTACCTTCGATCGGCGCATAAGGCGTTTCACCCGAGAGCCTGACGGGCAAGAGGGGAGAGGGGAGCGGGCCCTTCCCCACCCGCACCGGGGTGGTGGATGGGTGGCCCGCTCCCCTCTCCCCTCTCCCCTCTCCCTATTCAAACCTCCTCAGCTCCGGCCCCTTTGGGGCAACCACGGCGTATTCGCATCCGTTCATCCATGCGCCAGGATTCAAGTACCAGCGATTTGGCGCTACCGCCTCGAGGCTTGCACTGTGTGTGTGTCCCAGCACGACGAGGTCGAGATCGGCGCGTCGCTCCAGGAGCTTTCGGGCAGACCGCGCTTGTGCTTCAGCGGCTTTGTTCGTTCCACTCGCGTTGTCCTTGCGCCGGCTCAGTAGGCCCGACGACTTGCGGACCAGCCAGAATCCGAGGTCCGGGTGTAGTGCTCTGAAGGCCGCTGCGGTCAGGGGATGGCCGATGATGCGGTGTACCGCCCTGCTGACAAACTCGGGTTCGATGTCACCGTCTCCATGGCCCACCAACGCACGCCATCCGGCAAGGTCGAGTTCGACAGTCCGCCGATGGTAATCCGCGCCCATCTGCTCCCTCCAGAAGCGGCCTCCCCAGCGATCGTGGTTGCCTCCCGTAACGGTCAGCCGGACCCCCTGGCGGACGACTTCCCACAGGCTCGCGAGAACCGGAAAAACGCCTCTGGGAATCACGGATCGGTACTCAAACCAGAATTCAAAGAGGTCGCCGTTGAGGATCAAGTGCCGGCCCAGCTTCGGGACGTCGACGAGAAAACGTTGGAAGGTCACGGAAACGGAATCGCCTGGACGCGAGCTGATATGAGCGTCGGATACGATGATGGCTGTATGCAGCGGCATTGACAGGAGTATACGGACCTACTGAGAAAGGGCGCAACCTCCTGTCACAATTGACTTTTGGACCGCGACAGCCGTATTTTCTCCCCCTGTTATGGCCGTCTAATATGTGGCGTCTCGTGCACATGACGGTCACGATGCCACATTCACCTCCACCCGAATGGAAGCCTTGAGAATGGAGATGGGTGGAGTGTGAAGGGCCTCACCTGTGTTGAGCTGCGGGTTCGGTATGCAGAGACGGATCAGATGGGGATCGCGCATCACGCCAATTACCTCATTTGGTGCGAACTGGCTCGAACGCGCCACATGGAGGAGCGCGGCGTCAGATATCGTGACCTCGAGTCCCAAGGACTGCGGTTCCCGGTGGTCGACGCTCATGTTCGCTACCGCGCCCCCGCCCGGTATGACGAGCTGCTACGAGTGCGATGTTGGGTGCGTGATGTGGCCAGTAGGCGGGTCGAGTTCGGCCATGCGATCGAACGTCAGGAAGACGGTGAGCTTCTGGCAACGGCGTGCACTTCCCTGATTGCTGTAGATTCCAACCATGCCATCACGACGATCCCCGGGAAAGTGCGGAAGCTCTTGGCGCCCGTACCGGATCCGATTCGTCTTTAGTCTGACGCTCGCGTCCTGCGTCGCGCCACCGCTTCGCGCGCAGGACGAAGCAATCGTGGAAGCGTTGGCAGGGATTCTAGCGGCGTATGACACCAGGCGCTTCACGGGTCCCTTGTTTCGGGCCGCAGCCCGCCATCCCGATCCCATAGTACGCAGCCACGCAGCCTTGGCCATGGGGCGGATCGGAAACCTCGCCGCAGTACGGATATTACTCAGACTGATGTCCGACCCGGATTCCACCGTGCAACGTGATGCGGTCTTTGCCGTAGGGCAGCTGGCGTCAGCGACCGCGCTGGAACGGCTGCGGGAGATGGTGTTGAACACGCCCACCGACGAGCAGAGCGCCGTAAAGGCGGAAGCGGCGGCCGCAGTGGCCAAAATCGGCGGGCCGGAAGCGGCTGGCATCTTGGCCGAGCTGCTGAGCCGGTGGGTGGGCATCGCCTCGACGCAGAATGTCCCAAGTGTGGTCCAACGTGCGTTGTTGGAAGCATGGCGGCTGGATCGCCTTGCTCCTGTGGCGGTGATTACGCAGTTTGCCGAAGCCGCCAACAGCGCAACACGGTGGCGGGCGGTGTATTCCCTGAGTCGCTTGAGTTCACCAGCGGCGTCCATCGCCCTGCTGCGCGCCACGGAGGACGCCGAGCCACTGGCACGGGCCTTTGGCGTGAGAGCTCTCACGGCAGACTATGCCGACACAGCCGGACTCGACCGCCGGGGTCTCGCCAGTCGAGTGCGCGGTGTCCTCAACGATCAAGACCCCTATGTGCGAATCCAGGCGCTGAGAGCCCTTAGCACGTTCGGTACGTCAGATCACGTGTCGGTTACGGCAGACCGTGCAGCCGATAGCGACGGTAATGTCCGGGTTCAAGCGCTAGCCGCCCTGGGACTGATGGAGGGACCCGAGGCGGCCGCCGCGCTCTCGAAGTGGCTCGAGGGGGGGGTCTTCGCGACGCGACAGCAGGCCCTGTTGAGCATGGCGCAGGTCGCCGGAGCCGCCTCGCTGCCCCACATCCGTACATGGATGGCCCGCCCTGACTGGGCCGACCGAGCGACAGCTGCGACCGCCTTGGAGCGGATCCCCTTCGGGGTTGCCTGGCCACATCTCACTCGGTTGCTTTTGGATCCCGACGAACGAGTTGTGGCAGCCGCCCTCTCGAGTGCGCTGGCCACGGATCACCCACGAACGGATTCACTCGCCCGAGCCCATGCTCTTCATCTGGATCCCGTTATCCGAGGGATTGCCGTGCGCCGCCTGGGCACGGACCCTGACATGGCGGACGCCCAATTGCTGGCCGATGCGTACGAGGTGAGTTTGAAAGACCGCACCTCCCATGTGCAGGTCCAGCTAGTAGCGGCCTTGGGACGAATCGCAGAACAGAGCCGGGTTGCGGCGGTTCTGGTGGAGCACCGGTTCTTGGATCGGTTTCCGACGGCCGACGATTATCTGGTGCGGAGGGAGGCTGAGCTGGAGTTCCCGGCCGCGGCAGACCGGTGGGGGCCGGCTCACCCCATCGCCACCGGTAGAGGCATTGAGGATTATCGCGACCTGGCCCGGGAGTTGGTTTTGCCCGCAGCGAGAGGAGAATACCACACAGAGCTGATCGTGGAGACCGATCGAGGAAACCTCACGCTGGAGTTGTTTGCCGCGGAGGCGCCGTTTACGGTCCAAGCATTTGTGCGCTTGGTAGATCGCCGATATTTTGACGGTCTGACCTGGTATCGTGTGGTGCCGGGGACCTTGATCGAGGCGGGTGATCGAAGAGGAGACGGCCGCGGGCGGGAGATTCCGTCGGTGCGCGATGAGATGAGCCCGCGCTCGTTCGATCGGGGAGCGGTGGGGCTCGTGCTGGAAGGCGAGGACACCGGCGACGGGCGGTTTTTCATCACTCTCAGCCCCCAGCCAGATCTCGAAGGCACCCATACGGCGTTTGGGCGCGTAACCTCGGGCCTTGATGTCTTGGAGCGCATGAGCCTCGGGGACCGTATCCGAAGGGTGCGGCGGCAGTGACCAACAGGGAGCACAAAATTGAGCAGGATATTCTTAAGACGTTATCTTTCAAGAGGTTATATTTGTGCAGCCGGCCTGTGGCTGGTGGCGGGATGTACTCCGAGGTTGGGGTCGATAGCCCCGCACGGCTATGTGCCAGCCGACCGGAGGGTGGTGCAGGGTTGGATTGGGAAGATGACCCCGTCGCGATCCCGCCAGTACGAGATCCGGCCCTGGCGCTTCCGGAACGAGGCCGGGTCGGCGGCCGGTCGCGCCGTGATTCGCATCGTGCCGCCAGACTCGATGCGTTTCGATTACAGGGGGCCGTTTGGGAAGTCAGGAAACGTGGCTCTGGTGGGCGATTCCGCCCTATGGATGACGTCAGACGATCTTCAGGGTCTGGTGACGTATGCGCCGCTATTTTGGACGGCGCTGGGCATCCCACTCCTGCCCCCGGACACGGTTGCCCTGTTCAGCTTGGTGGGCGACGGGTTCCGCGCGTGGCGATATATTCTGGCCCAGGACACGTTGGACTTTGTGTTGCAGGGATCGCCGGCAAACCGGCTCCTCGGGGAGATCCGCCGGCAGGGTCAGGTGTTGGCGCAGGCAAGGGTGGAATTGGATACGCTCACGGGGTTTGCTCTAGAGGCGAGGATCGATTTCTACAACGTTTCACGGTTTGAGTTCACTGTTCAATCAGTTGATACGCTTGTCTCGTTCGACGAGACGATTTGGCAGCAGCAATAGCGCGATCGTCATCGCAGTCGCTGTGGTGTTGCCGCAGGCGGCGTGTTTGTACGGCTTCGCTGGGGGGGGATTGCCGCCGCACATCCGCACCGTGGCGATCCTGCCGTTCGACAACCAGACGGGGGAGGTGGCTTTGACCCAAGAGGTGGCTGACGCCGTACGGCAAGCAATGGAGAACCGGTTGGGCCTTCGCGTGGCAGCGGAGGATCGAGCTGATGCCGTTGTCCGAGGCACGATATCGCGATATCAGGCCGACCAGCCACTGTCGTTCCGGCAGGGGCAACGGGGTAACGTGTCGGTAACACGCCGATTGGTTACCATATCGCTTTCGATCGAGATCTACGATCAAATCGAGGACCGCATGCTTTGGCAGCGCGCGGGGCTGCGGGTGGAAGGTGAGTACGAACCACCGGGCGAGGATGAGAAAAAGGGGCGTGAATTGGCACTCGAGACGCTGGTAGCCGACCTTGTTGATGGAGCCCAATCTCAATGGTGAGGCTCCGTAGCTGGCTTGACGATGAGCGCGGTGCTACCCGCACCGGATGTCTCTTTCTAGTATTGGTTGTGGTGGCAGTGGTCTATTTTGGCCTTCCGATCGGTGGCATGTACATTCGCTACTACCGCATGGAAAACGAAATGCACACTCAAGCTCGATTCGCGCCGAGCATCGATAACGGTACCATTCAACGGCGGTTGCTTCAAACTGTTGATGCCCTTGGCCTTCCACTTGAGGCGAGTCGTCGACTCAGAATCGTTCGGACTAGCCGGCCGCGGGAGATCGTAATCAGCACCACCTGGGAAGAGACTATCGTCCTTCCGTTCTACACTCACGTACAAACATTCGCTCCAGAAGTTCGCGAGCGAATGTAGTCGGATGAAACCGAGATGGGTGTTGCTACCCGCGGCGCTGCTAGTGCTGCTGGGAGTGGAGCCGCTTTGGGCTCTGCCAGCTTCCACCGGCAATCCGGAAGTCGCGCGCTTCCTCTTCGTTCTCGCGATCATGTTGTTGGCCGGGAAGCTTTCAGGCGAGATGTTCGAGCGCCTGGGGCAACCAGCAGTGGTTGGGGAATTGATCGCTGGTGTGATTCTGGGCGGGAGCATGCTGGGCATCATCCCCGTTGCGCCGGACGATTCGCTGACGGAAATCATCAAGCTCTTCGCCGAGATAGGAGTCTTGATCCTCCTGTTTGAGATTGGCCTGGAAACGGATCTCAAACAGATGTTTCGAGTCGGTCGTGGGGCGAGCAGTGTTGCGCTGGTAGGCGTTACGCTTCCGTTTGCCCTGGGAGCCTTGTTCTGGCTCTCGCCGTTCGTCCCCCCCGAAATGAATGTCGCATCGCGCTTCACCACCGCCATCTACATCGGCGCCACCCTCACCGCCACGTCAGTAGGCATCACGGCCCGTGTGCTCACCGACCTACGGGTCATGTCCTCGTTGGAAGCGAAGCTAATCATCGGTGCAGCGGTGATCGACGATGTCATCGGATTGGTGTTGCTCGGCATCGTCGCGACCTTGGCGACGGGTGCCGCCGTCTCGATGTTGGATGTCGGCTGGGCGTTCCTGCTTTCCGTAGGGTTTCTGGTCGTCGCCATCGCCGTGGGGTTCGCCGCGGCGCCTCGACTGTTCGGGTTGATCGACCGGATGCGAGTGCGAGGTGTCTTGCTCGTGGCAGCGTTTGCGTTCGCACTGCTGATTGCTGCGTTCGCAGATCGAGTCGGCTCGGCGATGATCATCGGCGCGTTCGCGGGAGGCATCATTCTCTCGCGCACCAACCAGTTCGACACGATCGAGTCGCAGATCAAGCCGGTGGCCGACGTGTTCACTCCTATCTTCTTCTTGAGCATAGGAGCGCAGTTCGACGTCGGGCTCTTGAATCCGTTCAATCCCGATAATTATCAGGTGCTTGCGATAGGCGGCGCGCTGTTCGTGATTGCCGTGGTGGGCAAGCTGGCCGCCGGGTGGGCCGTGCCGTGGCGGAAATACAACCGTCCGGCGGTGGGCATTGGGATGATACCCCGGGGAGAAGTGGGGCTCATCTTTGCCAATATCGGATTGACCGCCGGTGTGCTGACGGAAGATCTGTTCGGGGCGATTATCCTGATGGTGATCGGGACGACGCTCTTGGCCCCGCCGCTGCTGAAGTGGAGCTTCAACCGGTGGAAAGCGGCAGATCCACCCTAGCGCTGCGGTATCCTGGTGTTTGGGGAAGCAGTGTGCCAACGTCAATCATCAACGTGGAGGCCGGCGTTTGTGAAGAGAGCTGAAGGCCGTGCTAACGACGAGCTTCGCGCCGTCACCTTGGAACGGGGGACGAACCCTTACGCCGAGGGTTCTTGCCTGGTCCGAATGGGTGGAACGCTCGTGGTCTGTACCGCGAGCGTTGAAGACCGGCCCCCACCTTGGCGCAGAGGCTCAGGTCTGGGATGGGTGACCGCCGAGTACGCCATGTTGCCGCGAGCTACGACCGAGCGGACCAGGCGCGAACGGAACGGGCCTGGCGGGCGCACGTCGGAGATCCAGCGGCTCATCGGGCGCAGCCTTCGTGCCGCCCTGAACACGTTCGCCTTCGGCGAGCGCACGGTGCGCATCGACTGTGACGTGTTGCAGGCCGACGGCGGGACGCGGACTGCCGCGATTACCGGAGGCGCCGTGGCGCTTGCCGACGCCTGCAAGTGGATGGAGCAGGAGTTCGATGTACCCAATCCCTTCGGCCGTCTCGTGGCTGCGGTGTCAGTGGGAGTTGTCGAAGGGGAGCCAGTGCTCGATCTGTGTTATGCGGAGGACAAGGTGGCAGACGTCGACGCGAACATCGTGATGGTCGAGCCGGACCGTTTCGTGGAAGTGCAGAGTACCGGGGAGAACGACACGTTCGACCGTCCCGTGCTCGACCACCTGCTGGATCTCGCCGCCGGAGGCATCGCCACCTTGTTCGCCGAGCAGCGGAAAGTACTGGGTTGACCCTGCCCAAGTTGTTGATCGCCACGCGCAATCCAGGAAAGAGACGTGAGATTCAACAATTTCTGGACGACCTGTCGGTGGAAATAGTGTTTCCGGATGACGTTGGGATATACGAATCGCCCCAAGAGCTGAAGCTGGAGACCGAAAGCACTTTCGAGGGCAACGCGCGCGCGAAGGCCGAGTTTTTTCAAAAGCGGTCGAGACTGCCCACCGTAGCCGAAGATTCCGGAATCGAGGTACTGTCTCTCGGTGGGGCTCCAGGGGTTCGCTCGCGCCGCTTCGCCATGGTGCAGCCCGGTCAAGACGAGGCCGAAGCCAACAACCGGGAACTGCTCCGCCGTCTAGCCGGCGCGCCGCCCGACCGGCGCGGAGCCCGATATCGTTCGGTTGCCGTGTTCATCAAGAAACTAGACGCATTGCCACATGTCTTCGAGGGAAGCTGCCAGGGCAGAATCACCACCGAGCCCCAAGGCACGGGAGGGTTCGGGTACGATCCTCTGTTCCATTCCAACGATCTCGAAAAAACTTTCGGCCAAGCGAATCCGGAAGAGAAGAACGCCGTCAGTCACCGCGGGCGGGCGTTTCGTGCGTTGGCGAAGTGGCTGGCGGAGAACCCGCTGTAGCGGGTTTTGGGTGTTAGGTTACCTACCAACCCTTGCCACAAGGTTTGCAAGATGCGCCTACGGTCCTCTTTCACAGTGCTGGTGGCGGCCCTCGCCGTGGCTTGCGGTGACTCCATGGACGATTCAGCCGACCGTTTGAGCCAATACGCCACGTTTCGCTTGACTGCCGATCTAGGCTCCCTAACGGAGCCCGAGCGTCAGATGATCCCGCTCCTGATAGAGGCCGCCGAGGCCATGGACGAGATCTTTTGGCAGCAGGCTTGGGGTGATCCCGATTCGCTACTGGAGAGCATCGACGATCCGGCGCTGCGGAAGCTGGTTGAGATCAATTACGGACCGTGGGATCGGCTCAACGGCGACGCCCCCCTCTTGCCCGGCGTGGGTGAGAAACCCCTCGGCGCCGGATTCTATCCCGCCGATGCAACCAGGGAGGAGATGGAAGAAGCGTTCGAGACGGCCTCCGACGCGGATGCGTTGCGGAGTTTGTACACGATCGTCGGACGGAGCGAGGTGGGGTTCGTCCCGATTCCCTACCACGAAGCTTTCGCCGAGCCCACGCGACGAGCCGCCTCCAAGCTGCGTGAAGCGGCCGGGCTGGCGGAAGATCCGGGCCTGCGGAAATACCTGGAACTACGCGCCGAGGCGCTGCTAACCGACGACTATCGGGAGAGCGACTTGGCGTGGATGGACATGAAGACCAACACCATCGAAGTGGTGATCGGTCCAATCGAGACGTACGAAGACCTCCTGCTCGGTGCCAAGGCGGCGCACGAAGCGTATGTACTGATCAAAGACAAGGAGTGGAGTCAGAGACTCTCCCGCTACGCCGCGTTGCTACCGGGTCTTCAAAGGGAGCTACCGGTGCCGGACGCCTATAAGCAGGAGGTGCCGGGCACCGACGCCGAGTTGAACGCGTACGACGCCATCTACTACGCAGGTGAAGCGAACGCCGGGCCCAAGACCATCGCTATCAATCTCCCCAATGACGAAACGGTCCAGTTGGAGAAGGGTACGCGGCGTCTGCAGTTGAAGAACACCATGCGGGCCAAGTTCGACAGCATCCTCGTGCCCATCGCCGACATGCTGATAGCGGAGGATCAGCGTCGGCACGTCACATTCGACGCCTTCTTCGGCAACACGATGTTCCACGAGGTGGCGCACGGCCTGGGTATCAAGAACACCATCACGGGGCAGGGAACTGTCCGCGAAGCGTTGCGCGAGCATGCCTCCGCCATGGAGGAGGGCAAGGCCGACGTTCTCGGCCTCTACATGGTCAGTCGGCTGTTTGAGGAAGGTGAGATTGCCGAGGGCGACATCCGCGACAACTACGTCACCTTCATCGCCAGCATCTTCCGTTCGGTGAGGTTCGGCAGCACGAGCGCCCACGGCCGGGCCAATATGGTGCGGTTCAACTTCTTCCAGCGGAACGGCGCGTTTAGCCGCGACGCAGCGACCGGCACATACCGAGTGGATTTCGACCGCATGGCGACCGCGATGACCGATCTGTCGGAGTTGATTCTCACGTTGCAGGGAGACGGAGACTACGAGGGTGCCGGCCAACTTCTTGCCGACCAGGGAGTGATCTTCGAGGAACTCGAGGGTGACCTGGACCGGCTTGCCGAAGCCGGGATTGCGGTGGACATCGTGTTCGAGCAGGGAATGGCGGTGTTGCGGTAGGACGGAAGGGCGTCCGACCTGTCACCAGTTGCGATTTGCAGGACCCTGGGCATGCTGCGTGGGTGCCTATTGTGACCTACCGCACAAAATATACTCACCTAGGCAAAGCAAAAGGCCGAGACGATGTCTCGGCCTCTCTGTGAGCAGCGGGCGCGGGGTCAAACCGGGGTTCGGTTCGAATAGGGTGAACTTTAAGTGTGCCTCGGCTCCGCTCGCGGCGGCTGCTCACTCCATGTAATAAGCAAAGCGCGTGCCAGGGTGGTCGGTGATTGTGCTCTAGGTCACAATCGGGAGTGGGGAGTCGGGAGTGGGGAGTAATCGGGTTTGCCAATTGACGCTTGCTTGACGATCCGCCCGTAGTGTATCCACACTTCAACAGGAGTGGATCATGCGCCGACTACGGTGGGTCATCGTTGCACTACTTCTGGCACCGTTTGCCGCGGTGGCCCAAACGCCTCCACCTGTGCAAGTCGGCTCGCGCGTTCGGATTTGGCATCATTGCGCGCCGGCGTGTCAACGGACTACGGGTACAGTCGTTCGACTCACACCCGATTCCATTCTACTCAACGCCGACCACCAGTTTTCACCCACGGCGATTGCCCGCGGTTCAGTATCGACGTTCGAGGTGGCTAACGGGCGCAAGTCGCGGGCGCTGGTGGTTGCGGGTGGCGGGTTCTTGATCGGGTCAACAGTGGGGCTGCTGATCGGCACGGCGGTGGATCCTCCCGATCCGAATGCGTTTCTGGACTTTGGCGGCGGCCCGGCCGGCTTTGTTGTCGGTGCGTTGCTGGGTACTGTATTCGGCGCCGCGATTGGTGCCGGGGCGGGTCCCGAGCGATGGGTGGCTGTCGGAGGGGAGCAGGCGCAGATCGGGCTGGGTCCTGCGCCACGTGGGGGGTGGGCTTTCGGAGGGGCATTCAAGTTTTGACGAGCGCACTACGCGCCGAGGATTTCGTTGAGTCCCTCGATCGCTTGCGCGACCTCGTCCGAAGATGCGCGCCCGATTCTTTTCCCGACTCGCCCAACGGCCAGCGTTCTGATCTGGCTGATCTTCAGCCAAGATTTCTTCGGGAGGCCACGCGCGGTTAGCTCCAGGGTCAGTGGGAAACCGGCGCGTTGAGGTTGGCTCGTGATCGCCATTGCGATCACGGTGCCCGACCGTTCGTTGAACACGTCCCTACTCAGGATCAACACAGGTCGTCGACCCGCCTGTTCGCCGCCGCGGACCGGATTCAAATCCGCCCAGCGAATCTCGCCCCTCAGTATTCGGGCCATTCTATCAGCTCACCCGACATACCTTCCTCGGCGAGTTTTTTCTCAAAGGCGACATCCAACTTCTCGCACTCACGAGCCAAGCGACGACGGTCCAGGCGCTCCAATTTTTCCTGCACCGCTTCTTCGATTGCGCGGCTTCGGTTGGGATAGGCCCCTTGGCGAACGAGCCGGTCGAGCCGGACAACCGTGTTTTCGTCGAGCGTAATGGCGATCTTTTCCCTGGGCATGCCTGCCTCCTGTAGGTATGATATTATGTCATACCTTCTGCGTTCGGACAAGGCTTTGGCCGGGGGAGCCGAGGGGACGCGTCAATACCGTGTGGTCTCGAGGACGCGTCGAATATGCTCTGCGCTGCGCGAGGCTCCGGTAAATGACAACTTTGCCGTGGCAGGCATTGTATTCTCTCTGCAAGGTTCGACGTACAAGATGATGCTGCTCGTGCAGAGTGAATAGGCAGAATGGTGCGTGCCGTACCAATCGTTTCGACCTACCCCCTGCAGCTCGAACCCACTAATTTCCGAGCGCACGACGTGGCCGTGAGTCGTTCCGGTGCTGCTGCCCGGCCGACTGTCCGACCGAAAACGGGGCGTGGCGCAGCTCGGTAGCGCGCCTGCTTTGGGAGCAGGAGGTCGCCGGTTCGAATCCGGGCGCCCCGACTTTGCAAGGCTCGACATGGTAATGAGTTACCGTGTCGGGCTTTCTTGCGTCATCGAGGGTGGGGTAAAAAGTGGGGTAAAAACTCATCCTCAGTTGCTTACCCAACTCCCCGCTCACGAACCTTTCGCGTCTCGCTGATCACAGCCAACAGCGTTTCCTGGTCGGGTTGCTGATAACACGTGAGCAAGGTCTGCGTGTCACTCCACCCACCGGCTTGTGCGACGTCTATCACAGGTAGGTGCTTCCGCTCGGTTGCCCATTTGCGGCGATAAGGGTGCCACACGCCACCGGTTAGCTTCGGCAGTCCGGCTTTCTGCTCGGCCTCTACCAACAACTGCGCGAGTGTGCGTGGGTGCATTGTGCCGTTTGTTCGCCATGGGCTTGCAAACACCGGCCCACCAACCACAACAAGACGACGCTGGAAGCTGCGTAACTCCTCAACAAGCTGGCTCGGCATCGGCATCCACCGCTCAATGCCTTGCTTATCAGCATCCTGCCGCCAGCGGATCACGCCTTTGTCAAAATCCACATCCTCCCATCTCAACTGCTGGATTGCCCCGATCCTGCGACCCGTGGCCTCCGCGAGCACTAGCGCCAGCTCTACTTTGATCCAGCTCCGACGCTTTGCTTCTGATGCCGCTTCCCGCTGCAGGGTCTCTAAAACTTCACGGGTCTTTTCAAATCGTTCCCATGTCGCGATGGGCCGTTGTGGGTTCTTCTCCCTTGGCAGCTTGACCCCTTGCAGCGGATTGTATGGCAGTAAAGGCATTCCTCTGCTCGTGCGTTGACGAATTCCCCAGTTGAGCATTGCCCGCAGGACCGAAAGATCAGCCTCAACTGCGCGCATTCCCACCTTGGTGCCTCCGCACTCACCTCGCAGACGCGCTCCCTTGTACCGTTCCACATCTGTGACCGTTAACGACATCACATCACGGTCGGGATTTACAAACCCCAGTACGCGCTCTAGCTTCCGCCGGTCTTCGCGTTGCGTGCGCGGCTTTTTCCCCTGGAACGATGGCGATCCAACATATATGTCAAAGAGCGTGCGGAGCGTGAGCCTGCCTCCGCTGAGCGCATCTTGGTGGGTCTTCAGCGTCGCTAGCAGTTTGTAGGCGTCCGCCTTAGCCCTCTCTCTGTCCCGATGTCCAAGGCTCTTCTTGGCAGCGACTCGCTTGCCGCCAATCCAGACCTCGCGGTACAGAACGCCGCCGGGCTTGCGCTCGAACAACACCACCCGGCAGCCGCGTTCACCCAAGGACACTCGCCAACAGTTAGGCATAGTTGCCTCCCAATCGTTGGGCGATGTCTCGGGCGTCCTCTTCTGGATTATAAGGTATATGTGAAGAAGATGCAGCGTTACGACGGATGGGTCTTATGGGTAGGTCACCGCGACGCAGTTTAAGATGGCTCTTCTTTCCACTACTGCGCTCGGCAGGCAGTTTACCATTGCGGGCCTTACGACGTAGCGTCTCCTCGCTATAGCCACTCTCCGCGGCTGCTTCCTTGATTGAGAGCAGCTCGTTTTCCCATCTGTCCAGTTCGCGTTCCAGCTCATCAGCACAGGACTCCAGGAGCGTGGCATGGGCAGCCACACCTCGCCTGCGAAACGTTTCCGCCTCATCGCGCCACTGCGAGATTAGGCGATCAAGCGAGCGCTGCCCCCCAGAGCCCCGAGCACGCGTATCCGTCGTACCGAGACGCCCGGAATCGGTTGCTCGGTCGTCCCGCTTCGCCACGAACTCGGCGCGGTTCACTTCCCGCCGACCTCCGGCGGCTTGGGCAGCAGTGGCTGGCTTGTGTCATCCAGGTCGGGCGGTTCGCCGTCCCACCCACGAATTCGGCGAATTACGACTATTCGCTCGCGACCGTTGCGGCTGAACTCAATCTGCAAACCCGCATTTCGCACAGCACTGCTGGCCATTCTGAGGAGGCGGCTGAACCATCGAACGTCACGCGGCCAATCGCGCTTGTGTATGATGTCCCACCCCGCTTGTTCTTCGAGGTAGGCGAACAGGTCACTCGGTGCACTCTTCCAGACAACATCATCTTCCCAGCAGTCCTTTCCCATTGCCGCGTCAATTTTTCGGGCGGAGACACCCTGCCTGGTTAACCACTGTCTCAGCCAGGCGCGCCCCCCCTGCCACGACTGCGAGATCAGAGCGCGGGCGACGAGATCATTCTCCAGGTAATCCAGAGCTGCTTGCTCAATGTTTGCTCGGTACGCAGACAGGAACTGGGCTGCCGACCACCCGAACACGTCAGCGCACGCCATTCCGCGCCTTGCGAATCCAGCCATGCGCGGAAGATCGGACGCAGGGAGCTGAACCGAGTCTTCGCTGGCGAGTACGGCAGCCACTGCATCGAACAACAACCCGAGCAAGCGGGGGCGGGCAGACTCGAATGCCTCACGAAGTTCGGTATCATCTCGCCGTTCCCCCAGCGGGATTGTCGAAATGAAAAGGCATCGATCCCTCAGGTCGTTCTGTTTCACCACGTCGCCGATGGAATTCAGGATGACGTGCCGCATTTCGTCGAAGATGGTCTC
>JADFIT010000214.1 GCA_022566515.1 Gemmatimonadota bacterium
CGACGAACCGCGCAGCGCAACCGTACACTCGGTGACGGCCTGCCAGCTCTACGAGCTGTCCAAGCAGGATGTAGATGCGTTGTGCGAGGTCTGTGACGGGGTGAAAGAGGCGCTCACGGCGGCGGCCAGAGAGCGCGCCGAGGCCCGGTTGAAGCCACGCTGAGCGCCGGGCAGACAATGCCCCCAAGGGGAATCGAACCCCTGTCTCCACCTTGAAAGAGTGGTGTCCTAACCGCTGGACGATGGGGGCGGCACTGCGGAAGGATAGCGCTAACGGGAATCGAACCCGTGTTTCCGCCTTGAGAGGGCTGCGTCCTAGTCCCCTAGACGATACCGCCGGGATTGCCTTTCGGCTCCAAAACGTCCCGACCCTCACCGCCGGGGCCACAATATCGCCAGGCAGGTCGAGAAAGACAACGGGAGCCGCTGGGGGCAAGGGGCGGCAGGCAGCCCAACTGGGGCTAGAGAGTCACCTTCATGCCCCCTGAAACCGTCCGCCCTGCTGCAGGCAGGCCGAGTTGGGGCAGCACCACTTGGTTGGTTACGTTGTCAGTGCGGACGAAAAGCTCGACCGAGCGCGGCGCCAGATCGATTCTCTGGCTGACACGAACATTGATAGTCAGGGAGGTCTTGAGGGGAACGAATTGGCCGTCGTCGTTGAGCGAATAGGCACGCCCCGTATACACCCCTTCTACCGTGAGTCCGGTACCCTGCCCACCCGAATAGGTCAACGCGAGCCGGCCCAAGGCCTCCGGTTTCTCGGACAGCCTGTCCGGATCGTCCGGCGCGGACTGGTCCACGTGAACGTTCATGAGAGTGAGATGACCGTCGACCGTGATCTCCTCGGTCACCGATGCCGTTCCGACGATCTCAACGCCCAGCACGCGGCTGCTCTCGAGGTTGACCCTTTGGCGCCGCGGGCGGATTTCACCGGCGATCAATACCGACTGTTGGTCGATGGTGCCGGAGGTAAACGTCCCAAACGGGATGATCTCGCCGCTAAATGTCTCACCGCTGAACCCGACCGCAATCTCGGTGATTACTGACGACTCGGTATCGAGGTTGGGGTTCAGGAGGAAGCGGTTGAGCGCTTCGCCAAACAGCTCACGCATGGTTGGGAACCGCGTCTTGCGACCGAGCGCACCGCGCACGAACCAACCGTTGCCCGCGTCGTACATCGCGCCGACGGTGACACTGTAGTCGGTGAACGCGTCGCGGTCGGGCTTGTCGCCGGTCTTCGGCGTGAACATCGCGTCGAAGCTGGCGCCGATCGTAACGGTGAGAGGCAGGCTGAGATTGAATCCATACTCCGCCCCAACACTGACTATGTGCTGTTGAAACTCGAGCCGTGGAAAGGTCTGCGTCGGGTCCGGATTGCCCGAAGCGTCCAGCTCGACATCGCGTTGCTTGTGTGTGGACGTCAACCCGTTGAACGAAAACTTGGCCAACCCAGCGCCCAGGGATTGACTGAGCGTGAGTCGCGTCCCAACGGTAAAGTCGTCGTCGTGCTGGCGCTCATCGACCGTCTGGTACGTCGCGGACTGATAAGATTCAATCTCTTGGGTGAAAGCATTGACCCACGCAGCGCCCTTCCAGCTAGTGCCACCGCCCGAAAAGCCTTCGCTGTTGAGGATGACCATCGTGTTGCGCCATGTGGGGTACCGCCAAAACCGAACGCGCGACGCTGCGGGATCGAGGTGGCTCTCGGGGGCAATACCCTTTTCAGCGTCCAGGTGAAGGATCGACACCCCTACATGGGAGCGGTCGAAATCGTATGTCGCGTTGGCAAACAGGTTCGTCACGCGAGAATCTGTATTCGTGCGCGTGCCGCTGCCGCTTGCCTGGCTGAACGGCAAGTCAGCGTCTGAAGGAATGGGAAATCCGTCCGTCTTCGTGTACCCGACGGATCCGGTAAACGTGACACGCCCGGAGCGACCGCGGTGTGTTGCGCTGCCATCAACTCGTCCCTCCGTACCGAAGCGGCTCGAGAAATCGGTCTGTGACCAGGGCGTGTTCAGCGTTTTCGCCGTGAGGTTTACAGCGCCGCCCAGCACGTTCGCTCCGTATTCAACCGGTGGAACACCTTTGGCTACCGTGATGCCGCCAATGACGCTCGCCGGAATCAGGCTCATGTCGACCCGGTTGTCCCATGGGATGTTGAGCAGCGCACCCTGGAAGAAGACTCCGACCTGCCGCTCGCCTGCGTTGCGGAGGTAGATCAGTGTTTCACCCCGCGAGTTGGTTCGGATGTGAGCCGCGGGAATCAATCGCCCAAAGTCTGCCACCACTGCGGCGTCGAGCTTTAGGATTTTCGCAAGGTCTACGCGTTTGAACGTGTATGCGGTTGCGGCGCGCGCATCGGCGGCGACGGCGATCACGATATCTCCCAATCTCGCCGTCCGAATTGTAGTATCCTGCTGCGCCCCTGTGGCACTTACATCCGCCCACAGTAGCAGGCTCGCGGCGATCAGTATGGGGAAAAACGGTCTCGGCGTAGTTGTCATTCGTGAGTTCCTAAGTCGTCCCAGTAGCTTGGCACGGCTCCACACAGGACATGGGCACCCCCCCGACGGCGGCGCGCAGGGGCGGGCGAGCATTGTGAAGGTTTGTTGTGAGCCAAATGTAGCAGCTTACCGGGAATGCCGTCTGTGCATCTGACTCATGGTACCGCAGTCAGTGCCAAAAGGGTCCTACGATCGGACGGTAGGATCGGTGGACAGTGCGCAGTTCGGTGGAGTTGGCCCGCCGGGTCAGATCGCTCTAACTACCCAGGGTCTTACTCCATGATGTCGTCCCAGCCGCCCGTCGGCCTGGCCTGAAGCAGATCTTCCACGGCGTCTTGGACTTGCTTGGGAGTGATCGGTTTCGTCAACGCTTTCAGTGCGCCGTACTCCACCGCCCGCTCCAACATCTCGGTATCCTTGCCAGAGACCGCAACAATCTTGGTGCCGGGAAATTCCTCGAGAATCTCTTGGATGGCGATCAAACCGTTCTTGTTGGGCATGGCCAAATCCATGAACACCACATCGTACGCGTTGGATTTGACCATCTGCACGCCTTCTTCGCCGTCGAGAGCATACGTGGCCTGGTGGCCGATTTCCTCTACGGCCGTGCCTATCATCGCCCGTGTGGTTTGGTCGTCGTCGATAACCAGGACAGTGGCCATCTTGCCTCCTGGGAGCGAGTTTCCCGTAACCCCGTTTCCCACCGCGACTTAGGAAATATAGCAAAAATCCGTTGATCAGGGGTCTCTTCGGCCGAGACCGCCAGGGGGGATGTCCCACTCCGTGGACGTTATTCCCAGGTGCAGCAGTCCATTGGCGCCAGGCCATGTGCATCTAACCATTTATGTATCAACGTCTTACGTTGTTTTGCGACGGTAGGCATGCTTGTTGCTTTTGCAAGGGTCAGCCAGCATCAAATTTGCGGAACTGCGGGGTTATCATGAACAAGGCAACTGTGGTACGGCACTTTGCAATTCTCTTCGTCCTGGTGGGGTTGGTCTCTGCGGAAGCCGACGCCCAAAGCCGGCGCAATCGGGAAGAGACCAAACGGAGTCTGTTCGGCATCAGTGCGGTCTTGGCACGTCCGGTGGGAGAGTTTCAGAATTTCGTCGATTGGGGTGGGGGCATCGACCTGTACGGCGTGGTCAATCTCTCGAGGCGCGGCCCACTGGGAATCAGGTTTGACGGCTCCCTCTTGATTTACGGTCACGAGTCGCTGAAGCGTCCCCTGAGTAACACGATCCAGCGTGTTACTATCGATGTCGACACCGACAATCTCATCGCGTCCCTCGGCGTCGGACCACAGCTCACGCTGGGGCACGGGGCGCTGCGGCCTTACGTTTACGGTACGGCAGGGTTCTCCTACTTTGCCACGGTCTCCTCCGCAAGCGGGACTGCAGATGCGGGGTCGTTCGCCAGTAGCACGAATTTCGATGACGTAACCGCTGCGCTGACGGCCGGCGGCGGTTTCCTCGTGAGACTCTCCCGTGGCAGACATCCCATTTCACTGGATCTGTCCGTGCAGAGCGTGTTTCACGGCGAAACGGACTACCTGCGGGAAGGGAGTATCCTGGAGAGCGCCGACGGATCGATCACGCTGGTGCCCATCAGGAGCGAAGCGAATCTGGTGACGTTTCGCTTGGGGGTGGCGATCGGAGTGTAAGAGCCCATTGAATATCCAATATCCAATATTGAATATTCAATATTCAGTATTGGATATTCGATATTCACTAGGCCTCTCACCTCTCACGTCTCACCTCTCACGATCTTCGCCTCCACCTCCGCCAACCATTCAAGTTCCGCCTCGAACTGCGTGATCGTGAGCCCCATCATGAGTTCGGCGCGAGCCAGGAGTGAGCGGGGAGCGGGGAGCGGGGAGCAGGGAGCGGGCCCGTCCCCTCCGGGAGTGGGGTGGGGTGGCCTGCTCACTGCTCCCCGCTACCCGCTCCCTTCTTCAAGAACCGCTGGGCAAGCTCTTCCATGCGGTCGTCGTGTTCTTCGCGGGCACGGGCCAAGATGTTCTCCACATGTGGAACGAGTTTGGGCTCACCCCACTTGTAGCCCGTGGCGAGTTCAGCGCTGCGCGAATTTCCTTCGTTGGCGCCTTCGATCAAAGCCCAGGCTGCCGCCTCGTCGAATGATGGATCGTCCCGCTTCGGCAGCACGTAACGGGGCTCTTGTTCTGGTGCGTCTTCGTTGACGAAAGCTCTCGACATCGTTCAGTGATAAGTGGCGTGGAGGGGACGTAGCCTCGTATTCCTTAAAGATAGGTAAGGGGCGGTGGTTTCTTGCGCAACCCGTTGCACATCGGTTAGTTGACGTCTTTTCACTCCGGGGCGAAAACGTGCTGTGTCGGCGATTTCATCACTTGCACGAGGCCTTGCGGGTTTTTACGTTTCCGCTCCACGCCCCGCTAGCTCAACTGGCTAGAGCAACTGACTCTTAATCAGTAGGTTGTAGGTTCGAGTCCTAC
>JADFIT010000215.1 GCA_022566515.1 Gemmatimonadota bacterium
GGGCTTTGCGGACTGGTATCACGGGGTCTTGGAAGCCGCCCTCGATCACCGGGGCCGCGTCGTCGCGCTGTCGGCGGCGTTGCTGGCGGCCGGGCTCGGGCTCGGGTGGACCCTGGAGCGCGGGGTGCTGCCGGACGTGGACCAGGGTTCGTTCCAAGCCCGGCTGCACCTGGAGCGGGGCACACCCATCGAGGAGACAGCCGCCGCGGCGGCACGGCTCGAGCAGGCCTTCCTCGACCACGCTGACGTCGCCGCGGTATTCACGCGGGTGGGCAGGCAAGAGGCCATTGCGGGAGTCGAGGAAGAGGAGAGCGGGCTCAACACCGCTACGCTCGACGTGCGTCTCCGGGAGGGTGCCGGGACGCGAGAGACTCTCCGTGGGTTGAGTGGGGCTCTGGCCTCTTTCCCGGCCGGTGCGCTCGCCGTCGAGACCGGGCAAGCCACTGCCCTCGGAAGGTTGCTCGGCAGCGGCGAGGCGGACATCGCGGTTCGAGTGCGGGGCGACGATCTAGATGCAGCCTTCCTCTACGCGCAGCGGCTGGCTGAAGAACTCGGCCACCTCTCCACGCTGGCAAACGTGCGCCTATCCACGGAACAGGGACAACCGGAGGTGCTGATAGAGGTGGACCGCGAACGGGCGGCTGCCTACAACATCGAGCCTCGCGCCATCGTGGAAACGGTCGAGCGGTATATGCGCGGCGCGGTCCCCACCGAGTATGTGGCTTTCGACCAGAAGATTCCGATTCTGGTGCGATTGCCTGAGGCCGACCGGCGCTCCCTCGCAACCCTGGAGCTGTTGGAGGTTCAGGGAGTGCCGCTGCGCGAGCTGATTCGCACTCTGGACACGCTGGGGCCAGTCGAAGTGAGGCGCGTAGAGCAATCACGCACCGTTACGGTGTATGCCGATGTTGCCACGGGCGGGTTGGACGGGGCCTTGGCGGATGTGCGCGAGGCGGTTGCCGCAAATCCGCCGCCCCGAGGGTTGCGCTGGGACATCGGAGGAGAGAACGAGGAACGGGAACAGAGCTTCCGCGATCTGGCTTTTGCGTTCGGTCTCGCGTTGATCTTGGTGTACATGATCCTCGCAGCCCAGTTCGAATCGTTTGTGCATCCGTTCACGATCTTGTTGAGCGTGCCGCTATCGACCGTCGGCGCTGCCGGCGCCCTGTGGCTGACCGGAGCCGGCCTCAACACGATGAGCCTGATCGGCATGGTGATCCTCGTCGGCATAGTGGTGAACGATGCTATCGTCAAGGTCGACTTCATCAATCGAATGCGCCGGCAAGGCCGCGCTCTGCGCGAGGCGATACTCGAGGCGGGCAGGGTTCGCCTGCGGCCCATCATCATGACCACGGTGACGACAGTGCTTGGGTTGACGCCGATGGCGCTCGGGCTGGGGCGCGGATCGGATCTTCGAGCACCGCTGGCTGTCGTCGTCATTGGCGGTTTGATCAGTGCTACGGCTCTCACGCTCATCATCGTGCCTGTGGCGTACGACCTGATTGAAGAAGGCCGTCTCAAGTTCAGGGCGTTCGTGGGAATGGGGGCGGGGCGTGCAGGAGAGGCGGCTGGTGGAGCAGCACCGAGTCCTGCTGGAGGGGAGCAATGATCAGGCTCGCAGTCAAGCGTCCGGTAGCGGTCTCCATGTTTTATGTAGCGGTCGCCCTCTTGGGGGTGGTGGCGTGGCGCAACATTCCCATAGAGCTGCTTCCCGACACCGAGCTTCCCCAACTCACGGTGGAGGCTTTCTGGCGGGGCGCTTCGCCGGAAGCCACCGAAGCGTTCCTCACGGCGCCTCTCGAGGCAGCGATCCAACAAGTCAGAGGCGTCGACAAGATCAGCTCGACCTCGGAGGAGCAACAGGGCCAAGGAGTAGCCAGAATCACGGTGGAGTTCGAACGGGACGTCGACATGGATTTCGTTCGGCTGGAGTTGTCCGAGCGGTTGGCGGTCCTCGAGGATGAGCTGCCTGTGGGAGTCGTCGGTCCCAATGTGAGTCCCTACGTTCCCCGAGAGTTCGAGGATCAGTACCGGCCGTTCCTCGAGTACACCATTACCGCGCCCTTCACCTTGGAGGCGATCCGCGCCCACCTCGACGACATAGTGGGCCCTGAAATCCTCCAGGTGGAGGGAGTGGCCACGATTGACATCAGAGGCGGTCGGGATCGCCTGCTGGAACTCGAGTTCGACCAGGATGCGTTGCGCTCCCTTGGTCTCAGCCCGCTGACCATTCGGCAGCGCGTATTGGATCTGGAGCAGGTGAGAGAGGCCGGCACCGTTTACGACAACGGCAAGCTGCGCAACCTCGCAGTTCGGCAACGCGCAGGGTCGGTGGCCGACATACGCAATCTGGTAGTGCTCAGCGACAAGGGCCGATTGGTTCGATTGTCGGACGTCGCCGTCGTGCGAGACACGTACGAGGATTACACGAGCCATTATCGTATCGATGGCCAGCCGGCGATCGCGTTCTCGGTGATCAAGGAGCACGGCACCAACACGGTGGAGGTTGCCGACCGGGTAAAGGCACGCCTGGCGGGCATCGAGCACTTGAACCCTGCCGGCGCGCGTATTTTTCTGGACTGGGATGAGAGTGAAGACATCCGGGCGCAGCTCACAGACTTGCGCGAGCGAGCCATCGTGGCTGCCCTGGTCATCTTTGCCGTACTCCTCCTGTTCCTGCAATCGTTCCGCTCGGCCGCCATCATCTTTGCTACCATCGCATTCTCCATTCTCATCGCGCTGAACCTGATCTACTTCGGCGGCTTGACGCTCAACGTGCTGACACTCATGGGCCTGGCGATGGGCTTCGGCCTCATCGTCGACAACGCGATCGTCGTGTTGGAGAACGTGTACCGGAAACGGCGAGCGGGCGAGGCGCCGGAGGAAGCAGCCGTGGCCGGAACGCGTGAGGTGGTGCTGCCGATCATGGCGGCCACGGCCACGACCCTGATTGTCTTCATTCCCTTCGTCTACCTGCAGGGCGAGTTGCGCGTGTACTACGTACCGCTGGCCATCGTAGTGGGGATGAGCCTGCTGGCCAGCCTCCTCGTGGCGTTCAGTTTCATCCCGTCCCTTGCAGCCCAGATCCTGGGAAGCGTGGCGGTATCGAGTGCGCTGGTGGAACGAGATCCCGTCTACGTCCGGGCGTACGGTAGCATGGTGGGGTTTACGTCAAGGAACCCGTGGATCACGATAGCCGTGGCCATGGGTGCGTTCTACGGTTCGTGGCATCTGTTCGACAAGTACGTCAACCGGGGCGTGCTTTGGGGCGGTCTCTTCGGCAGCAGTTCGTATATCGACATCCGCATTTCGCTGCCACGGGGTGAGGAGCTGGAGCGCACCGACGAGCTGGCGCGGTTCTTCGAGGAGAAGCTGCTCCGGACACCGGAGGTTGAGAGGTTCAGGACAACCGTCTGGGCGCAGCGCGCTTTTATTCGTGTGGAATTCCCCGAAGAGATCGAGCAGACGCAGATCCCGGTCGCGATCAAAGAACAGATGGTTGCGTTCAGCTACCAGTTCGGCGGGGCCGAGGTGCGGGTCTACGGCTACGGCCCTTCGTTTTACGGCGGCGGCGGCAGCCCGCCCAACTACACGATCCAGATTTTCGGCTACAACTACGAGCGCGTTCGTGACATCGCCGAGGACATGAAGCGGCGGCTCGAGCGGTTTTCCCGTGTGCGGGAGGTGGACACCAACGCCGGGGGCCGGTGGTGGGGTAGCGAGAAGTCGAGTGAGGTGGTGCTGGTGCTCGACCGAGAACGTTTGGCGATGTATGGCCTTTCAACTCGCGACGTGGTGGGTCAGGTGCAGGTCGCCGTTGGCGGCCGCACGGGCCGGGGGCAGATTCGCGTCGGCGGTGAGGAGCTGGGCTTCGAGTTGAAGATGGCGGGATATCGGGATCTCGACGTACTCGAATTGGCCGAGACCTTGATCAGATCTGCCGGCGGTGACGTCCGTCTGGGGGACATCGCCGAGATTACGGAACGGGATGTGCTCAACGTGATTCAACGGGTGGATCAGCAATACCAACGCTCGGTGCGGTACGAGTTCCGCGGGCCGCGCAAGTTGGGAGACCGCTACCGTGACGCCGTCATCGCGTCCACCGAACTCCCAGATGGATATCGCATCGAGGGACAGCAGACCTGGGCCTGGTCGGATGAAGAGCAGACACAGATCTACATCGTGCTCGGCGTCTCGCTCGTGTTGGTCTTCATGGTGACGGCCGCGCTGTTCGAGTCCCTGCGGCAACCCGTCTGTGTGCTGCTCACCGTGCCGATGGCGTTGGTGGGCGTGTTCCTGATGTTCTTCTACACGGGGGCGAGCTTCACACGCGAGGCCTATATCGGGGTCATCATGATGGGTGGCATCGTGGTGAACAACGCCATCCTGTTGATCGACCACGTCAACCAACTGCGCAGAAAGCTCGGCCTGCACCTCATGGACGCCGTGGTGCGCGGCACGCTGGAGCGTGTGCGCCCGATACTGATGACCAGCGCCACGACCGTCCTGGGGCTGCTGCCGCTGGTGATTTTCTCCGACTACGCCGACGCGAACATCTGGAACGCACTCGGTTACGCGCTCATAGGCGGGCTGCTGAGTTCTACGCTGTTCGTGCTCACCGTGACACCGGCGCTGTACGTGCTGTTCGAGAAAGGACCGGAGCGGAAGCGGGTGCTCCGGGAAGCCGGACCAGGGATACCCGCCAGTGCGGCTCCGGCGCTGAACTGAGGGAGGAGTTTCCCTGCCCGCCCCAACCGCCTCCAGGAGGTAGGAGGTGGAGGTAAGGGGTCGGGTGCTGCTCGTGCGCCAGATGGCGACGTAGGGCTCTACAGGTACCCTGAAGGCCGGCTGCCTGGCACGTAAGGCGGTAAGGCGGTAGGGCGGTAGGGCGGCAGTCCAGCCTCTTCCGTGCCTCCCGCTGCCTCCCTTGCCTCGTCCACCCGTCTGTCCGCCTCCACAGCCTT
>JADFIT010000216.1 GCA_022566515.1 Gemmatimonadota bacterium
GACCTGCTTGGTGCCCGCGAGGCCCACTACTGATTTCGTCTTCCGCTTGTGCTCCACGGCGGCCGTGGGATCGAGTCCCTCGGTGCACACTATGCCCCCGCGAGAATCGCTCACCGCGATTATCCTCGCTCCGGCCTCCGCAAACAGCTCGGCCGCTATGGAGCCTGCATTGCCGAATCCCTGGATCACCACAGTGGCTCCCTCTACGGAGTCCAGGCCCTCTACCAGGCCCCGGGCCAGTGCTCGCCGAACTGCGCAGAGACAACCGCGGGCCGTTGCCTCGCGCCGACCGAACGACCCACCCAAGTCGACCGGCTTGCCCGTGACCACGCCCCGGTTGTTCCGGCCCGGGTGCATCATGTCGTAGGTGTCGAAGATGCGGGCCATCGTACCCTGGTTCGTGTTGACGTCGGGCGCCGGGATGTCGGTATGCGGGCCGATATTATCCCCCAGGGCGGTGATGAAGCGCCGCGTGATCTTACGGACATCGCTCGTGGTGAGTTCCTTCGGGTTGCACACCACGCCCCCCTTGGCACCACCGAACGGGATGTCAACCACGGCACACTTCCACGTCATCCACGATGCCAGGGCTCGGACTTCGTCCACGGTGACGTCTGGGTGGTAGCGAATCCCCCCCTTTCCGGGGCCGCGCGCTCGGTTGTGCAACACCCGGTAGCCCACGAAATTGCGCACCGTGCCGTCATGAGTCTCAATGGGAAACTCGACGATGATCACCCGGTCGGGCAGCTTCAGGTAATCCCTGAGGCCGGCCTTGAGGTCTGGGATGTACCGCACAGCGTTGTCGAACTGCTGCTGCGCTATGTGATAGGGGTTGAGGTCCTCGGCCTTTGTCTTCGCCACGCTGGAAACCTCCTGGTCACAGGTTAGGGGCCGAAGCGCATCTGGGCCGGTGTGTACCTAAGTCATTAGGATGCGGCAGGATGCGGCCTGCCATTCGCGAGTGAATGCTAGCGCTAATTTCCACGGTGGCAACTTCCGGCAGTGTATCATCTCGAGCAGCGCGTTGGCCGTCGATCGAGGATGAAGGGAAGTTCAAAGAAGAGTGAAAGATATGCGCCTCTCCAACAAGATTACCGCCGTCGATGCCCACGCCTGTGGTGAACCGGGTCGGGTCATCACCGGTGGGGTCTCGGACGTGCCTGGCAACACGATGTTCGAGAAAAAAGCTTACCTCCAGCAGCACGCAGATGGCCTGCGCAAGCTCATGCTGAGGGAACCGCGCGGCTATCCCGCAATGTGCTGTAACGTGATATTGCCGCCCACGAATCCGGAGGCAGACGCCGGTTTCGTGATCATGGAACAGACGGAGTACCCCGCCATGTCCGGCACCAATACGATCTGTGTAACTACAGTGCTGATCGAAACGGGGATGGTGCCGGTCAGCGAGCCGGTGACGGAGTTGAAGCTGGAGACGCCCGCAGGCCTGATTGGTGTTCGTGCGGACGTGTCGGATGGCAAGGTCACCAACGTCACCTTCGAGAACGTCCCGGCGTTCGCCACCCACCTCGATGCGGTCGTCGAAGTGCCCACACTAGGTTCGGTGTCGGTAGACGTCGCGTGGGGCGGGATGTTCTATGTCATCGCCGACGCGGAGGAACTCAACCTGCGATTGGTGCCGGACGAAGGGAGAGAAATAGCGACGCATCCGGAGGCTCATCGAAAGAACGCCGTGGTGGTTTCCACCGGAACCGGTGATTGGGACAAGCCACACACGTGGGGAGGGGCGTTGGATCGCTCTCCGTGCGGGACAGGGACCTGCGCCAAGATGGCAGTACTTCATGCCAAGGGTCAGCTCGGTCTCGAGGAAGACTTCTGTCATGAGAGCATCTTGGGGACGCTCTTCACCGGGCGTCTCCTGCGTGAGACGAAGGTGGGGGATTATGACGCCGTCGTGCCCACGCTTAGTGGGCGGGCGTGGATCACAGGCTTCGCCGACTATGTCGTCGACGCCGAAGACCCCTTTCCGGAAGGCTTCACCGTCGGCGACATTTGGGGCCGCGTTTCTTGACGGGCTAAATCCCTGTCGCCGCCATCCGTCACGCGAGTCTTTTTTCGTGACCCAGAGTCGTGTCAGTTACCAGCCCCCAACTGACCGGTATAGAGGTAGTCGTTGGCTTGCACACCTACATGGCAGTTCTGACAGCCGGGTAGACGGCCTTCCAACTCCATGCCGTTTGGCGCCTTGTCGAGTTCACCGCTGGCAAGATGTTTGGTAAAGAACCAGTCGTTATGGTCGGCGTTGTAGCCCGCAACCTTGAACATCGTCGTCACCGCGGCCAAGGTGCTGTCGGGCATGTAGTTCTGCTTCACGATGATGGCGCCGGCCGGCATCTCGGTGGCTCCACCCGTGAGGGCCTGGTATGCGACGTCGTTGAGGTACGTCGTGAGAAGCATTCCGTGCGGCTGGTTGCCGGTGTAGAAACTTCCCTTGTCCGGCCACATCTGCCAGTTGGCTTCATAGTCGGACTCCTGCAAGTGCGCCCAGATGGCGGCCCCCGTCGTGTCGGGAGCGCTGACGGTGGCTGCGGTCGCGGCTTCGGTCTCTGCCGCCTCTTCTCCGTCGCCCGGGCGGCAGGCGGTCGTAACAACAGCCAGTCCAACAGCCACGGCCACCAATCTCGATAGTCGGTGAATCATCAGTCCTCCTCAAAGAAACTGTCGTATAAGCCGCAAAAGTAACCGCCGCGCCATGCGGTGAGTTCCATCCTGCAGGCCAGAAGGACCCTGACGTATCCGCGGCAGTAACTTTCCGTCCTTCCGTCCTTCCCGCGGTTGCCTGTGGCGCGACGGTACACAGCCAAGCTGCCATGTGGCTGGACCTCCGTCAAGGCGGGTTCGGGGCGATCGCCTCCCACCTCGTAGCCTGCCTCCGCCAAACGCCTGCGGTTCCCCATGCCGCCCGTGACCGGTATCACGTGAAATAGGCTATGCCCGCCACAGACTGAATCTTCCGGCCGGTGCAGATTGGGGTCGTGTCGCCGCCGGATTATTCTCGGCAATTGTTTGGTGTATTTGATGTCAAGGGATCATGACATGCGTGCTGTCTCTCTACTAGCTTTGGCCGTTTGCTGCATGCCTCGTGCAGCCTCGGGGCAGGGTCTCCAGGCCGCAGGTCGTATGGTCGCCTTTCCAGTGCGTCTGGAGCTCCAGAGGCTCTCGGAGATCTCGTTCGTGCAGCCGGTGGATATCCAGTTTGTCATGGAACAACCAAACCGGGGTAGGCACACGCCGATGAGCCGGGTGGCGGGAGGGGGCCGGATAGGGACGGTAGCCGGATGGCTGGTGGGCCTGGCCGTTGGGCCGGCGCTCTTCAGCGGTCACGACATGGGCTGTGACGACATAGAGTGCTACGGAGCTATCAGTTCGACGGAGGCTCTGGTAGCCGGCGCCGTGGTTGGAGGCGGCGTGGGCTATCTACTGGGAAGTGTGCTGGCGTTGGTCACCGATCTCGACGTCGATCTCCTCAAAGTTGTTCAGATGGATGTGTCTCCCAAAGGCAAGCCGGGGTTGAAGGTCAAGGCGTCGATTCGTTTCTGATTCCCGTCGATCCTTTCCAGGTCCGTCTTCGTCCGTTAGGTTGGCGGCCTCGAGAGATTACCCAGGCAACGATGGCAGACAGCTTGATCCCACGGCGCGCGATCCGACGGGTGCTCGCTCCAGTAGCTGCACTGGTGTTCACGGCGGGTGCCTGCAACGGCGCCGAGCGGCCGGCCAATCCGCAAGCGGCGGCTGTTGCCACGGTTGCACAGGCGGGCTTCGCGCGGCTCATCGAGCGCCTCTCCGAGCCCGGCGGGTACTTCGATACCGACAATCTGATCTCGAACGAGACGTCCTACCTGCACGTGATGGGTAAGCTGGGGGAGATGGGTGTCACGGGTGGGGCGTACCTCGGCGTCGGACCCGGCCAGAATTTCTCTTACATCGCGCAGATCCGTCCCAACATCGCGTTCCTCATAGACATCCGCCGCGACAACCTGCTGCAGCATCTGCTGTACAAGGCGCTGTTCGAGTTATCGGACAGCAGGATCGAGTACCTTGCCATGCTTTTCGGCCGCCACGGTCCCGACGACGCGGCGGATTGGAGCGGCCGCTCCATCCACTCACTTGTCGCCTACATCGACGGACAGCCGGCGGCAAGCGAGGTCGTGAATGCAAGCCGCATGAGAATCGAAGAGCGCATTCAAGGCTATGGGCTCCCGCTGACCCAGGGAGACCTGGCGACTATCCGACGGTTCCACGATGCGTTCATCGATGCCGGGTTGGAGCTCCGCTTCAATTCTTTCGGCAGAGCACCTCAGCCGTATTATCCCACATTGCGCCAGCTCATATTGGAGACGGACCTCACGGGCAACCAGGCAGGCTATCTAGCCGACGAAGGCGACTACCGGTTTGTGAAGTCTATGCAGGAGCGGAATCTCATCGTACCGGTAGTTGGGGATCTTGCGGGAGACCACGCGGTAAACGCGATTGGGGAATACTTGAGGGAGATCGGCGAGCAGGTTTCTGCGTTCTATACATCCAACGTCGAGTTCTATGTCGTGCGCGATGGCGGCTTCAGAAGATTTGCGGAGAATGTGGCAGATTTACCGCGTGGCAAACCGAGCGTCATCATCCGCAGTTTTTTCGGTGGGATGTTCCGTTCCCGCCACCCCCAGGCTGTCCCAGGATACTACAGCACCCAGCTCCTGCAAACGATCGACAGTTTTGCAGAGGAGCACGAGTCCGGTGGCTTCCCCAACTATTTGGATTTGGTTACCAAGCACTCTCTGAGACTACGGTAGCCAAGAAAAAAGCGGTCAACGCTTTTTCTTCAATCGCCTCACGGCTTTGCGTGCGCGCTTCGCCGTCTTGGTCACCCGCTTCCGAGCGGCCCTCAGGGCTCGCTTGGTGCGCTTCGCGGTTCTGGACGCCTTCCTCTTGGCTCGAGTTGCCGCCTTC
>JADFIT010000217.1 GCA_022566515.1 Gemmatimonadota bacterium
TATGGGTGTCCAAACTGTGTGCGAAGTGGCCTGGGCGTCAATGGGGAGAGGGGAGAGGGGAGAGGGCCCCGCCCCGCCACCCAGAGGGGGTGGAGGGGTGGCCCTCTCCCCTCTCCCCGCCTGTAGCGTCTGCATGGCCCCGTCGGTTACACTATCCCACATGAAGGTCCATCTCGTCGACGGCACCTATGAGCTGTTTCGCCATTATTACGCCCTGCCCAGCGCGATCAACGACGAGGGACGAGAAGTGGCTGCTACCGCAGGAGTGGTGGGGTCGGTGTTGTCGATGTTGGAGAGCGGTGCGACCCACATTGCCGTGGCCACCGATCACGTCATCGAATCGTTCCGCAATGACCTCTGGCCTGACTATAAAGATGGCTCTGGCATCGAACCCGAGTTGCTGTCCCAATTCGGGTTGCTCGAGGATGCGCTTCGCGGTCTCGGTGTGGTAGTGTGGGCGATGGTCGAGCACGAGGCCGACGACGCCCTCGGAGCCGGCGCCGAGATGGCGGCGGCCGACGAGCGCGTCGAGCAAGTGTTGCTCTGCACGCCTGACAAGGATCTTTCACAATGCGTTGTAGGTGACCGTGTGGTACAGTTGGACCGTCGCAAACGAGAGATCAGGAATGAAGAGGGCGTGATTCAAAAGTTCGGCGTGGCCCCGCTGTCCATTCCCGATTACTTGGGGTTGATGGGTGACTCCGCAGATGGTTACCCGGGACTGCCCGGGTGGGGCGCGAAGTCGTCTTCCACGGTTCTTGCTCGTTACCACCACATCGAAGAGATCCCCGACTCCGCGGAGGACTGGGATGTATCTGTTCGCGGTGCAGCCAAACTCGCTAAGACGCTTGCACAGGATCGCGATCTGGCTCTTCTGTTTCGACGCATCGCCACGGTTGATGTGAGGGCTCCGGTCAGCGCATCGGTCGATGAGTTGAAATGGTCCGGACCGCTAGACGGCTTCGAGGAGATTTGCGAGCGGCTCATGACACCCGGCCTCGCCGGCCGAGCTGAACGCCACGCCATGAGGACCTAATTACTTCGATTCATGACTGCCGTGTCACCCAAGAAGGTCTACATCGTTTCACACACCCACTGGGACAGGGAGTGGTATCGTCCCTTCCACGAATTCCGTGTGGACTTGATCGGTGTGGTACGCACGGTTCTGGACCGGTTGGAGAACGACGACGCGTTTCAACATTTTCTCCTCGACGGACAGTCGATCATTCTCGAAGACTATCTGGAAATCGTTCCCGGCGATGAGGGTAGGATACGAGCGTTGGTGGAGGGAGGCGCGCTGTCAGTCGGGCCGTGGTATGTGCTGCCGGATGAGTTTCTGGTAAGCGCAGAAGCCATAGTTCGCAATCTCATCCTTGGCCACGGAGTTGCCGGCAAGATCGGGCCGGTGCAGAAAGTTGGATATATGCCCGACTCTTTCGGACACATTGCGCAACTGCCGCAAATTCTCCGACTTGCCGGAATCGACTCCTTCGTTTACACACGGGGAAACGGTGCGGAGATCGACGGCCTCGGCCTCGAGTACCGGTGGTCGGCTCCGGACGGGAGCGAGGTGCTCGCGATCAACCAATACCGTGGCTATTGCAACGGTGGCGAGTTGGGGTTTCATGAATCATGGCACGCCCGCACACAGCGCGCCGTCGACGTGGACCATGCAGTAGCACAGGTGCGGAACCTCTTCGCGGAAATGGCGCAGTGGTCGCGGGGTGACATATATCTACTGAACAACGGGTGTGACCACCTGCCACCACAACCAGATTTGGGACGTATCGTCGCCGCGTTACAGGAGGCTTTTCCAGAGACGGAATTCCAGCACGCCAGTCTGACCGAATACGTCCAGGCGGTGGCCGACGCCGGCTTTGCCAAGGAAAGCCACTGTGGCGAGCTACTCGGAGGCCGGTTGCAGTTCATCCTGCCGGGTGTCTGGTCGGCTCGCATGTACCTGAAACAGCGCAACGAGTACGCCCAACAGCTGCTTGCCGGCTATGTCGAGCCCCTGGCCTGCTATTTGCACTTTGCCTTGGATCGCCCGTATCCCGGCGGAGAGATCGGCTACGCATGGAAACTGCTGTTGCAGAATCATCCCCACGACTCGATATGCGGCTGTAGCGTGGACGCGGTGCACCGCGACATGGTGTCCCGTTTCGACGGAGTGATTCAAACCGGCGAACAGGTGGTCCGCAAGCAACTCGAATCGCTGGTGTCTCCGGTGGCGCGGGATCCTGCGGGAGATGAGCGAGCGGTGATTTGTGTCGCGAATCCGCTGCCGGAAACACGGACGGAAGTGGTTGAGCGAGTGATCGTGTTGCGCGACTTCGACGGCGACGTGGACGCCCTGCAGTTGGCGGACGAAGCGGGCCGGTTGGTACCACTGAGAATTGTGAGCGCAAGCTTCGTGAGACGATCTTGGGGCTTCGATTTCACCAGAGAGCCCTTTGTGAGCCGGCAGCTCGAGGCCTTGGAGGCCCGTCTCGAGGGTGTGCTCGATGACACTTCGAGTGAAGAGCGGGATTGTATCCTGACGGTGCAGTTCGTCGCAGAGGACCTCCCGGCCCTGGGACACGCGACTTTCATACTGTCGGAGGGAGGGGCCGACAGAGAGCCCTCCGAGCGTGTTCGGATGGTGACCGTCGCGGACAGCGTGATGGAGAACGAGTTCGTGAAGGTGACGGTTCACTCGAACGGGACGTTCGACCTGTACGACAAGGTTACGGAGACGGCGTATCCAGGGCTGAACCGGCTGGAGGATACCGAGGACGTGGGGGACGAGTACGACTACTCGCCCTGCGACAGCGGCGAAACCGTACTCGCCGGCGACGCCGAGGGCGAAATAGGGGTAGTGGAGAACACCGGGTTCAGGGCGGCATTGGAAGTGACCTTCCAGTTCCGGCTTCCCGCGTCCATTGAGCGCCACCGGAAGACGCGCAGCGCGGCCGGTGTCGACTGCCCGGTGAGGATCCGTATCGGATTGGCATATAACAGTCCTGTAGTGGAGCTAGACCTCTGCTTCGACAATCGTGCCAAAGATCACCGCCTGCGCGCCCGGTTTCCGACGCCGATTCGAACAGACACGATCGTGTCGGACGGACACTTCTATATCAACCACCGGCCGATTGAGCAGCCCTCAGGTGATGGCTGGGTGCAGCCTCCGTCGGGAACGTATCCTCAGCAGGAGTTCTCGTTGGTGCAGGACGGTGCTCGTGGTCTTGCCGTGCTCAACCGCGGTCTTCCCGAGATCGCCGCGTTGCGCGGGGACGCTGGCTGCGCGGGTCTCGCCCTCACCCTGCTGCGGGCTGTGGGATGGTTGTCCCGTGACGATTTTCCCAGCCGGGGGTACCAGCGCGTTGGTCCTCAACTGGCGACCCCGGAGGCGCAATGCCAGGGCGAGCAGCACTTCCACTACGCGGTGGTTCCATTTGCAGGTGACTACATCGATGCTCGGCTCAAGAGTCTCAGCCAGCGGTACCGAACACCCGTAGCTGCGATTCAAGGCGTTGCCGATCACCGCGTAAGAGGAGGGAGCTTCCTGCGCAAAGAATCTAACCGAACCTGCGTGAGCGCCATCAAGAAACACGAATCACGCGACACGCTGGTAATCCGGCTGTACAACCTCATGTCCGAAAAAGTGGACGAAACCCTCACCTTTGGCCGGCCCGTCTCTGCGGCGTGGTTGATCGACCTGCTGGAAGAGCGCTCTACGGAACTGAAGAGCGTAGCAGAGCGGATCGAGCTGGCGTTCCGGCCCCACGAGATCGTCACGATCGAGGTCGCGTTCCAGAAAAATGGCTCGGCTTGACGGCCATGGTCCTGGGAGTATTATTACGAATATTGGTGGGGCGAGGAGACGACTCGTCGAACTACCCCTGTAGTTGAGCCTGCCGCTCCTGTCACTGATGGCAAGCCCCGGCGTTGACCGGGGACTTCAAAGGTGATGGGAGGTGCGTGACCCGTATGATTTGGGATTCGTCTGGGTTTCTTCGCTCCGCCACTGCAGTCCTAATGCTTCGCGAAGACCGTAGTGTTGCCGTTGCGATCGAAGGTCAGAACATCGTAGGGCTCAGAGGTCGCGCCCTCCATACCAGGCGATCCCGTAACCATGCCGGGCACGGCTAGGCCCACCACGTCGGGCCGTTCCTGTAACAGGCGCCGGATATCCTCTGCCGGGACGTGTCCCTCGATCACGTATCCGTCGACCAAGGCCGTATGACAGGAGGTCAACTTCCGGCTGACTCCGTGCTCGAGCTTGATCTGGGTGAGGTCGGCGACGTCGTGAGCGTTCACCTCGAAGCCGTTGGCCTCCAGATGGGCGATCCACTTGTTGCAGCAGCCGCAGGTGGGGCTCTTGTAGACAGTGACTTCCAGCGCGTCCGCATCCTTGGTCGAGAGGCCGGCAAAGGCAGTTCCGGCGATCAAAACGACGGTGGCGCCTGCGGCAATGCCTTTCCAACTATTTCTCGAGGCCATACGAAGCTCCCTTTTAGTAGCTCATTCAAGACTAATCTATACTTTGTGTGTCGGGATTTAAGCCCATTGGATTTATTATTAAGATTTCCTCATGATAGGCTGTACTTGGGACACCCAGGCTCACGAGCAGCCTGGTGACTGACCAGGGCGGCTGGACGGTGTACGTAATTCAGACCGAGTCTGGCAAGTTCTACACGGGAATAACCGTTGATCTCGAACGGCGCCTGGGTGAGCACCGTGGGGGGGGCCGTGGGGCCAAGTTCTTCCGCACATCGCCCCCGAAGCGGGTCGTGTATGAGGAGCGGTATGCAGAGCGGTCTGGGGCCCTGCGGCGGGAGCGCGAAATCAAGGGCATGTCACGCGCGGAAAAGCTGGAGCTAATCGGTGTGCGGGTCCGAAAATGAGAGCCGCCGAGGCGGGGCCCGGCTTCCCTTGGGGCTTCCCACGCTTACGGTGCTGCTT
>JADFIT010000055.1 GCA_022566515.1 Gemmatimonadota bacterium
GTGTTCAAGTCGGTGGGCCTGGCCGCGCAAGACCTGTGTGCTGCGGCGCGTGCGTTGCAGCGAGCGGAAGCAGGAGACTTAGGGGTGCTGGTCGAGTTGTAGGGTAGACCTTTCCAACGCCTGTTCGGTGCAGTATCTAAAGTGGGCAGCCACCCGTTTTTGGGCCGTTCCCCGACAGTGCTCGGGCCCTATAATAAAAGAGTTGCCATGCCCGACCTCCTCGGCCGTATCCGAGAAGCGCTGAAAGGTCGCTATTCGATCGAGCGGGAACTCGGTCAAGGCGGCATGTCCGTCGTTTACCTTGCGCGCGACGAGAAGCACGACCGTCAAGTCGCCATCAAGGTACTGAGGCGTGATATCGCCGCCGCGTTGGGTCCCGAGCGGTTCTTGCAGGAAATCCAAATCGCGGCACGCCTGCAGCACCCCCACATCGTTCCGCTGTACGATTCCGGCGTTGCCGACGGGTCTCTCTACTACGTGATGCCGAATGTGGAGGGAGAGTCGTTGCGAGAGCGGCTCAAGCGCGAAACCCAACTTCCGATTGACGAGGCGTTGGCGATCACGCGTCAGGTGGCGCAGGCACTGAGCTACGCCCACAGCCACGGCGTCGTGCATCGAGACATCAAGCCGGCCAACATCTTGCTGACCGGGGGAGAGGCTGTCGTTGCGGATTTCGGCATTGCCCGCGCCTTGAGCGTTGCGACGGCTCAGCGGCTCACCACCAGCGGAATAGCTATCGGGACACCGACCTACATGAGCCCGGAACAGGGCAGCGGCGTGGAATCAATTGACGGTCGTAGCGACCAGTATTCGCTGGGTTGTGTTCTCTATGAAATGCTGTCCGGAGATCCCCCGTTTACCGGCCCGACGATGCAGATGGTGATCGCTCGTCACATGAGCGAACAAGTTCCCTCTCTTCGCGTGGTACGACCCAGCGTTTCCCACGGACTCCAAGCCGTAATCGAGACCGCTCTCGCCAAAGTTCCGGCCGACCGTTTCGCCACGGCCAATGAGTTCATAGACGCGCTGGATCGTGCCGAACAGTTTGCGATTCGGCGTAGGTCGACGGTGGTGAGGCGGCATCCGATTCTCGCAGCAGTCGTTGCACTGCTCGTGGTGGCCGCCGGCTGGGTAGGACTGTCAAGGCTGCCGTCGGCGACCTTCCCGACCGGGACGAGCACCGAGTTGGATCCGAGCCACATCGCCGTGCTCTATTTCGACAATCTCAGCTCCGATCCGAGCCTCGATTACGTGGCACAAGGTCTCACCGCCGACCTCATTGATGAGTTGAGCCAAGTCAGCGCTCTGCATGTGGTTCCCCGTAGCGGTGTAAAACAATTTCGCGATGGTGCAGTTTCGATGGACAGCATCGCGCGATCGCTGAGGGTGGGAACGATTGTTGAGGGGAGCGTCGACCTATCCGGCGAGCAGTTGAATGTGACCGTGCGCTTGATCGACGCGAACGGTGCCAGGCAACTGCAGAGTCAACGGTTCGAACGACCGCGGTCGGATTTTTCTCTGCTCCAGGATGAAATCATTTCGCAGGTGGCACGTTTCCTTAGGGAACGGTTGGGACGAGAGATTCTCCTGAGCGAGCGACGTAGGCGTGCACCAAGCATCGAAGCTTGGGAACTGGTGCAGCGGGCGGAGGAAGAAACCGAAGAGGTAAAGACTCGATGGTTGAGCGGTGACGCGCGCACTCTACGTCCGCTCCTGGAAAGGGCGGATTCGCTTCTCGCTCTTGCCGAGGAAACGGCCCCGAACTGGAGCGAACCCATTGTGTTGCGGGGCTGGGTCGCCCTCGACTACGCGGAGGTGGTTGGTCACCTGGCAATATCGGCGAGTGCTTCCGGTGAATTGACGGGCGCCGCGCTGTTGGCGGAGCAAGAAACCGATCTCCTGGAGCGAGGGCTGGGCAGCGCGGAGCGGGCTCTGGCACTTGATGCGGGCGACCCCGAGGCCCTGGCGCTCCGCGGTACGGCTCGACTGCGGTTCTGGCGCCTGGGACATGCTGAACAGTCGTCCGAATTGCTCGAACAAGCCGAGGGGGATCTTCGTGAGGCCGTTGACGGGAACCGGTCCCTCCCCCGGGCCTGGATGTCGCTGAGCCGCGCGCTCCAGTACAGGGGCCAGTACGCCGAGTCCTTTCGCGCGGCGCGCAACGCCCTCGAGGCGGACGCATATCTGCCCGAACCGCGCAGAGCCGTGAACGAACTGCTGTTCGCCGCACTGGCGGGAGGTGCCTTCGACGAGGCCAGGGAAATGTGCGAAGGCGGGCGGCTCAACTACCCGGAAGTGAGGGCTTTCATCGAGTGTGAGTTGACCATCCTCGGTTGGTCGGGGAACCGACCGCAAGACGTCCCAGAGGCGTGGCGGCTCCTTCGCGAGATCGAAGAAGGTAGATCGGCGCCTGCGCTAGTCGAGACCTGGCCGTTCAGGCGTATGATGGTGGCCGCGGTAATCGCCCGCGCGGGCCTCCACGACAGCGCCCGGTCGGTCATTCGATCGACGCGCGCCAACGTGCCGTCGGAGCAACTGTTACCCAATCTTGCGTTCCAGGAAGCCTACGTCCGGCTGCTGATCGGTGACACAACGGCTACGCTGGACCTCTTGGAGGAGTTCTTGAGTGCCGGGCCGCAGTGGCGCGATCTCGTTGCGGACAGCCCGTGGTTTGAGCCGGTCAGTGATCATCCACGATTCGTCGAGTTGATCGGTACCGGACACCGCTAGATTGCCGAGCCCCAGGCGTGCCTGGCTTCTCGCTAGGTTGCGGTCGACGCGTACGCCGCCATTTCGTCGCGAATCCGAGCGGCGTGCTTTGCTCCGGCGACCTTCGCGATGTAGGGAATGTAGAACTTGTCTGCCGCAGCCAGCGTGAACGACAGCGCGTCTACTTTTTCCTTGGCCGGGCTAAACGATGCACTCCACTTCTTTCCATTGCGGTGAGTCGCTGTGACGGTAAGGTCCGTAACGTCATCGAGTTTCCATGCCGGGTCGGGTCGCGTGAAGGGGCAACTGTTGCTGTAGGGATCGTGGCAGAACGGAGCAAAAGCGACCGCCGTGCCGGTGTCGCGGGTGGTTGTGTACGGCCCGTGCACTCGGCGGTCGTCGTTTTTCTTCATAGCAGCCGTCGCGGCATCCAAGGCGGGGTACACGCCGGCTACGTCATGGGGAAACACGTCGGATGCCACGACGTAAACGTCTTCCCCTGTTCTGGTGCCGTCGACCGCCTCGGCGATCCGCTTGAGCAATGTTGCTGAAATCGAGTTCTGGTTTGACATGTGTGCCTCCTTTTGAGGGGTAGCGCCAAACGAATGTTGCACGTTGTTACTACATCGCTCCCAACTCTTCGGCAAGCTCCGTGGCGCTCCCAGGCCTCTCTTCGGGCTTCTTGGCGAGGGCGTGTTCGACCGCTCGCTCGATCTGTTGCGACACCTCGGGTCGCACGATCCTCAACGACGGTACCTTCGCCGCCAAGTGCCGCGCCAGTACCGCCTGGGTGGTCGCAGCGCTGAACGGCGGCGCTCCCGCCAGCATCGCGTACGTCACGCAGCCGAGTGCATAAATATCGGTGGCCTGACCTATATCCCACTGCCCGCTCGCCTGCTCGGGACTCATGTACTCCGGAGTTCCCATAACGAGGCCGCTCGACGACAGTCGTTCGCGACCGGCTGATTCCAGCGCGCGCGCTATCCCGAAGTCGCAGATCATGGCGTGGGATTCTTCGAAGACGACGTTCTGGGGTTTGATGTCGCGATGGATGATTTGCTTGGAGTGAGCATGATCGATCGCCGCGGCCAGATCCCTGACGATCGAGAGCGTTTCGGCTATGGGCAGGGGGCCATCCTTGGAGATCCTCGATCCGAGGGTGTCGCCATGGGCGAACGGCATCGTGAAGTACGTGAGGCCGTCTGCCTGGCCGAAATCGAGAATGGGCAGAATGTTGGGATGGTCGAGTGTGGTGACGAACGCGATCTCGCGACGGAACCGCTCGGCGATGATGGTAGGGCCGAACTCCGGCCTCAGCACCTTGATCGCGACGTCGCATTTGCGATCGTGGTCCCAGGCAAGAAATACTCCCGCCATGCTGCCCCGTCCCACATCGCGTTTCACGAGGTAGCGGTGAGCGAGGGCCGACTGAACGGTGGAAAGGAGTTGACGCATGGTCGGCCTTGTCTTCAGCGGTGGAGGGGGAATCTACGGAGCCCTGCTCGGCTGGGCGAGGGATGAGCCTCTGGGGGCACTCGAGGCTTCCGTTACCCCACAGGGCGCCACGGATTGACGCAAGGCTCACCGTGGGTAGCTTCCACTTCGGATTCCCCGATGCCATGGAGGCGATAGATGCGCCGGTCGATACTGTCAACGGTCATTGCGAGCGTTGCTCTGTTGGGTTGCGAGTCACCGGATCTGACTCGACAACAGAGGGCCGTCGAGGAGCAGACTGTGGAACGTCGCGTAACCGCTTGGACCAAGGCCCTGAACAACAAAGAACTCGAGGATCTGGCGGGAATGTATCAGGACTCTCCGGATCTGACGGTCATGTGGCTCGAAGGCGCCAAGACGGTCGGGTTCGAAGAGTACGAGGCCATGATTGCGGATTTCTACGGCCGCGCCCGCTTCATGAACTTCGCGGCGCAGAGTCCCCATGTGGACATGCTGAGTTCAACGGTGGCGGTCGTCACGTTCAGACACTCTGTGGACGTGCAGTGGTTTGACACGAGGCGCGACGTGTGGGCTGGGTTCGGAACCTTGGTGTTCGTGAAGGATTTAGAGGATGGCCTCTGGAGGATTCACACACAACATATTTCGGTGAATCCATAGCTGTGACGCCGCTACGCATGCCCCTTTGGGCGGCGTGATCAGAGGCGGCACAGGCACAACCTGGCGATAGGGTGACGGCGAGGCAACTGCTTGTGCAAAAGCCAGTTGCGGTATATTGTGGTTCGACTTTCCACCTGGAGACCGGCGGATTTCGGATTCATTCCTGAGTTCCGACGATTACGCTGAAAAGGCGCATCGGTTATACACCGAAGGCCGTTACGACGCCGCTCTCGACGTCCTCCGAGAAGCGATCGGCATCTTTCCTCAGGCAGCGGAACTGCACATTGGGGTTGCGTACGCCCACCTTGCTCGGGATGAGATTGCCTGGGCGCTCCAATCTTTCAACGAGGGCCTGGCTCTCGAACCGAACAACGAAGACGGCCTCGCCGGGCTAGGCGAGGTTCTGCTGAAGGTGGGGAAGCCCGACCGGGCCCTGAAGTGCTTCAACGCGATCTTGGCCCTGGGGTTTCGCGAGGACCATGACTTGATGCAGCAAGTGGGGCGGGCCCTTTTCCGCGAGGGAGTGTTCGATCACGCGCGGGATTTCTTCGAGCTTGTGCTGGTGGCACATCCGGACTCGGCCGAAGCCGCGGCCTGCCTGGGGTATGCCGCACATCGGCTGGGTGATGACGCGAGCGCAGTGCGGTGGCTCAGGCGCGCGCTGGAGTTGGACTCCAACGACGCCGAGGCTCAGATCTACCTCGGCAATGTGCTGTACGACGGTGGCGATTTCGACGGCGCGCTCGAGCACTTCGATAGTACGAGTCCCCAGGATCACATGGAGGAGCTTGCCCTCTGGCGCTACGTCGCTCTGAAGAAATCGATGTACCGACTCGATGCCGACGATCCGGACGTGCTCCCATGGGTCGATCGCCTCCAAGAGCTTGCTGCCGCCATGAGCGCCGATGACAAGATGCTCGCCGAGATCGAGGCAACGCTCCCGGACGGAACCTTTCTCGACCCGCGACAACTCGACTTCTTCGCGGCCCAACTCTCCCTGCCTCAGGCGATGCGTCACCGGCGCGCCGGCGAAACCCACGATGTCACGATGAAGGATGGGGTGACGTATCAGGGAACCTGGGAGCAAATCGTCCTTCAGATCGTCAAGGACGACGACCAATGGGTGGGAGGGTCGCTCGCCCAGTACATGGAAGACGTCGCGCGCCGCAGCCGGGAGCAAACCGGCATCGCCGTTCCGTCCACCGACGCCGAGAGCTTCATCCGCGGAATCGCCGAGGCGGGATTGCTGCAAATCTCGGCCTGACGACTCCCGACTCCCGACTCCCCATCGGTTCCCGTATGTCACTAGTGTCAAACGTAGTGCGACGTGTACTCCCCAACGGACTGACCCTGCTGGTCGAGCGGAACGGTTCTGCACCAGTTGTAGCTGCCCTCACCCACGTGAAGGCCGGTTACTTCGACGAGCCGGACGAGTGGGTTGGGATCTCCCATGTGCTGGAGCACATGTATTTCAAGGGCACTCCGACACGTCCTGCCGGCGAGCTTGCCCGCGAGACGCAACGGCTGGGTGGATACCTGAACGCCGGAACCATCTACGACAAGACGGTCTACTACACCGTGCTGCCGGCAGCGGACGATGCCCTGGCAAGAGCGGTGGACCTCCAGGGCGATGCCCTCATGCACGCGGAGTTCGCCGAGGACGAGCTGTCGCGCGAGCTGGAGGTCATCATCCAGGAAGCAAAGCGCAAGCTCGATACGCCGCCTGCCTTGGCCGGCGAAACGCTGTTCGAGTTGCTGTACGCCCAGCACCGGATTCGCCGCTGGCGCATTGGCTCCGAGGAAGTCCTTCGGGCACTCACCGCCGATGATCTCCGCCGATACTACCGAACGCGGTACACGCCCGAGCGCACCATCGTGGCGCTCGTGGGCGACCTGGACGTAGAGCACGCGCTCGACTTGGCGAGCGCCACCTATGGCGATTGGCGCACCGATGCCCCCCACGGTGAAGCATCGCCCGAGGAGGTGAATTCGCCGGCCCCGGCAATCCGCGTTCTCAGGGGAGATGTGGAGCGACCGATTGCGGTGATCGGCTGGCGCACTGTGGACGAGCTGCACCCTGCGGCGACCGCGCTGGACTTTGCAGGGGCGGTTCTGGGCTCCGGACGGGGCTCATGGATGTCACGTGCCGTGCGGACACCGGGGCTGGCGAGTAGCGCCCGGGCGTTTCACTACGCGACGTCGGAGGTGGGTGTTTTCCAGATGGTGCTGGATGGTGATGAGCGCCGTATCGATGACGCCGTCTCCCGGAGCCTCGATCTGGTGGCGCAGTTGCGTGAAGAGGGGCCGGCTGACAGTGACGTGGAGCGGGTCCGTGCCATGATGACCGTACAGTGGTCGAGTCGCGTCGAGTCGATGGACGGCCGGGCGAGCCTATGGGCGGAGGCGGAGGCGCTGGGAGGGTACGCCCTCGCCGACGAATTCTATCGCCGCATGATGGAGACCACGACCAGCGAGGTTCGCGAGGCCGCCGAGTCCTACCTGGCGGTGGAGAAATCGTCTGCGGTGATGTACGGCGGAGAGGCGTTCGAGACACGGTTCGAGGATTCGACGTGGCCGCCGGCTTCGACCAAGGGAGATCCGGTGTCGGGCGTGGCGGCTCCCGACATCGGCTTCAGGCCACGGGACGCGAGGAAGCCTGGGGGCGGGGGCAGTGACCCGGTTCCGGTGGGGAACGTGCATCATCTGGCGATCGACGGTGCCGATCTCCTGGTGCGCTCGAAACCCGGCTCGGGATTGGTATTCGTGGGTGCGTACGTTCTCGGTCTACGTGCCGGCGAGACCGCGGAGACAGCCGGCGTATCCACCCTCCTCGCCCGGTGCGCAATTCGCGGCGCGGGTGGGATGGACTCCGAGCAGCTGGCCCTGGCGGCCGAGATGTTGGGCGGGCCCATAGCGGCTTCCGCCTCCGCAGACTTGGTGGGTTGGGGCATGACCGTGCGGCCGGCGGCGTTGGGCGAGGCAGCGCGCCTTCTGTGCACGGTTGCCGCCGAGCCCGACTTGCGTTCCCACGACGTCTCCGTCGAGCGGTCGCTACAGGCGAGCGATGCAGCGCGGCAACGGGATGACATGTTTGGATATCCCATCCAGCGCGCCCTGGCCTTGGCGTTGCCCGATTCGCCATACGGCCTTCCGGCTCTTGGGACGCCTGAGACGGTGCTTGGCATGAGTGACCAACTGGTCGCTCACTGGGCCGAGAAGCTTCGCAACCGGAGGCTGACTGTGGTCGTGGTCGGCGACCTCGGCGTTGAGGAGATGATCGACTCGCTCCGGGGTTTCGAAAGCTGGACTGGCAGTGAGGCCGGCGGCACCGGCGTTCCGGCCGGCACCTGGCATGCGGGGCGTGGCCGCGAGACGCGGGAGAAGGCTCAAACCGCCATAGCGATGGCGTTCCCCAGTGCGTCGTACCAATCGGCAGACCGGTTTCCCCTCATCGTCGCCGGCTCCCTATTGAGCGGCCTAGCGGGCACACTGTTCAAGGAGCTTCGGGAGGTTCGTGCGTTGGCCTACACGGTGGCCGCGATGCCCTGGCTGAAGCGCAATACGGGGGCCGTGCTGACCTACATCGCCACTGCGCCGGAGAAGGAGGGTGAGGCCCGGGAGGCCATGCTTCAGAAGCTGGCGGACATGGGTGTAGCGGCCATAGCCGTGGAAGACATCGAGCGGGCCAGGAATTACGCAGCAGGAGCCCTGCAGCTTCGTCTCCAGAGCAGCCGGGCCCTCGCCGGTGAAATACTGGATGCGTGGGTCCACGGCGATCTCGAGTCGCTGCCGGCACTGGCGGAGAGCCTGCGGGCGGTTACGTCGGACGATGTGCGTCGGGTCGCAGCCGCTACCTTTCGCGCTGAGGAACGGGCGGAATTCGTGATGCAAGGGAGCAGGGAGAGGGGAGAGGGGCTAGAACATGGACATCGCTAGGAATGCACGAAGATTATCGTTGGTGATGCGTAACCGTTCGCACAGCAGCCGCACCACCGACCAGAGTACCTTGTAAGCCAGGTCGCGGTTGAAGTCCATCAGCATCTCGAAATCGGCGCGGATAATCGTGATGAGCTTGCAATCAACGTTGGCGATGGCGTCGGTGGATCGTTCAGAGCGATCGAACACGGCCATCTCGCCGAAGCAGGCGCCCGGTTTCAAAACGGCGAGAGCTTCTTCGCCGGAACCGGGCACATCGCGGGAAATGCGGACTTCGCCTTCGGAGATGATAAACAATCGGTTGCCGGGATCGCCCTCTTTGAAGATCTTCTCGCCAAATTTAAACGATTGCTCGGAGCAGATTTCCGCAACGGTGGCGAGTTCTTCATCGTCGAGGTCTGCGAAAACCTGCGCCTTCTTGAGCAGAGCGAGATCCATTCGCGGCCGTTCTATCGGAGGAGCGTTCTAATTTGTCGCAAGCTACAGGGGCACCGATTGCCGGGCAAGCAGTTCCGTTGTTCAAGGCTCCGGACATTGTTACAGGTCTCAGAATCCCGTTGGCAGCGGGGTTCCTAGCGTTCGAAAGCGCCTCTGTGCGGTTGGGTATCATCCTTGTAGTGGCTGCCAGCGATGTGGCTGACGGGATATGGGCGCGTCGCATCGGCGGATCTCGTGCCGGTGCCGTGCTGGATCCGGTTGCCGACAAGCTCTTCATGTTGGCGGCGTTTGTGGTTGTGTTACAGGGTGGCGTGCTATCGCTCGTGGAAGTTGCGGGTGTGCTGATTCGTGACCTGACCGCGCTCGTGGCCTTCTTGACAACGGTCGTACGGCGTAAGGCTACTGCCCTGCCGGCTCGCGCCGGAGGGAAGGCGGTAACGATCCTGCAGGGGCTCACCTTGGTTGCGTTCCTTGCCGGTTCGGACTTGCTGCGGCCCCTGGCGTGGGCGACGGGAGCGGTATCCGTGTATGCTATATACGATTACACTCGGGAGGCTTGGCGTCCGTGACGAGAAAACCATCGGCCCATTCAGCGGCAAAGCCTTTGGCGTGGCTGCTGCTATTCCTGGCGGGAGTAGCGCCAGTCGGGCAGTTGGCGGCCCAGGACTTCACTCCGCCAGAGGTTGGTGGGCAGGAGTCCGATCAGGGCTCGAAGATCAAGATTGGTTTCTACGGCTTCGGTACCCGTCTCGGGTGGGATCTCGAGGACGGCGACGCCATCATCAGCATCACATTCGATTTGGGGAATTTGGGCTCCGACCAGGTGCGCCTGCGGCCGTCTGCAGAGATCGGCTTCGGGGAGGACGTAGACACCTACGTGGTGAGCGCTGAACTCATCTATCGCTTCACTCCGGATACGGAAAAGGCGATCCCCTATGTGGGACTCGGTCTCGCCGTCGCCGGACGTGACAACTGCAGCACCGGACCGAGCTGTCCCGAGGCGTGGCTTCAGTTCGTGCTGGGGTTCGAGGTGGAGTTCCGGAGCAGCATGAATTGGCTCCTGGAATACCATGCGGAGGATGCGCTCAACCGCCACCGCTTGTTCTTCGGGTTGACCACTCGGAGGGGGGGGTGACGGCCGATCCGAAGCGTTCGGTGCGACTCGACTGGGCGGGAGAGGGGTTGAGGTTCCGGGGAGGTGGTACCTACCCCGTCACACCCACAATCGAGATTGACGGCGACAACAAGAGCGCTCCGGGCCCGATGCTCGTGTTGCTGTTGGCTGCAGCCGGATGTACTGCGGCGGACGTCGTGCTTATCCTCGAGAAAACGCGGGTCGAGCTATCCGCTTTGAGTGTGGAGGTGGATGGAACGCGTCGCGAGCAGGATCCTCGCCGGTATGAGGCCGTTCATTTTCGATATCGCATCCGTGGAAAAGGCCTCGACGACGCGAAGGCCACTAGAGCCGTGAGCCTGTCGGTGGAAAAATACTGCTCCGTTATGCATACGCTGGCGCCCGACGTGGAGATTACGTACGACGTGGAGGTGTCCAGCTAACCTTGACCGCCGTTCGATGCTGTCTGGGGTACGGAGTGGGTGAGGAAGCCGCGCGCTGGAGCGCGCGTGGGAGAGATTGATATCTTTGTGGCAACTGGTTCAGCTGCCGGCGGTTACGGGGTCACTGTTCCGGATGACGGGGCGGCAGTACTGCTCGCCCAAACGCCGAATGCGGCCCAGTTCATTATTAGGCAGCGTGTCGTATCGATCGGACAGGTAGTCCATGGTATCGTCGAACCACTCCTTTTGGTGGTCGACGGTGGCCTCCAACACCCCGCAACGGAGGATATGGCTGAAGAGTTCGTCCCTGGCTTGTTCGAATACGCTGGGGGGTGTTTCGGTGCGGTTCCCGGGGTTCCTACTGGCCATTCTAATGTTATCTCCTCGCGATGATGTGTTTCACACAGCCTGCAAGTTTATCCGGCTGCTGCGGTCGTTTCAAGCCCGAACCGCAACTCTGTTTCTGGCGCACCACACGGAACCGGTAAGGAGATTAAAAGGCTCATCCGGGGTGGGTGGAGGGTCGAGAATCGCCTCTTCAATCACTTGCCCCGAAATTACCGGCGGAACCGATTAAATTGTCCTTTTCCTGATTTCGGGTCGGGTAGCCTGGAAAGGTGGAGCTGTCCATGCCACATGAACAGGTTTACGATGACGAGCGGGCAAAACGCCTCTTGGGGCTTCTCAAGGTGCTGGCCGCCCGGATCAAGGCGCTCGAGGCGCACGGTGACCTCGCGAACGCCGGCCCCGAGCTGATCAAGCTCATGGGTGACGCCCGCAGTGAACTCTTCCATTATGAGGTGCGGCGCACGTACGATTCTCCCGAACTCATGGAGTCACGGAGGATCGTGGAGCAGGCGAAAAAGTCAATAGATCAACTCGATCTGCCCGATAGCAACGAATTTGAGTTGGGAGACTCGGAGGAAAACGACCCATGGCTGGAATGAAGGGGTTCTATGTGGGATTCGGGGTGCTGGCGGTTGGTGGGGCCGGCGTGTTGCTGGTGGCGATGGGCCGGGGGGCGGCCGAACTGCCCAGCGGACCGATAGAGATCGCGGCGATCGAGAGCGGCCGGGGGTGGGGGGGCTATGTGGTGGGTGACGCCGATGCTCCGGTTGAGATCATCGAATACGCGGATTTCGAATGCCCCGCCTGTAGGGTACAGTGGGTGCTGACCGTGCAAGACGTGAAGCAGCGGCTGGTGGCTACTGGACGGGCTCGGTATGCGTTTCGTGACTTCCCACTCAGCATGCACGTGAACTCCCGCGCGGCGCATCACGCCGCGGCGTGCGCGGACGAACAGGGAATGTTCCAACAAATGCACGACGAGCTGTTCGGGATGCAAGACAAATGGACCGGGCGTTCGGACGCCGAAAGCCGGTTCCGACGCTACGCCGGTGACATCGGCGTCGATCTAGACCGGTACGACGCATGCATGGAGGAGGGAAGATATCGCGGCCGTATCCAAGCCAGTATCGAGGGCGGTGCGGCTCTCGGCGTCACCAGCACCCCGGCCTTCATTATAGGCAACAGGCTCTACCGTGGGATTTCGTACGATGAGATAAAGGCCATCGTAGACAGCCTGACTGCCGTCGCTAGCCAATGAAGCATAGGATGGTGACCGCCGCGTTGTCCCTCATAGGGCTGTACGTGGCGCTCTATCTCTCGCTGTGGAAGATCGGGCTTATGGGGCCGCTGGTGTGCGGTGTGGGTTCATGCGAGGCGGTGCAGATGAGCCGGTTCGCCTACTTGTTCGGGATACCGGTCGCCTTCTTCGGGGTGGCCGGGTTTCTGGCGCTGCTGGTAGTGAGCCTCGTGGGCTTGCGGCCGGCCTTCGTGGGAAAACCGGGTCCCACAAAGCTCTTGGTGGCCTTGAGCGGTGGCGGTGCCGCCTTCAGTCTCTACCTCACCTACTTGGAGGCATTTGTGCTCGAGGCCTGGTGCCGGTGGTGCATACTGATAGCCGTCCTGATCTTCAGCGTATTCACTGCCGCACTCTTGGGATTGCGCCAGCGTCCCTCCAAGACCTGACTCAAAGACCTGACTAGTGAACGAGCCGCTTCTCGCCGCTCAAGACGTTTCCCGGCGGTTCGGATACCGCCAGATCTTCAGCAATGTCACCCTCACCCTGGAGCCGGGAGAGGTGTTGGCCTTGGTGGGCCCGAACGGCGCAGGCAAGACGACGCTGCTGCGGGTCCTGGCCGGCCTGTTGAAACCCACCACGGGAAGCGTGCGCCGTAACGGCACGATCGGGCTCGTGGCCCACCACTCCATGGGGTACGACGCGTTGACGGCGCGGGAGAATCTTGCCTTTGCGGCGCGGTTGTGGGGCGTCTCCGAGACTGGCCGAATTGACCTACTGCTCGACCGGCTCGGACTGTCCAAGTGGGGCGAGATGCGGACTGCCGCCTTCAGCCGGGGCATGATTCAGCGCTTGGCCATTGCCAGGGCGCTCGTTCACGATCCGGGCATCCTGCTGCTGGACGAGCCCCTGAACAATCTCGATGAGCCCGGAGCCGAAGTCGTATTGCAGGTGATTGATGAGCTGGCCGAACGTGGGCGGGCGATTGTGGTGGTCACCCATCAGTTCGAGCGAATTGCGGCAATCGCGACGAGCGTGGGATACCTCGTGGGAGGATCGCTCGAGGGTCCGGAGCCCATCGACGGGCGTGCAGCGGAAGTCGTCTCGCACAAATACCGGAGTCTCCTTGCCGGTGGCTGACTACGCGAGAGTAGTTTGGGCGATCATCGCCAAAGACGCGATGGTGGAATGGCGCACCAAGACGGCCTTCTTGTCGGCGATGGTGTTTGCGATACTGGTTCTGTCGATCCTTTTCTTCGCCCGCGATCCCACGGCGGTGAGTTCGTTGGACGTGGCCCCTGGTGCTCTATGGGTCACCTTCACGTTTGCGGCGATGGTCGGTCTCAACCGTGCCTTCTTGCTGGAACGGGAAAACGGCGCCATGGACGGCATGTTACTCACTCCCATCCCGCGCACGGCTATCTTCGTGGGCAAGATGGGGGGGAATCTGCTGTTCGTGGCGCTCGTCGAGGCGATCAGCATTCCTCTGTTCATCTTGTTCTACAACGTGTCCTTGGCCGGGCGCTTGCCGCAGTTGATACTCGTGACCGCAATGGCGACCGTGGCGTTCGTTGCGGTTGGGACGTTGCTCAGCGCGATGGTAGTGCGGACACGATTTGCGGAGTTGATGCTACCCGTGCTGTTGCTTCCGTTCCTTATCCCGCCCGTGGTGAGCGCCGTACAGGTGACTGCGCGGATATTGGCGGGGCGTCCCTTGAGTGAGATGATGCCCTGGCTTAAGTTGCTTGCCGGCTTCGACATCGTTTTTTGCGTCCTTACTGTACTCCTTTTTGAGGCCACGTTAGACGAATGACGCGTCGAGAGAGAGCCCTCGGTACGGCTCGCACCGGGCAAGTCGTCACGGCTATTTCGCTGCTGGCGCTCGCGGGCGTCTTTGTGCGGGCCCTGGCATTCACTCCGGTCGATCGGTTGCAGGGGCCGGCCCAGAAGATCCTATACATTCACGCTCCAGTCGCGTTCACGTCTCTCATGGCATTTGCCGTTTGCGGAGTGCTCAGCCTCATCTATCTGGCGATGAGGGATCGACGTCTCGATCGGGCCGCAGCGGCATCGGCGGAGGTCGGCGTGGCGTTTTCGGTCGCCATGTTGATCACGGGCCCCATATGGGGAAAGCCCGTGTGGGGCACTTGGTGGACGTGGGACGCGCGACTCACGTCTACCCTGTTCATCTTCCTGTTGTTCGTCGGATATTTGATCATGCGCGATGCAGTGATCGATCCGGATCAACGCGCGCGATTCTCTGCGGTCATCGGCATCATGGGTTTGGTGCTCGTACCGTTCATTCACTTGACGGTGTATCTGTTTCGCACCCTGCACCCGAATCCCACACTCCTCAAGCCAAGTGCACCGTCGATGCCCGGCGTCATGTTGGTGACCTTGTTGTCGTCGATTGGAGTGTTCCTCCTCTTGTATGCAGGTTTTGTGACACAGCGCTACGCGGTGGCGGCCCTACAAGAGTTGCGAGAGGAGGAGATGTTACGTGACTCCTGAAAACAGCGGCTACATGATTGCGGCGTATGTCGTAGTGGCAGTGGTGGTGTTGGCCTACGCAGCGTCGTTGGTTTGGAGGGTCCGCAAGCTGCGGTAGGGGCCGGCATGCCGGCCCCTACTCGTCTTTCGGCAGCAACACTTTTCCCCACACCAACGCAGCTACTGCCCCACCGAGCAGCGGGCCGATCCAAAAGGCGCCTTGGCCTATCCAATCGTTTGCGATCGCAGCAGGCCCAAACGCGCGCGCGGGATTCATGGCCGCACCCGTGAGCGGGCCGCCGACCAGGATGTCAAACAACAACACGAGACCTATGCCGAACCCACCGATGCCGCTCGGCGCCTCGGGTGAGACCGCCGTCCCGAACACCGCGGACACCAAGAAGAAGGTGAGGATGGCCTCGAGCACAATGGCCTGAATCAAACTCACATTGCTCGCGATTCGGGGAACGCCATACCCGGTGATTTCGCCGGCCACGGATGGGAGAAGCGTTTTCACCAGCAAGGCGGCCACCACTGCGGCCACTAGCTGGGTCAACACGTAGAGACCGGCGTCCTTGGCCTCGATCTTATTGGCCAACCAAAGCCCGAACGTCACCGCCGGGTTGAAGTGGGCACCGGAAATGCGCATGAGTGCCGTCACCATGACCGATAGGACCATGGCGTGGGCGAGAGCGACGCCGAGCAACCCGAGAGCGCCCGATGCCTCGTTCACAACTATCGATCCCGCACCGATGAAAACGAGGCCAAACGTGCCGATGAACTCTGCCGTAAGAGGTCGGAGCTTCCCACCCATAAATATTCTCCCGTTGTGACTGATTAGCGACGAACTAAAGTTGGGATTAACTTTCCGGCTGTCCGACCGTCCGGCCGTCCGGCCGTATCGTCGTGTACTGGCTCCTATAGTGCAGCAGTGGCGGCCGGTCGAATATCTCTCCTTCGATCACCGTCCCGAAGAAAATGGTATGGTCTCCGGCTTCGTGGGATCCCCACGCAGCGCAGATGATATGTGCGACAACCCCGTCCAGGAGCGGAAACCCGCCACTCGCTCTGTGGGACTCGACCTTGGAAAAGGGATCGGCCGCGCTGCTGGCGAAGATCTGGGACAGCTGTTCCTGATCGGATGCCAAGACGTTGAGCGCAAACCCCAGCCCGGCGCCGACTGCGGCGTGGAACTTCGCGTCTCGATCCACGCAGATCAATAGCAGGGGTGGCTCGAGGGAAACAGCGGCGACCGCGCTGGCCGTCATCCCGTATGCGCCGCCGTCGGTGTCCAGTGTGGTAGCCACCGTCACTCCCGTGGCAAAACAACCGAGCAGCGACCGGAACAGCTGGAAATCTGCGGGAGGGGTCACCTACCACACCTCACTCTGGTGCTTCGGTCGGCGAGTGGGGGCAGGGGTGTCGTCATGTTAGCGACCACGCCCAAGCGAGACCTGCTGCTATGGCCGCGCCGGTACCCGTACACGCGAAGTTGACGGCATCGTTTGTACACCAGGCCCACCCTCTGTCCCACGTTCTCTGCGAAGCAACTCGCGCTTGGGCGTGGATCGCTGAGTCGCTGGGGAGCGGCTTCTTGACTTGAACTGTCGCGCCGAGCAGCGAATCGACCAGCATGCCGAGAACGCCGCCCAACAGGCCCGACACCGCGGCCGGCAACGGCACTTGCCCCGCGGCGCCGATGAATGACAGCAGGGCGGCTCCCACCACCCCTCCGCCGGTGCCCAGTGGGGTCACCGCTCCAGACGTCCCCCGGGGAACGTGCTCGCCGGTGGTGATGAGACGCGGTGGCCGGGACGCCCGGGCGCCGATCTCGGTGGCCCACGTATCGGCCTGGGCCGCCGCCAGCGCGCCGGTCAAGGCCGACCACCCCAGAACTGGTGCGTAGGGTATCGCCAGGGCGCTTGCAGCCGCCCAGAAGCCGTTCGCGGCCACTTGCGCGGCGTCGCGTTTGCTGCCCCCGCCCTTTGCGTCATCCGTCACAAAGCCTGAGCGCTGTGATTGTCTGGTGAGGATGCTGCCTGATACAAAAAAAAGGCCGAGCAGCATACCGCCCTGGACACCGCTCCCCGTCAGGACCGCTCCCCCTACGAGGAAGGCCGCCGCCACGCCTCCCCGGGTGAGCCATCCGAGACTTCCTGCCGCGACGGCGACGATGCCGGCAGCCCCGAAGGCCGCCACGGGGATCATTCGTTGCAGGAATTCCCGGAGAGGCCGAGTTCCTTCAAGATCCGCTCCTTCAAGCCTTCGGGCGCCGTTTGACGTTTCGCCTTGATCTTCACAAAGCGACAGAACGCTTCCTCGAATTCGAACACGGCCATGCACCGGGCACAATCTTTCAGGTGGTGCTCTATCGTTTCTTCGACTTCCGGTGTGAGTTCGCCGTCTATTAGTTCATTCAGGCGTTTCGCAGCTTCTTTACAATCGACTTGCATGGGCTCAGATGTCATCGCACGCTCCGCTTTATGTATCCGGCCTCCACTGCGTAGTCGTACAGCACACGCTGCAGTGCCTGGCGGGCGCGGAAGAGACGTGACTTCACCGTGCCCACGGGAACCTTCATGACATCGGCGATCTCGGCGTAGCTGAGATCGGCAATGTCACTCAGGACTAGACACTCGCGGAACTCCTCGGGTAGTTGATCGATGGCCCGAAGCACTTCATCATCGACGATCCTGTCGAAGAATCGGCCTTCCGGATCGACTTCCTGGACGTCGTGGAAGACTGTGAATTGCTCGAACTCGGTGATGTCGACGGTAGTCCCGCGGTTCTTTTCGCGACGGTATTCGTTAATGAAGGTGTGGCGCAGGATCGTCAGGAGCCACGCTCGGACGTTCGTTCCCTGCTTGTATTGGTGCCATGCTTTGTAGGCCTTGAGCATGGTTTCCTGGGTCAGATCGTCTGCCTGTGTCGAGTCTCCGGCTAGACGAAGCGCTACCCGGTACACCGTGTCCAGATACGGTATCGCCTCTTTCTCGAACGCCTCTCGCTTTTCGTCCGGAGAAAATCCCACGGGGCCAACCTCTACGGTTTCGGGCAGAATCAGGGTGTACAATCGCTTACCTCACCGGCTCGCGCAATGGTGTAATCCACCCTTAACACTCGGGGCTCAGCGGTTAGCTTTACCCCGGTCCGAGTCCGCATGGAACCGCGACAACTCCGTAAACTCAATGCACTCGATCATCGCCCTGTCGGTACTAGAAGCTGTGCGCGCCTCTGATTTGGCAAAGGGGGATTCTCGCGACGAGGATCATCCCGGCCAGGAAGCCGTGAAGCTGGGGCGGACCGCCAGCGTTGCTGCTCAGATCGACCGATATTTGGTGATGGTGCGGCGCAATAACTCTGTTAGCGCGGAGGAACTCGCAGGGCTGTTCACTCTGGTGTCGCGCAGGCCTGACGCCGATCTCGTCTTTGCCGATGCAGGGCGTCGTGCGGGCCGACACGCGGCGGAGCGAACGGCGTTGCCACTACGCATGCTGTTCAGGGTGCTACCCCGAGGATTGCGAGATCGGGTAGGCCCGCGGTTGGTCCGTCGGGCGGCGGCGCGCGTCTTCGGACTCACAACCGCTCACGATGGATCCAACGCCGCCGCCGTCGACTGGTGTGGCGCGCAAGCCATCCCCGGGGGTGGGCCGTGCGGGCTCTACGGATCGGGATTGGCCGAGTTGCTGCGTGCCTTCACCGCCTTTGACGGCGCTTACTTTCGGACTGCGTGCCGAGCCCGGGGAGACGGGATCTGCAGGTGGAGCACGACACAAGAATGAGAGGCTTGAAATGTCGCTGTTTTCAGGGATTG
>JADFIT010000218.1 GCA_022566515.1 Gemmatimonadota bacterium
TGCCATGTCAGGTACCGTGCGTGACCTTCTGGCTCCGGGCCAGCACTGGCCTCACAAGGTTGCGCCGCACGGGCGCAGCCGATCAGTCGTCACTCACAAGAAGGTTCCCATGAGGACAGGGTTTGCAGCAGCCTTTTCCGTCGGGATGATCCTAGCAGCGCAAACGGTCGCGGCCCAGGAACCAACCAGCATTGCTTTTGGCATCTACTACAGGTGCGACCAATCGCGCGAGGCGCGAGCGGACGAGATCATGGAACAGACGTTCGCGCCGGTTTACGACAAACATCTCAACGCCGGGCACTTGAGCGCCTGGGGGTGGGCCGCGCATAGCCAGGGAGGGGCATGGCGCCGGCTGGCCTACATGATCGGCACAGATCGCGACCTGATGTTCGATGTGAGGGATCAGATCATCGAGGAGCTTCAAAACGATCACGCCAGCGCCCTTCGAGAATTAACCAGCATCTGCCCCTCCCACGACGACTACATATGGAACACGGTCGCCACGTCTCAGGAACCAGCCAACCTCGGTCAGGAAAGACCGGATGCCGGCCTATCCACGTATTATGTCTGCAACTTCGCGCGTGAGCAGCGCGCCGACGAGATCTTCACTGAGGTAATCGCTCCGGTCATCGATAAACATGTGGCCCTCGGCCACCTCAACTCGTGGAGCTGGCTCGCACACGACATCGGAGGCAGATTCCGTCGCGCCCTTGTAATCGACGGCGCAGATCACAAGACGATCCTCAACATGAGGGATGCGATCACCTCAGAGCTGCAGTCCCAACATTCGGACGCGATCACTGAGTTCTCAGAAATCTGTGGCGGGCATACGGACTACCTGTGGGACATTTTGATCTCGCACCCTGAGATGTAGCAGCCGCGGATAGCACGGAGCGCAGATAGCACAAAGACCAACCGATATTCACGGATGGGCGGTGCCAAAGGGCCGTGTGGCGAGAGTCACTCGGCCCCGCGGTCTTCGCTAGCTCCCTCTGTATCGTCAGCCGGTGCGCCCGCCAGGTGCCGTTGGAGGGTTTGGCGCAGTACCGGATTGGTGCGCCACAGGTAGTATCCCATCCCTCCGGCCGCAATGAGGTTCCCGACCGCCACATTGATCCAGGCCAGTTCCGCCGACACCGGGGCGAGCACCACGGCGATCACCCCATAAAACCCGAACTCGAACACGAGGAAGAACTCGGCGAACAGCCAGAGGAGGTGGGGTGTCTTTCGCACCTCAGCCAACACAGCAGCCACGATGACGCCGACGGCGAGAAAGGCGACGACGTGAGCGAGCGTGTACGCCGCAACGGCCTGGAAGCCGACCGTCACTGTGGCCGGGTCGCGAAGTCCGAAGAACATTGCCGAACCGAGCACGGCCGGGGTAAAGAACGGGCGGCCCGCGATGGTGTCGACGCCGAGAAACCACACGGCGACGGCGCCTGCGCCTATCAGGCCGGTAACGAGGCCTTCTCGTACAACACTTTGAGGTTGATGCATCGGTTCCTCTCGACCTTCCTTGCGCCGAAATTCAAGCGGAGTCCTACAAGGACTGAAGGACGGAAGGACGACGGGAATGCCTAATTCACATGACAATATCCCGTCTATCCTGTCCAAAAACCTCCGCGCCCTCTGCGGTCTCTGCGGTGAATACCTCACCGCAATTCCGGCCCCGAGTACTAGTCAGGTGGTCAACACGGAATCTCCGCGCCCCGCCGGGCGTAGAACCACCAGTTCACAATCAAGCAGCTCGCATAGTAGGTGGCGAATCCGTACAGGGCGTACTCGGGAGTTCCCGACTCGATCTGCCCCCCGAAGATCCTCGGAATCAAGAACGCACCGTACGCGGCCACGGCTGAAGTCCAGCCGAGTACCGGTCCGGCGAATTCCGGCTTGAAGATGATTGGGATCATGCGGAAGGTAGACCCATTGCCTATGCCCGTCGTGACAAACAGCAGCATGAACAGCCAGAAGAAGGGCCACCAGTATGTTTCAGGAGTGCTGGACGCACCCGCCGCCTTGATGAAGAAGGCCACACCGAGCGCCGATCCGATCATGACGAGCGTGTCCCAGTGCGTGACGCGTGCGCCGCCCAGCTTGTCGGAAAGCCACCCACCCACCGGCCGGATCAGGGACCCGACCAGAGGGCCCAGCCACGCGTACTGGAGGGGATTGGGAGCGTTGGGATTGAGCGAGCCATCGGGCAATGTTCCGAACACATCCTGAATGAGCTTTGGAAAAGCTGCGGAATACCCGATAAACGATCCGAATGTCATCACGTAGAGCCAGGTCATGACCCAGTTGTGCTTCTTCCGGAAGATGCCGAACTGGTGGATCAAGTTGTCGCGCACCGGTCCCGGCGTTGCGTATCGCATCACCAGCAACGTCACGCCGATGGTGATGGCCAGCACCAGGAACACCTTCACCAAATCGGGAAGTCCGAACGTGGGGCCGAGCAACAACCCGATCCCTACCGCGGCACCAACGAACCCCAGCAGCTCGAGCCACAGCATCTTGCCGATGGCGACCGGCGCCGTACCGATCCGGTGCATCGGCAAATTGTTCATCAACATGAAGGCCAGGACGCTGAAGATCGCCAGAGCGGGGACCCATACCAATCCGCTGTTCTGGATCCAGACCATGCCGCCCCCGAGTTCCTCGGGAAGCCGCCTTCCGTCGCCACTCAGCGCACCGAACATGGCAAAGGTCATTACCCACGGCAGGACCACCTGCATCACGCTCACGCCCACGTTGCCCAAACCCGCATTGAGTCCTAGTGAGAGGCCCTGCATCCGCTTCGGGAAAAAGAAGCTGATGTTGGACATCGAGGACGCGAACGCACCACCGCCGATTCCGCTGAGCGAGGCGAGAATCGCGAAGGTCAGATAGCTCGTGGCCGGGTTCTGCAACGCTATCCCCACCCCGGCGGCCGGCACGATCAGCAGCGCCGTCGTCACCGCAATCACGTTCCGACCGCCGGAGATGGCGATCGCGAACGAGTTGGGAATCCGCAGCGTAGCCCCGGCGAGTCCGGCGATGGCGGGCAGAGTATAGAGCTGTGTGGTGGAAAACGTAAAGCCGAGGTTCTGCATCTGCACGATGATGATCGACCAGTAGAGCCAGATCGCAAACGCGAATAGCAGGCACGGGATAGAAATGAGAAGATTCCGGAACGCAATTCTGCTACCGGAACCTCGCCAGAATTCCTCCTGCTCTACATCCCATTCAACGATCTCGCGCCGGTTGGTTGTGCGCTGATCTCTTCCCATTTTCGTGTCAGGCGTTGCTGTCAATTGCCTAGGCCTCCTGTTCTGGGCGTGGCGGTTACTTTAGCTCGGTGCCGAACGGCGTTTCGTCTCGTATGATGCATTGGCCCTCACACGGCACGCCATCCGACTGGTCGGGGTGCAAAGAGCATCCGCCGAGCGTAGCCTCTGAAGTACCCACGGTTGCAACGATTCGCACACGCGCCTCGACGTCGTGTATCGGGCACAACACCCGAAGTGTTACGGGTACCGGCGGGCCATGGTCTTCTATCTCCCGCGCCAGCTCCGGCACGGCGGAGTTCATGAGCCTGCGGACGACAACGGTCAACCACACGAGGCACGCAAATGACACCGCCAACAAGAACATCCACGTGGTGGTCCAGAGGCCGAAACCGTCCAGCATGACACCGAAAATGATCGGGCAGACGAAACCCCCGAGCCCACCGAGTACCCCAACCAGGCCCCCGACGACCCCCACGTCGTCAGGAAAGAAATCGGGGATATACTTGTAGACGGCGGCCTTGCCGATTCCCATGGCAATGCCGATAGCGAACACCAGGGCGGTGAATATCCACACGTTCGCCTGGAAGTAGATGTGGGTTACACCCCGTGCCACGAGTTGGCGTTTCGCGACATTGTCTCCGACCTCGACCGTCGGCTCCTGCCAGGTCGTAATCACCGGCAGGACCAGCGTCTCCGTTTCGTTATAGGTGCGGGCTACGTCACCCTCGCGAGGCTTCAGGACATACCGCTGATCGTCGATCCGAATGGCGCCTTCGGTGACCTCAGTGACCGTCCCGGCGCGGCGCGCCATGACTCCCCGTCCGGGCGACTCGATGTCCATCTTCGGGAAGATCAACAGCAGACAACACACCGCAATCGTACCGAGCACCGAGTAGAGCACATGGCGCGGCCCGAAATGATCCGAAAGCCATCCCCCAAACGCGCGGATGATGCCGGACGGGAGGGAGAAGATGGACGTCATGAGTCCGGCCATGACGATGGTCATGCCGTAGACGTTGAGGTAATACGGGACCAACCATTGGGCGAGAGCCACAAACCCGCCGAACACGAGGAAGTAATAAAAACCAAACCGCCAGACTCGGACGTGCCTCAAGGGCTGCAGCTGTTGCCGTATGGTTTTTGACTCCGCACCCTTCGGTCTCTTGTTCTTCGTTCCCACAAAGAAAACGACAGCCATCAGCAGCAGCACAACGGCGTAGATAGTCGGCAACGCGCGCCACCCTTCCAGGTTGGCGCCTCCGTCCGTCAGTGACCCCAGGAGAGTCGGAGCACCCAAGGTCGTCAGAGCGGCGCCGGCGTTGCCGGCTCCGAAAATGCCAAGAGCGGTACCTTGACGCCGGCGGGAATACCACACCGATGTGAACGCGATGCCGACCGCAAACGAGCCACCGGTCAACCCGAAGCCAAGGCTGGCAAGCAGGAAATCGGAGTACGAGTCGGCACGGCCGAGAAGGTACATCGGCACAGCCGCGGCCAGCATCAACAGCGTGTACACCGGGCGCCCACCGAACTTGTCCGTCGCCATTCCCAAGGGCAGCCTGACGAGTGATC
>JADFIT010000056.1 GCA_022566515.1 Gemmatimonadota bacterium
GGGGGTGACCTCGGCAATGGTGAGCAAAGATAGGGATCACCGCACGTAGCGGCGAGACGAAACGGCTGCGGGTCCATCCTCAGGGGTGCCTTCCGCTTCGCGCCTCCCCCGAGCGCATGGTCCCCGAAGATTTTTTTGGCTTCTCCGCACGGACCTTGCCATGAGCGGCTATTTGGCCTACGTTGCGAACATGATTAGGCCTGCGTTGTAGACATGACCAACAGAACATTTCTTGGCGAATTAGAACAGATGGTGCTCCTGGCCATCCTGCGACTGGGCGAGGGGGCGTACGCGGTCCCCATACGCGAGGAGATCGAAACTCAGGCCCGTCGCTCGGTGGCTCGCGGCGCCCTCTACACGACCCTGGAGCGGCTGGAGAGCAAGGGGTGTTTGGCGTCGCGCATGGGTGATCCCACTCCCGAACGGGGCGGTCGATCGCGCCGCTACTTCGAGGTCACCGCCCAGGGCGTTCGGTCGCTCGAGCACTCCAGGGAAGCCATGGCCAACCTGTGGCAGGGACTGGAATCGGTGGTGGGCAAGACCTCGTGACCGACCCGCACCCCCTTCTCCACCCACCTCGGCTCGCCGAGGCGCTGCTGCGGCTGTTCGCCCCCCCGGGTGAGTTCGGCCAATCGATGCTCGGCGATCTGCAGACCTTGATGGGCCTCTTCGCCGTCGTAGCCCTGACCTTGGGGGCGGTGGGCCTGTACGGCGTGATGTCGTACGGGGTGGCGCAACGCACCAACGAAATCGGTGTCCGCATCGCTCTCGGCGCCGACACTCGTGACGTCACGGCGATGGTGGTGGGACAAGGGATGAAGCTGGCCTTGATCGGAGTCGGAGTAGGGTTGGTGGGGTCGTTCGCGATCACGCGGGTCATGAGCAGTCTGCTGTTCAACGTCAGCGCAACCGACCTGGTGACGTTCGCATCCGTCTCCGCGCTCCTGGTGCTCACCGCTCTCCTCGCGTCCTACCTCCCGGCACGGCGGGCCACCAAGATCGATCCGATGACGGCGATGCGGTCGGAATGACCGTGCGCCGGGCGCTTAGGACGAGGCTGGTAAAGCGTTTCTGCCCACGGCCCACAGCTCAGAGCCCATTGCTCACTGCTCGCTTTCTTGCACCAGCGCGTGTAACGAGAGCTTCCAGCATCTCGTAGGGCTGCGCCCCAACCACTGTCTCGCTGTCTGCCATGAATGTGGGAACGCCGGTGACGCCGAGTTGCCTCGAGCGTTCCCAATCGAGGTCGACTGCCTGTCGCTCTGCCCGCGTTTGGAGAACCTCGCGCGCTTCGTCCCCAGATAGATCCAGCGACTCCGCTATCCGGACCAACTCGTCGACATTGGCGAGGTTCACACCGCCGACGAAGTAGGCACGGTAGAGCGCATCGTGGATCTTCCCGCCCCCGCCCCCGGGTTGCCGTTCGGCCCATTTGGCCAGTTCCTGACCCAGTCGGCTGTTGTACGTGTGGGTGCGGTCGCCGTACTCCAGTCCCTCGGCCTCCATGAGCGACACCAATCGCTCCCGCATCGAATCCAGGTAAGCCTGCCGCCCGCCGAAGAGATCTACCAACGGCCGTCCCTCTTCCGGCGTGTCCGGGTGCAGCGGGAACATCGTATAGCGGAGTGCTACATCGTACTCCTGGACCAGCCGATCAGTACGCACGGTACTGAGGTAGCACCAGGGTCAGATGTGGTCGGTGAAGATTTCGAGTACCAGCGGTTTGGGCATCAAGGCCCCGTCATAAGGACAGTGAGCGAACCATATGGCGAGGAGCGACCCGTGAAAAGGGGCGCGGTGGGTGGACAGTGAAGGGCCTAGTGTGCCGTATATGACACATACGACGTGTTTTTCCGATACAGCACCAATTTGATCCGTTTATCACGCATAGTGAACATATTATGTTCCTTTTTAAGCACTTTTGTCCTTGGCACGTCGCATTTCAAACAGTATGTTCCTTTCGAGGAACATATGACAGAATCAACGGAAATACTCGATCGGGCAACCCTGGGCCGCCTCATCCGGACACGGAGGCGCGAGTTGGGGCTGACGCAGGAAGAACTGGCTGGTTTCATCGGAATCGGCCGGCGGCTCGTGATTGAAATGGAAGCCGGCACCCGGGACGCTAAGATCGACTCCGTCCTCGGGATACTCGGCGCGCTTGGCCTCGAGATCGAAATTCGACCCCGCAGGTTGGGCTAGGGCGATGGACCGCTTTGACGTCTACTTCGACGGCGATCATACCGGAATGCTCGACGTAGAGGGAAGGGATTTCTCCTTTCGCTACAACCGGGAACTGATGGACTCGACCGATGCCATCCCCATCTCCCGCAGCTTTCCCGGGAGGGATGAACCATTTAACGACGCCGAGTGCGGGCCGTTCTTCCGCGGCCTACTGCCGGAGGACCAGTACCGCCGTTCGGTAGCGGCATCGCTCCAGATATCGGAAGAGAACACCGCCGGCCTGTTCAGCGCCATCGGCGGGGAGTGTGCCGGGGCCGTGTCGCTGTGGCCGTTCGGACAGCGGCCCGGTGGATTTTCATACCAGCCGATCGGTGCTTGCGAGATCCGTGACATGATCCTCGAAGGCCGCGTTGCCGGCATGGCCGGCCAGAGCCGGCTCTCGCTGGCGGGTGCTCACACCAAGTTTGCCCTCCGAAGGACAGTCGACAACAGCTGGGAACTCCCTCTTTCGGGAGCACCGAGCACGCACATCGTCAAGGTTCCGGATAAAGAGTTTGCTGACCTCGCGTCGAACGAGTTTTTCTGCATGCGTCTCGCGCGCAGTGCGGGACTCGACGCCGCACCGGTAGAGCTAATTGAGTTTGAAGGGGTTCCTGTACTGGTCATCGAGCGCTACGACCGGAACGCAACAGGAGGTTCGATATCCCGTATCCACCAGGAAGATTTCTGTCAGGCGACCGGCATAGAACCCTCGAACAAATACGAGGCCGAAGGCGGTCCGTCGTTGGCTGACCTCACCAGGGTGCTGGTGGATGAAAGCTCGAACCCGATCGCCGATGTGAAGCAACTGATCCGATGGACCGGGTTCAACTTCATTGTGGGCAACTGTGACGCACATGGGAAGAACGCGTCAATGATCTACGCGAGCGATTCAGTGCGACTGGCTCCGTTCTATGACATCGTTTCCACCTGGGTCTACCGCGGTCTTTCCCGGAAACAGGCAATGCAGATTGGTGGCGAGTATAGACAGGAGTACATCGAAACGCGGCACTGGGAGCGGCTTGCCACAGACATCGGCCGACCGTTCAAGTTTGTGCGCGGTGAGTTGCTCGCCTTGGTGGAATCCACGAGACAACACCTCGAAGCCGAGAACGGAGAGGTCCACAGTGATCCTGACACAGACACCTTAGTCCAGGTCCGCAGCCTCGTAGAGGAGAGACTCGAGCGACTGGCGGGGGTGGGTGGGTGACGGGAGATTGCTTGCCGTCTCGCGGGCTTGCCCGCCGATTCGAAGTAGGTGATAATCACGAAGACGTGTAACTCGATTGTTGTTTGAGCCTCTACCTCACGAGAGCCGTCATGCAATTCCGTTCCGTATTTATCGCCGTGTTCATCGGCGTGTCACTCATCCTCTCAGCACTACTGATCAACAGGGCGCGACCAGCGGTGGAGACGGCGCAACCGTCTGCCGCATTCGTCCGCGCGACCGGGAAATGCGCCGAGTGTCATGCGCGGGAGACGGGAGCCATCATTCATCAGTTCCAGCGCAGCGAGCACGCTCGAAAGGGTGTGGTGTGTCTCGACTGCCACCAGGTCTTAGCCGGCCAGGACTCACTCGACCATCGCGGCTTCATGATCACGATTCAGCCCACGTCGCTGAGCTGCTCGGAGTGCCACACGACACAGTACCAACAGTTCATACGCAGCCGGCACGGTGCTCCCGCATGGGCCGCAGTCCGCGGCAGCGAGGATTTCTCTGATGAGGACATTGCGTTCGCGGAGGGATATCACCCAGGGGCCGTGCGACGCCCTCCCAACGCGCTGGCACTGCTCGAAGGCCCAGGTGCAGCCGAGGTCGGTTGTCTGGCCTGCCACGACATCGGTCGTCCCAACCCAGACGGCTCGATCGGCAAGTGCACGGAGTGCCATGCCGCTCACTCCTCGTCGGTGGCGCTCGCCCGCGAACCGGTCACGTGCGGTCAGTGCCACATGGGGCCCGATCATTCGCAACTGGAGATCTACAACGAATCGAAGCACGGAGTGCTGTTCAACGCTCAACGCGCGACGCAAAACCTGCAGGCAGACCCGAGGACGCTCTCAACGGCGGACATGTCTGTCCCGACATGCGCCACATGCCACATGAGCGGGCTGGACGGGATGAAGTTCACCCACGACGTAACCGAGCGACTGTCTTGGTTTCTGTTCGCACCGGTGTCGACCCAGCGGCCGACATACTCGCGCGGACAAGCTGAGATGCAGGAACTCTGTCAAAAATGCCACGCGTTGCCCAGGGTGGAGCGGTTCTATGCCGATGCCGAAACCGTCGTCAGGGCAACCAACGCCAAGGTGCAGGCGGCATTTGATCTCATGGATGCGTTGACCGCGGAAGGACTTATTACGGACCAGCCCTTCGACGCGCCGATCAAGTTTCTGTTCTTCGATCTGTGGCACTATTACGGTCGCACGGCGAAGCATGGGGCATTCATGGGCGGTGCAGACTTCGTACAGTGGCACGGGAACTACGAGCTATTGGCGAAGATGCGCGAGATGGAGGAGATCGCGGCAACGCTCCGCAGAGGTGGAGCGCGTTGAGAGTGATGAAGAAGTTGCGAGAAGCTCATCTGCTTCTCGAGATCTTCCTTGTCAGCAACTTCGCTTTCCTCAGCGTCGACATCTACATCGCCCACTCCATCAATCGGTTTCGCCACTGGGCCGAGTGGATCCCGTTCTGGTTCTCCTTGGCCGCGACCGTTGCGTTGGTGCCCAATCTGGTCCGTAGCCTCGTATCGGCCTCCGAATGGCGTCCGTCACGAACCGGAGTGGTGGTGGGAGCAACTGCAATCACGGTGGGCGTCCTCGGTATGTTCTGGCATTTGGAGAGCCACTTTTTCGCCGAACAGACGCTACACAATCTTGTCTACGCGGCGCCATTCATTGCCCCACTGTCATACGCCGGGTTGGGGTTCTTGCTGCTCCTGAACCGTATGATCAAGCCGGGCTCCGCCGACTGGGGGCGCTGGGTCATACTCCTGGCGCTCGGCGGATTCATCGGAAATTTCGCGCTCTCGACACTGGATCACGCACAGAACGGTTTTTTCGTGACGACGGAATGGATTCCTGTCATCTCGAGCGCCATGGCGATCGGTGCCCTGGTGGTGGCGCTGTACCGTCTGGGTGACAGTTACTACATGCGATTTGTCATGGTCGTGCTTGGTTTGCAGATCATCGTCGGGCTGGTGGGCTTCGCACTCCATTTTGCAGCGAATGTCGGCGGGCCCAGCGGGTGGTGGGAAAACTTCTTGTATGGAGCACCGATCTTCACACCACTCCTCTTCCCCAATCTCGCAGTCCTTGCCGCACTCGGAGTCTGGGTGCTGGCGCGGGGGGAGGAAACGGCACGGGCGGAACGAGTGATTTGAGATTGCGGAAAGCACTAGTAGACGCGGACGTAATGCGACGAGTGGCCGGACATTAACAACGGAGGGGTCGGACAATGAATCGAAGCAGAAGGGCAACTGCTCGCCGCACTACGCAACTTGGCTTCGCGTTGGCCGGTCTCGTAGGTGCCTCGCTCGTGATCGGTCCATCCGCCAACGCGCAGACGCCCGCGCGGCCCGGCCCAGGCCAGCAAGTCGTGCTGGTAACCGGTTCCACCAGTGGCCTAGGTCGCGAGGTGGCTAGGCGACTCGCGTCTCTGGGCGCCCACGTCATCGTCCACGGCCGCAATAGCGAGCGGGGGATGTCTCTTGTCGCCGAGATCGAGAGAGAAGGCAAGGGCAGTGCGCGTTTTTACGCCGCGGATTTCGCCTCGTTCGACCAGGTGCGAGATTTCGCCCAAGCGATCCTGCGCGACTACGACCGGCTCGACGTGCTCGTCAACAACGCCGGCTTCGGCTCCACTCCCAACGAGCGCCTGCTGAGTGAAGACGGTCACGAGTACCGTTTCCAGGTCAACTACCTGTCGGGCTTCCTGCTCACACATATGCTGATGCCGCGGCTCCTGGCCGGCACGCCGTCCCGCATCGTCAACGTCTCATCTCTCGCGCAGCGGCCCATCGATTTCGACGACGTGATGATCGAGAGCAACTTCAGCGGTGGACGCGCCTACGCTCAGAGCAAGCTTGCGCAAGTGATGTTCACCTTCGATTTGCATGAAGAACTCAAGGGCAGCGGCGTCATGGTCAACTCCCTGCATCCGGCCACGTACATGCCCACGGGTATGGTTGCCAGGGCGGGGGTCCGGCCTCGGGCCACCATCGGCGAGGGTGCAGACGCGGTCATGCAATTGATCATCTCAACGGAAATCGAAGGCGGGCAGTTCTTCCGCGGTCTGCAACCGGTGCGCGCGAACGATCAGGCTTACGATAGGGAAGCTCGTGCGAGGCTGAAGAGACTGAGTGAGGAGCTGACCGGGGTGAGATGGTGAGCTGAGCGTCGTTTGCGAAGGTCTTGCTGCGATTCACCGCGGACCCCGCGGAATCTTTTCGTCACGCATCGCAGCGTGATAGACAAAGGTCGCGAGCAAGATCGCTGACTCCATGAGATCAGCTTCGCTCAGTCGCTCGAACGTGTCCATGTTCGTGTGGTGTGTGCGCACGTCGTAATCGGTGTAGTCCTGCACTGTATTGAACCCTGGAATCCCGGCTCGAATGAAACTGAGATGATCCGTGCTGCCGATCTTGTCGATGACGTTCCTGCGCGCGCCGAGGTCGCGTAGCGGTTCGAGCCACGCGTCCAAGATCGGCTTGGCCGCGGAATTCTCCTCCAGATAGAAGCCGTAGATCGGTCCCGTACCTGGATCGTGGTTGAAGTACACGGACAGATTGTCACGTTGCGTTCGATTTTCGTCGCCGGCCAGGTGACGCTGGACGTACTCACGCGACCCGAGTAACCCCTGCTCCTCGCCGCCCCAGAGGGCGAGCCGAATCGTGCGGCGGGGTGCAACATTGATCGCTTGGAGTATTCGCATCGCCTCCATCGTCGTCGCCACGCCATCGGCATTGTCGGTGGCGCCGGGGGCGGAGTGCCACGAATCCAGATGCGCGCCGAGCATCACCACCTCGTCCCGAAGATCGGGATCCGTCCCGGGAATCTCGGCGATGACGTTGTATCCGTTGGTATCGTCCTCGTGGTATGTGGCCTGTACATTGACGCGGAGCTTGACGTCGATACCGCGCCGCACCATTCGCACGAGCATGTTATAGTGCTCGCCCGCGACCACGACCGTGGGGACCGCATCATCGGTGGTTTGCCTGCGTCCCAACACGAACATCGTCCCATGGGCGCCCTGGCTCGGCCGGAGCTGCACTGCCGCGCCCACTTCCTGAAGCAGCGCCGGCAAGTCGCGGCGTCCAACTGGCCCAGCGGTGCGAATGGTACGCGGTGCGCCGATTCGGACGCGCTCCTCGAACTCCGTGGGTTGTTGACGGTCCTCGGTGATGAACGCGTCCTGCGTTGGGACCGGCAACACAACGGCACCGCGTAGCTCACTCGCCATCGCGCGAATCTCATCGGCGGTTTTGTCACCGATGAATACGGGTGCGGTGACGATCTCCCCGCGCGTCGGCGGGGTCCAGGCCTCGGGATATCCGATCATCGGGAAGTAGCGGGGCTCCACCATCTCGAGGGTGAAATGGTCGAGCGTCCAACCGCGGCCGAACTCCCACGACTCGAGGTGGACGTTTTCCATGCCCCATGCCTCGAGACTCTTCGCGGCCCAGTTGGCTGCGGCCTTGTAGGCAGGCGTTGCCGTGAGACGCGGGCCGAAGACGTCTGTGAGCGCGCCGAAGATGTCGAGCACCTGTGAACGCTCGAGGCCTTCCGCTTTGATACGCTCGATGGCCTGGAGGTCGACGGGCTCTTGGGCACCCGCTTCGATCGGGCCCAGTAATGCTGAGACTGCGAAACATACGACAAGGCGTTTCATGAGTAGCGTCCTTTCGTCCGCAGAAGACAGCTAGTACTGCGGGTCACAAGTACGGTGACATGTTGACCATCTCACCGCGGAGCACGCCACCCGCTTCATCTCCGCGGTCCGCGTGCGTCAATGGGTGGCCGGGCGGGGAAAATATTCACCGCCGAGACCGCCGAGGACGCAGAGATGATTGGGGTGAATGACCACCCAGAACAGTCTCTGCGTTCTCCGCGGGCTTGGGGTGAATACGTCACCGCAATTCCGGCCCGGAGTACTAGGAGGACGGTGCGCCCAAGAACTGGAGGGGCGCAAGACGCCGAGGTGTGGCGACCGACGCCCCTCTCAGTGCTGCGTTTACATTACCGCACCGCGGCCCGAAGGCTCTCCCTCGGTATACAGCCATGCTCCCGCAATGGCACACGCAATCATCTCTACTAGGCTCCACACCGCCGAGAGTATAGCGAGGTTCGTCGGAAACATCCCTTGAACCACATACCCTATGATTGGGAGGAGAAACCCTGCGATCCAGATCGGTATCGCGACTATGGCGGCCGACTTCGGTCCTGGTCCCAACCGCGGCCGTGCGGCAGCGTACACCCACACTGTCGTGATGCCGATGACGAATCCGAATACTACGAATATCGCGATCGCACTCCCGCCCGGAGGGTCGAGGTTCATCGCCGAGTAGAGTTCGGTCATTCGCTCTTCGTCCAATACCAACATGTTGAGGATGAATTCGCCGATATTGAGAACGAGACCCGCTAGCAGGCCGCCGAGGATGACGCGGCCGGTGTTGATGCCCGACATGTTGCCCCCTTACATCGCCGTGGAATTAAGGAAGGGAAACGGCTGAAGCATGCGCTGCCGATGGGGAGCCACGGCAATGGGGACATACAATGCACGTCGGGGGTCACGGGCGCCAGTCGTGGAAAAGGCTCGGGGCCGTTCCCCGTCAGCACATGCCCGTCGCAGCCCCGAATTCCGTGAATTTCGTTCGAACCTGTAACGCCGGTTGGCAGGCGGGATCGGCTTCCTACCAGACGTATGACGGGGCATCGTTCGGAACTAACGTCGCTCTTGGCAGTATCAAGTACGCCCGCTACGAATAGAAGTGGACCCCGGGGCGGAAGCCCGGGTTCGGGGTAACAGCAGGGGCTATTCATGATGACACCGACGAATAGACGGGAATTCCTCGCCCAGCTCTCGAGCTTCGGCGTGTTGCTGTCACGTCCTTTCCCAATGCGCGCGCAGGACGCAATCCCCCTCAGGGTGATACCGGCAACCGGTGAGTCCATACCGGTAATCGGGTTCGGATCGACCAAAGCCGTCGTGCAGATACCAGAGGCCGGCACCGATCCGCTCAGATCCGTCATGCGGATGCTGGTGGAGTACGGCGGCCGCGTTGTCGATACCGGACCGCGCAGCGAGGAGATCGATAGTCAATTTGGCCGGCTGCTAAACGAACCCGAGTTGCGCGACAAACTCTTCCTCGCCACGAAGATCAACACTCGAGGCAGGGAAGCCGGTATTCAGCAGATGCGGCAAGCGCAGCTGACCTTTGGCCGGCGCACCATGGATTTGATCCAAATCCAAAGCCTGACCGATCTCGAGGTTCACTGGCCCAATCTGCGCGAATGGAAGGACACGGGTGAAGCGCGCTATATCGGCGTCACGGTCTCCAGCTACAACGACTACGAGCGCCTCGAGGCGTTCATGAGAAGCGAACCGCTGGACTTCGTGCACCTGAATTATTCTGTCGTCGAGACACGCGCCGAGGAGCGGTTGTTACCGTTGGCTCAGGACCGCGGCATGGCCGTCCTGATCAACCGGCCCTTCATGAACGGCAGCTTTTTTCAGCTGGTCAGCGGACGAGAGTTGCCCGAATGGGCGGCGGACTTCGACTGCGCGACCTGGGCGCAGTTCTCACTCAAGTATATTCTCGCGCATCCTACGGTCACGTGTGTGCTGACCGAGACGACGAATCCCGAGCACATGGAAGAGAACATCCAGGCTGCTTTTGGGCGTCTGCCCGACGAGTCGACAAAGTTATGGATGCGGGAGGTGGTTCAGGGTATCTGAGTGGAATGCCCTATTCCGGTTCTTCGAGTAGCGCTTCCAGCTCTGCAATCGCTTCGAGGTCCCTCGGTCGTCCCGCGGCGCGTTTCGTTTTGATCAACCAGGGAAGGTCGAGACACCGACATTCGTGTCCGAAGAGGTCAACGACTATCGAGTGCGGAAGCAGGTCTTCGTAACCACCGCCACCCGTTATCTCACCGAGCAGATCGATGTCGCCGATCGTCGTCGTGAGTGTGAAGTTGAGTCCCCTTCGAATTGTGGCACTCGACCACTCAAACGGCAGGTTTGGTGGAGCGCCCCGGAGGTAGGGCTCATGGGCTCTGAGCGCGGTCACTAGGCGCTCAATGTTCTCGTCCGACCTCGCGTAGACGGCGTCGATATCTTGGGTTAGGCGGCTCGAGCCTCGGCAGCCAAACGCTGGAGTGCAATGAGGTTCGTAACCCGCTCAGTTACCGACCTCGTCAGATTCTCGCGCAACAGTGTGCGATCGAGGTCTTGTTTGTACGCCTCGATCACCGGATCGGGTTCGAGCCGGTCGTAACGTTCGCGATTCGGATGATCGGTTACCATGACTAGAAGATAGCGCGCCCTGCCCGGATCCGAGCGACTTGAATCGTGGTTCCTTGCATGCATATCGCTGCGTCCGGAAGGGTCCCTTCGATCGTCACCTCGTCTCCGGCTTCGAACTCCGCAATGTCGCCGATCAGCGTGTACAGCACTCCATCATCACCGCGCAGGGCGGGGCACTCCACCCCTTCGTTGGTGAGTTGCCCTCGTCGAAGCACTATACCATCTGCGTCGGTCACGTGAAAGATGTCCGACAGCGCGATCGGTACGAAGTAGAAATCGAAAACGATGAAGCGATGGATGAGGTCGCGCTGGGCCCACTGAGGGACCTCGACCGTAGTGGACAATACGCCTCGATCACTCGTCATCACCTGCGCGACCTCTTCGAACCCGAAACGCAACGCTCCCACGGCGATTCGCACTGGGGTGACCGCCGGCATGTTCGTCGAGCGCAACGTGACGACGGTACCCGGCGGACCGCTACGGGGAGACATGAACTCGACCCGACGGGCGATGGAGTCGAGTGACGTTTCCGACACGCCGACGCGGCCCCGTTCCTGTGCTGTGGCTTTCTGGATTGCCGCTAACCCCAACGTGAACATCGCCACTGCGACCGAGGCAGCCTGTATAGCTCGTCGAATCCTCCTTTGAAGGGCGGACCACCTCGCTCCTAGGAGCATCTCACTGTGTTCGGGTTGCCCAGCCAAGGGGCGTTGAGGAGACAAGAGCCGCGAGGACGGTGAGTGTGTTGATGGAGGCTGGATGGCGGTGAAGCGGCTAGCTGAACTATCTAGCCCCGCCATCAACTGTGCGTCTGCCGACGGGGGGATTCGTGAAGGCTGGGCGACGCTTGGTGCGTTGGGTAATCAGCATCTTCCACGATGAGACTCTGGTGGCAGATGTCGCAGTGGAGGGCCCAAACATCATGTCTGCTGCATCTGCCACCCGGAAGGCTCGAGGTCAAGGCCTGGCCGCAACGGGGGCAGAGAAGTGGGGAGCGCGCCGCGGCGATTGCTTGGTGAATCTGCGTAGCCTCTTCCGACGAGAAGTGTCCCTTGACCCCATCCGACATCGTAATCGCGGCCTCCTTGCTCACATCATGCGCTTGATGATTTGCTCCCCTTGCTCGCGTCTCAGCCCCAGTGATCGGCGACCCAGAGCACCACCTTTGTCTAGAACCGGTTCCAGCTTGTGCAGGGTTGGGGTTTCGCTGCTTTGGAAAAAGAGTCCGGTGTAAATCGTATCACCCCAAATCATAGCCTTTTCGCATGCAGCCTTCCAGTCAGCTGGGTCGTGTCCCTCGTCTTCCAAACGCTTGACGCGCTCCTTGAAGAACGGAAAGTCGTTGTCGTGATTGTAGGTCACGCATGGGCTGAAGACGTCGATCAACGCGAATCCCTCGTGCTGGATGCTCCGCTTGATCAGCTCGGTCAACTGCTTAGGATCACCCGCGAATCCTCGTGCTACGAACGTCGCCCCGTTCATGATTGCCGTAGTGATCGGATTGGTCGGTCGCTCCACGCTGCCGAAGGGAGTGCTCTTGGTCTTCATGCCGACGCTGCTGGTCGGCGATACTTGGCCTGTGGTGAGCCCATAGATCTGATTGTTCATGACCAGGTAGGTCAGATCGACGTTGCGGCGTGCCGTGTGTGCGAAATGATTTCCGCCGATGCCGTAACCGTCTCCATCACCACCAGTTGCAATAACCGTTAGTTCGTGGTTGCCCAGTTTTGCGCCTGTGGCCACTGCCAGTGCCCGTCCGTGAAGCGTGTGCATACCGTAGGAATTGAAATAACCGGGAAGATTGGAAGAACAGCCGATCCCGCTCACCGTCAATATCTCGTGTGGCCTGAGGCCCAGCTCGGCACACGCCTTCTGTAGGCTGCGCAACACGCCGAAATCACCGCAGCCCACGCACCAGTCCGGATCGATGTTCCCTTTGAAGTCCTTGGGGGAGAGCTGAGCGGCACCCTGCCGGTCGGTTGCAACTACTCCCATGATATTCTCCTCGTCAGACAGTGAGTTCGTGGACCGGAACGTACCGGTCTGTCTTGCCTGCGATGATTTCTTGCACTCCGTCAGCGATGTGGTGCGGCATGAAAGGCTCACCGTCGAACTTCCTTATATGGCCGTCGACATCGAGCCCGGTCTCACTCCGCAAATACCGATAGAACTGCCCCGAGTAGTTGTTCTCCACCACGATCGTTCGCTTGGACCGCGAAAGGATGTCGACGATGACGCCGGCATGCAGAGGAACGATCCACTTCACGTTCAGGTGGTTAACAGTGATTCCCGCTTGCCGCAAGAGCTCGACGGCCTCGGTAATCGGTGCCCACGTTGAGCCGAATCCGATCAGCGTGACGTCCGCTTCCGGCGGGCCCTCCAATTGCGGCGCGGTGATCAGCCCGGCCGCCTGCCCAAACTTGCGCGCCCGCTTCTCCACCATCTGGCGACGCTTGTGCGGGTTGGTGAACTCGTCACTGATCAAACGCCCGTCCTCGTCTTGTTCGTCCGTGGCAACGATGTGCACGTATCCCTCGAGGCCGGGCAACGCACGGGGGGAAATACCGGTTTCGGTGTCGAGGAACCGCTTGTAGCCGTTCGTCGTCGACGGTTCCGTGATCAACTCACCGCGATCTATTTTCGGACCCATGTCGATTTCATCGGGATCGACGGAGAACGTGCCTTCGGAAATCAACAGGTCGGACAGCACTATACCCGGGCACTGATATTTCTCGCACAGGTTGAACAACTCCGGGATGGTGTTGAATGCGTCGAGCGCGTTCCGTGGCGCCACGATAAAACGCTCGAAATCCCCCTGGCTCGCGCCGAGCACTTGCCAGAGGTCTCCCTGCTCGGTCTTGGTGGGAACGCCGGTGGAGGGTCCGGCCCGCTGAACGTTGATAAACACGACGGGAATCTCCATCATTGCCGCACTCCCAATGGCCTCGGTCATCAGCGCGAATCCACCGCCCGACGTGGCACACATCGCACGGCACCCCGTGTAGGCGGCGCCGATGGTCATGTTGGCCACGGCGATCTCGTCCTCCACCTGGCGGACCATGATGCCGAGTTCGCGACCGTTCTTGGCCATCCAGTGGAGCACTCCCGTCGCAGGACTCATGGGGTAGGCACTGTAAAACTTGACGCCGGCTGCCGCGCCGCCCATGGCCAACGCCTCGTTGCCGCTCCACACCGCAAGCGGTTTGGGCCCCATGGGCATCGCGCTAGCGAAGGGTTCAAAGCGGTCCCGAGCATATTCGAACCCGTTGCGGGCCACGCCCAGGTTTTCGTCCACCACCGCTTGGCCCTTCCGCTGCAGCGCCAACGTCAGGCCATCCTCGAGTACGGCGAAGTCCAACCCAAGCAGGCTGGTCATGGCGCCGAGGGCAACCGTGTTTTGGATCAGCTTGTTGCGGTTTTTTTCGGTGAGATCGGAGACGGGGAGGGGACACAGTTGGACTCCGTCCCCGGCGTCGCCGGCCTTGATCGTATCGCTGTTGAAGACCACCCGGGTCCCCGAGCCCATTACTCTGAGGTGACGGTCCATCGTGTCTTGATTGAGGCACACGAGGAGGTCGATCTTGTCGCCATGGGTGTGAACCGGCCGGTCGCTCACCCGGATGGTGAGAAAGATGTGGCCGCCCCGGATGATCGATTGGTAGGCGTTGTAGGCGTTGAAGTGGAGGCCGCGGCGCACAATGATTCGTGCAAGTATGTTGCCGGGCGTAGCGATTCCCTGACCGGCGGCACCGCCGATGCTCAGCGCGAGATCAAAACCGTCGCGGGACATCCAATGGCTCCCTTTCGAGGCTGGCGCATGACTCATGCACTTGTGCACGCGATGCCGCTGGCCCCAGATGTTGTGCCTCTACAGCGTAACCTATTGTCAACAAATCTGTTACGCACATCGGGGCACTCGACACGGCGTTCGTCGTGCATAAGCGATTCTTTAAGATGTGCAGCAATGGCTGTGTACGCGAGGGGGAGGGACCAAACCCCGATCGGGGACGAGAGGGGAGTTGGTCCGCGAAGCGCGACTGAGCGGCCTCCGAGGCCGGAGCGTTGCAAATCATACGCATCTTGCCTAATGACCCTGCCCGGGCACAGGTTCGTGGGGCCGTAACGGAAACGAAGATGCGATGCCACAACGGATGCTGATTGTAGCGGCCGCGGCGCTGGCAGTGCTGCTTGGCTGTGCTACTGCGGTCGAGGCCCCAACACCCACGGCTGTTGCGCGGCAGCCCTCCGCCCTGGGATTCTACTCGCTGGAGCAAGCTGCCCGGGGCCGGCGGAAGTTCAGGCAGGTCTGCAGCGAGTGCCATTTCGTGAGTGAATTCCGAGGTCCCGATTTCGAGTCGGAGTGGCAGCGCCAAACAGTATGGGATCTCTTTCGCCAGGTGGTCCGGACGATGCCCGAGGACAATCCGGGCAGTCTGACCCAGCAGACCTACGCCGACGTCATAGCGTACATCCTTCAGCTCAATGAATACGCTTCGGGTGACGCCGAGTTGGTCCCAAGCCAGGACGCCATGGACGCCATTCCCCTCGGTCCCGGAGCCGCAAACAGGAATCCCGGGAAGGAGCTGCGGGATGACCGTTGATCGACGCGAGTTCCCTGTGTGGCAAGCCGGCTGTCGCCACCGCGACAGTCAAGGAAGCTAGACCCTCGGTCGAGAAACAAACGCGACACATCACCCAGCTTCATACTCAATGAACGCTCGCGACCCGGGTCGCCGGTGGAATCGTGACGGGACCGACTGGCTTGTGAAGGCAACTTCACAGCGCAAGCGGAACCGACACCACTGGGTAGCGGTTTCCTAAGGTAGGCGCGTCAGAAGTCTGAGCGGCAGCACCCTGCCAGTCAGGCTGCCATGCTTGTTACCTCGCATTCTTGGAACCCGACCGAATGGAGACAGACAACCTCCTCGACGATGTCAGAGAGGCCCTCGCCGACCGCTATGTGATTGAGCGGGAGCTGGGTGCCGGGGGGATGGCAATCGTCTACCTGGCCGAGGATATCAAGCACCATCGCAAGGTTGCCGTCAAGGTCCTCCGGCCCGAGTTGGCTGAATCGGTAGGAGCGAATCGGTTTCTCCGAGAGATACAGGTCGCCGCCGGGCTCAACCATCCACACATCCTGTCGCTCCATGACTCCGGCGAAGCCAACGGTTTGCTGTACTACGTCATGCCGTTCGTCGATGGGGAGTCCCTGCGGACCCGGCTTCAGCGAAAAAACAAGTTGCCGGTTGAGGAAGCGGTTCGGCTTGCCCTCCAGGTCGCCGATGGATTGAGCTTCGCCCACAGCCACGATGTCGTGCATCGAGATATCAAGCCCGAGAACATTCTGCTCGCCAACGGCCACGCCAGCCTGGCGGATTTCGGTATCGCGCAGGCGATGTGCGCCGGATGTGGCGAAGATTTCACCGTACGCGGCGTGCCCATTGGTACTCCGGCATACATGAGCGGCGAGCAAGCCCTTGGGGGCGACGTCGATTGCCGAACGGACGTGTACAGTCTCGGATGTGTCCTCTTCGAGATGCTTGCCGGACGGCAGCCGTATCGTGGACAAAATGTCGAGGACCTGTTCGCGCTGCATTTGACCGACCCTATTCCGTCGGTGCTGCAATATCGGCGGGACGTGCCCCAAGCCCTCGATGATGTGGTCAGGAAAGCACTTGCGAAATCCCGAAAGGATCGTTTTGCTGACGCCTCCGAGTTCGCCAAGGCACTGCGGGAGCTGAACACTGGGACGGCGGCGGCGCCGGCGAGATGGGGACGCCCAGCTTACAAGTTTGTCGGTGTGCTCGCCTTCGTTTTCATCTTGGCGGGTGCAAGCTTGTTGTTGAATCAGCCGGGGGATGCCCAGCCAGTAGCAATCCAGCAGCGCATCGAGTCGCTCGCAGTGCTCCCGTTCGTCAATCTTTCCGGCGACGCATTGGAGCAGCCATTTGTGGATGGGATGACCGACTTGCTCATCACGAGGCTGGCCGAGGTCAGTGCGTTCACCGTGAGTTCTCGGCGGTCGGTCATGCGATACAGGGAGACGGACAAATCGTTGCCGGACATCGCTATCGAGCTGAACGTGGATGCCATTGTTGAAGGCAGCGTGCTCCGGGTTGGAGACCGAGTGCGGATCGGCGCCCAGTTGATCCATGCGATGACGGACCGCCATTTGTGGGCCACCGACTATGAGTGGGATCTTCAGGACGTGCTGGCGCTACAGAGTGAGGTAGCGCGAGCCATCACCGAGGCGATCACCGCGGAGCTGGCCCGACCTGTGTCGGACTCCAGCTGACGCTGAGTGCGGGCCGCGGGGAAGCTACCACCTGGGGCGTGGCCGTTCGAGCCCCATCTTCTTGACACGTGAGGTCAGGGTCGTCGGTTTCACGCCGAGCAGATCGGCCGCGCCACTGGGACCGTAGATCCGCCAGTTCGTCTGGCGTAACGCGGCCAGTAGATTCTCGCGCTCGCGACGGCGCATCTGACGATGCGGAGGCCAACATACGTCCCACCGCCACCGCGCCGAGCTTTGCCCTGCCCGGATTGCACATAGCGGGCACCTACGCCCAGTACATCGAGGTGCCGGCCCGGGCCACGGTGAAGGACGATACGGGTCTGGATCCCGAGCTGGTGGCGACGTTGCCGGTGGTGCTGGCCACCGCAGTGCGCGCGGTCAAGAACGTTGGAGAAGTAAAGGCGGGCGACCATGTGCTCGTCCACGCGGGCGCGTCGGGTTCCGGCAGCATGCTGATCCAGGTGGCGAAGGTGTTGGGAGCCAAGGTGGCCACCACCATCCGCAACGAAGACAAGCGTGAGTTTGCCGAGCGCACCGGCGCCGACCTCGTGATCAACATGAAGACCGAGGACTTCGTCGAGCGCGTCAAGGAGTGGACGAACGGTTCCGGCGCCGACGTGGTAATCGACAACCTGGGCGGCGACGTCTTTTCCAAAAGTATTGACGCAGCCAGACCGTTGGGTGTTGTCGTGGCGTTCGGCTTTGCGGCGGGCACGGAGGTCACCTTCAACGTACAGAGCCTGTTCTTCCCCCAGAAACAGCTGCGGGGAACGATGGCCAGCGACATCGAGGATCTCCAATGGGGCCTCGAACAGATCAAAGCGGGTCGGATCAAGCCGCTGCTCGACCGCGCGCTGCCGCTGAGCCAAGCGGCCGAGGCGCACCGCTTGATCGCCAACAATGAGGTCAAAGGCAGCATCGTGTTGTTGCCGTGGGCCGAATAGAAACGGGAACCAGACGACCGGTCGTTGCGTTTGGCAAACCAACCAGGTCCTTACAGGAGGCCCGCCATGCCAAAGATCGTTCGCTTTCATGAAACGGGCGGACCTGAGGTGCTGAAGATCGAGGACCTGCCTCTTGCCCAACCTGGCGAGGGCGAAGTCCGGCTGAAGGTGGAGGCCATCGGGCTCAACCGTGCCGAGGTCATGTTCCGGCAGGGACGATACCTGGATGCCCCCGAATGCCCCTCACGACTCGGCTATGAGGCGGCCGGGATC
>JADFIT010000057.1 GCA_022566515.1 Gemmatimonadota bacterium
TTGGGCGATCTGGTCGGGAGTCGCCTCGGGGAAGCCCAGCTGTTGGAACAACGAGTGGGCCGCTTCCAAATCGATCGTCACATTGGGAACCTTGCCGCTCGTGAGGGCGATCGCGAATTCCATGCGCCGGTATACGCTGCTGGTACTGATCCACGCAGTGGCAACGTCGGGGAAGCCGTCGGGAGCCTCGTGTCCGTAAATCGGCTCTCCCATCACGATCAAGAACTGCTCCATCCGATTGGAGAAATTGTTGACTATCTGATTCTGTCCGATGTTGATGTTGTCGTCGCCGTCCGGGAAGTCGATCTCGCCGTTTACCGCCCTCAACCCGCTGGCCACTACTTCGATCGGCTTCTTGATCTTCGCCTCGTAATAGCTTGGCGAGAAGAATTCAGGATGTGTGAAGATCGTTCTCAAGACTTCGCGAATGTCCCCGCCTGTGCGCTGGAACGTGGCGGCGGCGGCCTCGACAATGTCGGTGGGCGGCTCGTCGGCCACGAAGCGGCGCACCAACTTCGTCGAGATGAAATGTGCGGTGGAAGGGTGATGCGCCAGCAGGGTGAGGATCTGGCTTCCCTCTTCCATGCCGCCCGATTTTATCGTCTGGCCGAGCACCACTTTGTCTCCCTCTATGTGGAGCAGCGGATCGAACACGAATGAGCCGTCCGTCCCATCGTCTCGGATGCCCGTGACTGTCCATCCCGTCAGGGCGCGCGACACTTGAACGACGTCTTCCTGGGTGTAACCCCCGTCCACGCCGAGGGTGTGCAGCTCCATCAGCTCCCGGCCGTAATTCTCATTGAGCCCCTTGGCCTGGTCGAAGAAGGGCTGGCGCCTCCGGAGCGCCAAGGCACGGCGGCCGTCTTTTCCCGTGGGATAGACCGGGTGCCCGGCCTCCAGCCGTTGCTGCACGACCTCCTCTGGAGCCGAGCTCACCCAATTGTCGAGGTACCGCATCATGCTTGGGGAAGTGGCCGTCGCCACCAAGAGATCTTCGAAATTGCCCAAGACCCGGGGACGAATCACACGCTCTTCGAAATCCGATACCAGGTAAGGATCGCCGAGATCGAATTGGATGTTGAAGTGATTCATCCAGAAGTCGACCAGCATCTCCTGCAGCTGCCGCTTGCTGTGCACGGCCCGGATGAGCCGGGATTGATACAACTCATACTGTTGGGGCTTTTCGAGGTTGGACGCCATGCTGGAGGCCTGCGGGTTGAGCAAGCGCCGTCTCATGCTCGCCGAGCCGGGGTGCACGGCAAGACGGGGGATTGCCCCTGCTTCGGCCCTTCGATCAGCCATCTCCGCCTTGCGCTGGGCACTTTCGCGCCGCCGGATGCCCCGTGAGCCGACCGGTAGAAAAGCTTGCACTCCCTCCTCGATCGTGAGGTGCAGGGTCGTGTAGCCGGCCATCTTCCGCTCTGCCACCGGGTCGGGGATGGCATCCGGATAAAGCTGTTGCTCGATGTAGGCCTGGATCCCCATGGCCATCACTCGATCGATGTCTCCGGGTCGCGGCCCGAACCCCAGGCGATTGAGCACATGGAAAACCTGCTGTGCCTCGGTCAGATCAGGACGCGCCATGTCCGCAGTGGACGCTTGAGCTGCGAGGTTGGCCGGTGCGGGGGCAACGAGTGAAACCGCCAGCAGGGCCATGAGTATTTGGGGGAGAAAAGCCCGCCAGCGACGGTCGGCGGCAGCCGGTGAAACGAAGGCCAAGTGGTGCATACTGCCTCCAACGTTATGGATTCCCAAAATTAACACTCACCCGCTTGGGCACTCGACGGGGTCGAGCCGACTCATCGGATACCACGACGGGCCCATTCTACAAGATCGAGCCCAGCCGTGATTTAGGGGTGAATTGACCATCTAACGACCAGCCTAGATCGTTCTTAGTGGATTATCCGCTTGAGGTTGCCGTCCTTGTCGAGCAGGACAATCGTCGGAGACCCGTCTGCGTTCATAACGCCACATTGCTCCAAGACTCTCGCTCCTTGCCCGATTTGAACTATGACACAGTCGGGCCGACTGATATTAGCCCGCCCGTCGGGCAAGTCCGGCTCGCTCTCCAGCGCGGTCAGAATCCATTCGGGGATTGTTGGTGTCGTCCACAGAGCGCCTGCGCCGTTCTCCTCATCAAGTAGCTTCGGCCCAAAATCGCCATCAATTGCACCTTCCGACGCGAGGGCGAGAGCCGGAAAGCCGCGCCGCATTTCGATTTGGCCATCACCATCGGCATGCGGTTTCCACGATTCTTGCACCAAGAGATAATCCAAACGGCTTCCGTCATAGGTGAGCAAGGTGCCAAGCCCCAGTGGAAACACCAGCCGGCTATCGCCCATGATCGTCGTCCAAGGCGGGCTACCCGATCCGCTCCATTGCGCAGACATCGCTTCCCACGCCGACAACGCAGCAGCTGATTCCATCGGTGCGTTCGTCAAACTGGCAATCCCACTCCTCAATGGGGTGCCAAGGATTACGAAGAGTGCCACCAAAGCCAGCATGGCGGTCCTGACTCTCATTGATGGCTGTCGAGAGGATGGGCGCGGAGTCGTGGACGGGGAGGTGGGGACCTTGGTTGCACCCACGAGCACATCGACCGTCACGGCCTCGAGCAGCTCGGTGCGTTCACCTCGCAATTCTTGGGCAAACTCCGTGACCTCCGGATCCGGGGCAGTTTCTAGATCGGTGTTGAGCACAGAGGAGTGCTTGACTGCAGCGTGGATTGCCGCGGCACGATCCCCCGCTGCCACTAGCGCCTTCATGAGTTCTAACGTCACGTGACTGCTATATGGGTCGTGATCGGCGAGCTGCCGCCAGCGCCTCACCGCCTCCGCCGGATCTTCCGTCCCAACCGCAAGATTTTCGATTGCATCCGCGTAAGCACGCGCCAAACGGTCCCGTTCATCGTCGACCCACCGCTCGAATCCGGGAGCGCCGCTCACGTATAGACCGTGCAGAAACGGCCCCCCGTAGAGGGCAACGGCTCGTTCCCAATCGCCCGCTGCTATGGCAGCGCCAAATTCTCGCGCATCACACACGCAGCGATCGCAGTTGAGCCGCACATCTTCGCGCCCACGTGTGACGATGACGTCGCTACCCAAATCGCGCCGCAAGCCGCACAGGGCCTGACGCAGCGACATTCGGGCGTGGCTGGTGTCGTGTTCGGGCCAGAACAGGCCAAGGAGGGTGTCCCGGCGGTGGAAGCCGTTCGGGCGGGCGACGGCCAGATACGCGAGCAAGGCAACCCTCTTGGGGTGCTTGAGCACAGCCGTGGCCGTGAGTCCGTCGGACTGCCGGACGTCCAGGGAGCCTAGTGTATTGACGCGTATCATCCGCTGCATGTCCCCGATAGCTGCATGGACCTTTCGTGGACAGATGAGAAAGGTGTGCTCGATTTCAGGAGCCCGCAATAGCAGATCTCTTGCCGACGAGCTTGGCCCGATGGTCCAGGCTCGTCCGCATTTTGAGGCTCGATTCACCCCCAGATCACGGGTCGGCTCTATCATGTTGTACACCACGGAGATACAGGCCTGGCCCGAAGCGCCGGTGACCCCTTGATCGGCTGCCGGATGGCCGCCGACACCTCGCTCCACTTGACGATCAATGGGCGGGAGAGGGAGTTTGAAGCGATGGCCCGGAGGGCACTCTAGGGTCCGTCCTGCCTATCGCATCACCCCGGAGGACACCATGCGGCTCCTCATTGCATTGCCCGTCGTCACACTTCTTTTCGCCGTTGGCAGTCAGCCCCCGCCCCAGGCCCCAGGGCCATCGCTCCTTCCATCCTTCGCGGCCGATCACACAGATATGCAGCTGGGTGTCACAGCAGATACGCTGCGGGGTGGGGATCAGGACGATGTCCTGCGAGGTGGTGAGGGTGACGATCTACTGGAGGGCGGAGCGGGTAATGACCGGCTCGTGGGTTTGGGCGGCGACGACGTACTGCGCGGTGGGGCCGGCAGGGATGACCTGGAGGGCGGTGCTGGCTCTGATGTCTTGGAGGGGGGAGACGGCGATGACGTTCTAACCGGGGGCGAGGGTCGCGATTGGCTGTTCGGGGAGGATGGGGACGACGTCCTGCGTGCCGGACCCGGCGACGATGTGCTGGAAGGTGGTGAGGGGCGTGACCAGCTGGACGGTGGCGACGGGAACGACGTGCTCGATGGAGACGCCGGGGACGACGTGGTGTACGGTGGTGGCGGCGACGATCAGATCGACGGCGGCGACGGGAGCGATATCCTCATCGGGGGCGATGGCAATGACAATCTCGATGGCGAAGATGACAACGACATTCTCCTCGGTGGGGCGGCCAACGACACCCTCATCGGGGCCGACGGGAGCGACAATCTGGACGGAGGTCCGGGCGACGATTTCTTGGACGGCGGAGACGGTGCGGACGTTCTGGTCGGCGGTGCCGGCAACGATTTCCTCATCGGGTACGACGGGGCTGACCACCTCGACGGCGGCGCAGGCGACGACGTGTTGGGGGGTGGCGACGGGAACGACATGATTATCGCCGGCGCGGGGAATGACATCCTCAGTGGTGGGGAAGGGGACGACGTGATGCGCGGCGGCGCCGGCGCCGACACGCTCTTCGGGTGGACGGGGAGCGACGACCTACGGGGAGGTCCGGATTCAGACTACCTGCGGGGCGGTCCGGGCGACGACGTCCTGAACGGAGACGCCGGTGCCGATTGGCTGCTTGGGGGTATCGGTACCGACCAGATCACCGGCGGGCCCGGCAGCGATGTCGTCATGCTGAGGGCGGGGGATGTCTCTCGTGACCGGATAGAGTCGGTGGATGGGGGCACGACAATGGACACCGTTGTGACGGTCACCGACTCCGCAACCGCGGTTGCCGACACCACCATAACGGTGAGTTCGGATACGCTAGTACTGAACGGTTTCGACCCGGGCGATATATCGCCGATAGCGGGCTTTTCTGATTCCGTAAACGCGTTTCTTCTCGCCGACCCCCTGACCGGCGGCGTGTATGCCGTTACCGGGTTCGAGGAGATCGTGTATATGCACTTCTTCGCGGACATCAGCATGGGAGCCGGTGTTTCTTCCGTACTGCATCTCACCAATCCCTCACGAGACGACGCTGTCAGTGGTAGAGTCGATTTCGTGGCCGACGATGGCACGCCGCTCGCCGTAGCAATCAACGGGAATGCTCCGCAGACCAGTTTCACCATCAGCATTCCCCCGTTGGGGAGCATAGATCTTGCAACGGCTGGATCGGGCGAGCCGCTGCGGGCATCCGTCCGTATACAGGCCGACCGACCGGTTGGTGGCGTGGTCGAAACGGCCCTTCCGGAGTTGGGCAGCGTAGGTGTTGCGGAGAGCCAGTTCCTGAGTGGTTTCATTGCCCCGGCGGCGATCGATCGCGACGCCGGTATCAGCACACGCATTACCGTCATGAACGGTGCCACGGAAACATCCCTGAAGCTGACCTTGGGAGCAGGTCAGCAGGAGGTCGAAGCGACTGACATCCCCGTGCCCGCTAACGCCCGTTTCACGGGCTTTGTGCACGAGCTGTTTCCGAGGGTTTCAGACTTCGAAGGCTTCATCGTTATCGAGGGAGGGCCAATGGCCGCCGCCGCAGTGCAACTGCGATCGGGCGGCGATGAAGTCCTCATGTCTCCTCTCATCCCGTATGTGCCGACCGGATTGACGGGAACAGTCTTCTTCCCTCATATCGCCAACGGGGACGGCGTGGTGTCCTCCATAATGTTGTTGAACATTCCCCAAGTTCAGGGCGATACTGTCAGAGGCAGGCTGGACTTTTTCGACGACGCCGGCAACCCGTGGGAGATTGACCTCGAAGGACTCGGATCCGTCAGCAGCGTACCGCTGACACTGACGGCGGGGACGCAGGTGTTCACCACGAGCGGCGAGGGAGCGATGGTGACCGGGTCGGCGCGCGTGGTTTTCACCGAAGAGGGCTTTGACGGTGGGCTGCTGCATGTCGGGTTTCCCGGGGTGGGTCGGGTGGGCTTCTCACCGAGCCGGCCCATCGACGGGTTCATCTCGCCGGTCAAGCGCAATGAAGAAGCGGGCGTGACCACGATGGTCGCGTTACACAGTACGGGCTCGGATGTAACGCTCAACCTTACCCTACGCGATGCGAGCGGGCGCGCGATTTCCCGGGGCACTGCCTCGATGCGGATCCCGGCAAACGGCCATGCCGCGCAGCGGATCGAAGAGATCTTTCCCCGCGCATCGTTGGCGAACTTTCAGGGAACGTTGACGGTGGAAGGCGGGATGGTTGCGGCGATGGTGCTCCAGCTCGGCAGCGCGCGGGGAGAAGCTATAGTCCTGCCGGTGACACCGATCTACTAGTACCAAGGGCCGGAATTGCGGTGACGTTATCACCGCGAGAGACCGCGGAGGTTTTTGGACAGGATAGACGGGATATTATCATGCCAATTACGACCCGTTTATCCTGTCATCCTGTCAAAAAGGGCTTTGCTCCCTTCTCATACATCTTCGTATTTGTGAAAAAGCGGACTAGTCGCAGCAGCCGATCGATACGGTCGAAAATCTGCTGCGCCGAAGGGAAGGAATTCCATGCAATACGCCGTACTTGCTATTTCAGGCTTTCTAGCGGTATTCGCCGGGCCCGCCGTGCTGAACGACGAGACGTGTGTGGAGTTGGTGGCTGGTCAACCGGATCCATCGGCGATGATCGTCGGCGAGGTGTGTCTCGAGGTTCAGGGTGACGACCTGCGGATCACCTTCCGGGCGGCCGACGGCTGGAGACTGGCAGAGACTCAGTTGATAGTGGCGTCTTCCTTGGGCGGCATACCGCGTGCAGGAGAGGCCGGCATTCCGATAGTAGGGCGGTTTCCTCACCGGACCGCGCACGCGCCCATGGTATCAGAGTTTGCATACGTAATTCCGTTGGCCGATCTTGGGGTTTCACCCGGCGACAAAGTGGTCGTTGTGGCGCACGCCGGCTTGGCAAACAGCGCTGGGATTGAAGAGGGTGGTTGGGGGCGCGGTGAGCGGTTCACTCCACGGGGCAATCCTGCCACGTACTTCCGCTACTCGATCACGGACTGAGGGACAGTCGAATATCCTAATCCAATGTCCAATATTCAATATTGAATATTCAATATTCGATATTCGATATTCCCCACCCAAGCCGGGAAGCTGGCCCTCGAGGCCCGTCGGTTGTATTCTGTACGTAACTGTGACATTGGGAGCCGTTCCTCATGGCCGACACTCTCGAAGTGTTCACGGCCGCCCTCGCTCAACGTCTGGCCTTGAGGGGGAACTCGGTGTCGGCGGGATGGCGGTCTGCTCATCATTTGCGACCTTGGATGCTCCTGCGGCATGGTCGTGAATGGTCCCCTTCTCCAAGATGGGCCAGCACATCCGGGGGAACGGGGTTTTCCCCACGATATCCCAAGAGCCATACCCCTGATCTCCGAGGACGTAATTTCGGTGCATCGCTCGATGAGGTCAACGGGTTGCCACACGGGTTGGTCGGAATCCCCACTTGAATATCGGCCAGAGTTGCCGGGCGCGCCGCGATCTGCCGTTCTTCGGAACGGATGCCGACTCGCACCGCGACGAGGGTAAGATCCAGTGACTGATGACGAGTTGGAGTTCCTTGTTCCAGATTTCGGGGACGATGACATACAGGATGACCTAGAGTTAGAACCAACCGCGGAGTCGGAGGGTTCTGACAGCGGAACCTCCGAGGGACGGCCGCGACGAACTTCGTTGGTCTTTGGCGACCTGAAGGGGATGCTGCAAGCGCACCGCCGGTGGGTTGAGTCGGACGGGGCGGAGGGACAGCGAGCGAACTTGCAGCAGGGCTTCCTCTACCAGGCCAAGCTGTCGGGGGTCTTGCTCGCCAACGCCGACGCTCAGGAGGCGTACCTCTCTGAAGCTGACCTCACAGGGTCCAACCTGGTGCAAGCGAACCTCGCCGCGGCGAACCTGGAGCGGGCCAACCTCGCTGGAGCCAACCTGCGCGGGGCTAACCTTGCCGGCGCCGATCTGCGCGGCGCCAACTTGACTCAAGCCGTACTGCTGGACACCAATCTGCAGGACGCAAACCTCTCCGAGGCGCAAGGAGTAACAGAAGAACAGCTGGCGGGTGCGAATCTCGCCGGCGCCACCCTACCGGAAGGAATGACCGGATTACGTGGCTTGAAGGTCGTCACCGAAATGTGGAAGAATGCCCGCCTGTACTTTCTCACGACGTTGGCGGCGAGTGCGTATTCGTGGCTGACCATCTCCACAATGACCGATGTAAACTTGATATCCAAGTTTGCATCGTTCCCTCTGCCGATCATCGGGATTGAGATTCCCACGTTTGTTTTCTATTGGGCGGCACCGGTTCTCCTGCTCGCGTTTTTTGTCGAATTCCACCGCTACACGCCGCGCGTATTCAGGGAGCTGGCGAAACTCCCAGCCGTGTTCCCGGACGCCCGACGTCTGGATGAGGTATTCGCCCCCTGGCCTCTGGCGGGCTTGATACGTTCCCACGCCGCGTGGCTGCCGGCGGAACGTTCGTCTTGGTCCCGACTCCGCTCGATGATCGAAGTGATGCTCGGGTGGTGGGTTGTGCCGTTCACCCTGTATCTTTTCTGGGCAAGACTTGTGCCGAGGCACGACCTTCCTGTAACGGCGCTGCATGTCGTCCTTGTCGCGGCTTGTGTCGGCTTCGGCTTCGCGTCTTATCGCGGTGCAACCGAGACGCTGCGTGGCGAAGAGGAGACTCCGTTCCGCCTGAGCCAAGTGGTGAAGGGGTTAGGCACGTCCCCTCGTGTTGCGGCTGTCATCGGCCTAGCGGGCGTTGTTTTCCTCTCGGCCGCTGCGTTATTAGGATGGAAGCCGCTGTCACAGTCCGTAGACTCGCGGCTACAAACCACCTTGCGGATGATAGGCTATCGGGCCTATGCCGACGTTACCGCGCAACAGGTATCCACCAAACTCGATGGCTGGACGCCTGGTGATACCATTCTAGTACAGGCGGCTGATCTCGAGGGTGTCGACCTTCGATATGCCAGGGCGGGCGCGGCATTTCTTGGGAATGCCAACCTCCGTGGGGCCAACCTCGATGGTGCCGTCTTATCGTCATCCAACTTGATGGGTTCTGACTTGAGTAACGCCTCGCTCAGGGGAGCCTCGCTTGCCGATATCCGCCTTGGTGGAGCGACGCTTCTTGGTGCTACACTGGACAGTAGCGATGTTCGAGGCGCCGACCTTCAGAGTGTGAACCTCATGGGGGCGTCGCTGTTGGATATCCGCGGCTGGCGCGAAATTCGGAGCGTGACGGGAGCCAACCTCAGCAGTGTCCGGAATCCGCCTGATGGCTTTCTTGAGTGGGCCTTCCAGAATGGTGCCGTGTGTGTGGAGAGCATGGAAAGCTGGAGCGCCGTGCGCAGAGGTGAGATGGAAATTCCATCGCCACCGAGCGACATGGACGTCTACGCGTATTGCGGGGTGTCAGGCGAACAGGAGGCCGTTGCGGTCGCGGTCCTCGATATCAGTCCGGCCGCAGACACGGTGAGAGCCCTAGGCGTGATCGTGCAGTTTGAGGCGGTCGCGCGGGATACGTCGGGCAACACGATCCCCGGCCGGATTTTCGACTGGAGGTCCTCGGATACCAGTGTGGCCGCGGTCGATAGGATGGGGAAAGTCGTGACGGTGGCAACGGGAACGACCACGATCATGGCCACGACGGGCGGAGTCTCCAGTTCTGCTGAGTTGACCGTGAGCATACCGGTTGTGGAGGGTGTGGATGTGCCCGAGGCGGTCGCGACCGTGGAAGTCATCCGGCCGCTTGCCACGCTCACTGCGGTTGGCGACAGCGTGCGGCTCAATGCAGTCGCGCGCGGATCGAGCGGTAACCCTATCTCCGGCACAGCGTTCATCTGGACGGTCTCAAATTCTTCGGTGGTCACCGTGAATGCCGCCGGTTTTGCAACAGCCGTAGCCAACGGATCGGCGACGATCACCGCCACGACACCCGATGGCGTTGCCGGGTCGGTCCTGCTCGCTGTGAATCAGGTGACATTCACCGTCGAGGTAACCGGGGAGATTGATTCCATACTGAACGATGACACGACCCGCTTCACGGCCATACCAAGAGATGCAAACGGCCACACCGTGGGCAACGCCACGGTTACCTGGTCCAGTGCAAATACGGCGGTCGCCACGGTCGACTCCACGGGACTGGTAAGGGGGCGGGCAAGGGGATCGACGACGATCAACGCCATGAGTGGACCGGCAGCGGGTGGCGCGGCGCTGAAGGTTACGGCTCTCGAATTTGCTGCGGTAACTGCCGGAGTCTGGCACACCTGCGCCCTCACTGTGAGCGGCCCTGCCTACTGCTGGGGGGCGAACAGCGATGGCCAGCTTGGCGACGGCTCGCGCATTGACCGGATCATGCCGGTGCCCGTCGCCGGTGGAGTCAGGTTCCAAGCCCTGGACAGCGGCCACAACGACGAGGCGGCACACACATGTGGCCTCACCGCTGCCGGTGTACCCTACTGTTGGGGACGCAATACCTCGGGCCGACTCGGCGTCGGGTCGACGGTTGCTGCTGGTGTCCCCGTCCAGGGTGGGTTCAGGTTTGCCGCCGTGAGCGCCGGTTTTCGGCATACATGCGGCGTGAACGCCAGCCGCGAAGCTTACTGTTGGGGGGACAACACCCTCGGCGCCCTCGGTGACGGGACGCAGCGTGGATCCAACTCACCCGTTCGCGTTTCCGGCCAGCTTGCTTTCCAATCGATAAGCGCCGGTGGCTTTTTCACCTGCGGCGTCACCGTTGGCGGCCAGGCATACTGTTGGGGCATGAACCGGAGCGGGCAGCTCGGCAACGGCTCCACAGACCAAGACGCTCATCTTTCTCCGGAACCAGTTCGTGCTGATGTCACGTTTCGGTCAGTGGCCGCTGCTCTGGCTTATGCCTGCGGCGTGAGTACCAGCGGTGAGGTGTACTGTTGGGGCGCCAATAGCAGTGGGCAACTCGGCACGGGCAGCAGGACCAGCAGTGCCCTCCCTGTGGCCGTCTCAGGCGGCCTCTCCTTCCGGATGGTGAGTGTAGGTGGTCATAGCTGTGGGATAACGACCGGTGGTGAGGCGTACTGCTGGGGTGCCAATGGCAGCGGCCAGCTTGGAGACGGCTCTCGGGTCGGTGCAGGCGATGTCCGTGCCGTTCCTGCACGCGTTTCCGGCCGGCTTCGATTCCGGTCGGTGAGTGTTGGTGCGGATCATACTTGCGGGGTCACCACCAACCGCGTTGTGTATTGCTGGGGGTCGAATGAACACGCCAAACTTGGCGCCTCGACCACCGAGACGTGCAGTGGACGTCGCTGCAGCAGAACGCCGATTAGAATCCGGGGCCAGCGGTAAGCAAGTTGATGTGAGCCGTAGCAAAGCGATGCCATGAGGATAACGCCGAGAGTCATCTCGAAAAACCTTCGTCGTGTCTATCCGCTTGTGCCCACCGCCCTTACGTTCACTCTAGTAACTGAACCAACACAAGGTTGTGTGGACGCTGATTGTGAGAGTAATCCGATCTGTCGGAGCTTGCCTGCTTATAACCCTCACTTGTACGCACCAAGCTGTGGGGCAGGCGTCCGTAAATGTCTCAACATTGGATCTGGTATATCGCGATCTCGAGAAATTGAAGTCGTTTGGTTTGGTAGATCCCGGGATCGTAGGTCAGCGGCCGTACACTCGGCTGGATTTTGCTCGTTTCGCCCAGCAGGCCCGCGGTCGACTAGACGCAACACGTTCTGATTACGTCCGTGACCTCGTAGAGCGACTCGAGCGGCGATTCGGTTCGGAACTCGAGACCCTTACAGCGTTTCGCGCCGTCGACCAACTACATCTCGAGTTAACGGGCGCCCGGAGTCCTCCCCGGCTGGTGCGAGCCAACCTGGGAAGTGCGGATGCAGCGATCAATCCGTTGCTGGGTTATCGCCAGGGCCGAAAGCTGGTGGACGGCCTGACAGCATCGGTCGAGACTGTTCATTGGGCACGTCTGTCGAGGCGGCTGGTGGTGTACGCTCATCCACGGCTGCAGCTCTCTGAAGTCCGTGGCTCCGCTGCCAATGTCAACGACATTGCAGTTCAGGAGGCGTACGGCAAGTTGGTGCTGGGTAATGTTGCCATTCAAGCCGGTCGTGCAAACATGGTTTGGGGACAAGGCCGCCATGCCGGGTTGATGCTGTCGGAGAACGCCCGCGGGTTCGACATGGTCAAGCTATCGAATGCCGAGCCACGCGTGCTCCCCGGGATCTTTCGGTTTCTCGGGTCATTCAAGGCGTCGCTATTCTTTGCGACTACGGCGGCCGACCGCTCTCGCCACTTTTTGAATTCGTACATCCTTGGCTACAAGGTGAGTGTTAGGCCGGTGGAGTGGCTCGAGATTGGGGGCAGCTTCGTGGTGGAGGCCGGGGGTGAGGGTGCACCGGAAGCGTCGCTGGGTAAGCGGATAACCGATCACATCTTTCTCGTCGACCTATTTGTGAATGATGCGGATGTGTTCTTTTCGAACAAGATCGGGGGCTTCGACATCCGGGTCAATATCCCGGGCCTACGAGGCCTTCAACTTTACGGCGAGGCCGTGTTCGACGATATCACGCCATCCGACATACGCAAATGGCTTATCCAGGATAGTGGTTACCTGGCTGGGATCTATGTTCCCAGAGTGGATCGAACGGGGAGGTTGGATTTCTCCTTCGAATACCAATACGGTGGGGTCCGCCTTTATCGTCACTCTCAGTTCCTCACAGGCCTCACGTTCGATCGGTTGTTTTGGGGAAATATCCTGGGTCCCGAGGGGCGGGCGGGCTATGTCGAGCTCAACTGGGACGCGACGTACAGTAACACCCTGTCGCTCAATGCTGCGTACGAAGGTCGGAGTAACGATGCATATGTGTCAATCGATCCTGATCGGCCTAGGAAAGTGCGATCCCTGCCCCAGGAGCGTCGCTACCGCGTCGTAGGGTCTTGGACCCACCGATCCCTACGGCAATCATTTCTCATCAGGATGCTCGCAGGATACGAGCGTGTGAACACGTTCGACTTCGAACTCGGCAGCAATCACGGCGGCGCCATCGCGCAGGTCGAGTTCAGCGTACACTTTTGAACACATATGAGTCTCTCACTCGCAGGTGCCTGGAACGAGTTGGATGTGGCACGCTACAAGGCCGAGCTGTATCGCATGTGGCACGCGGGTTACCGGGCAGGCCTGTCGCACGAGAAGGTGCTTTCTACCGCCGGGGAGTTTCGCCGTTCGCCCACGGTGGAGCGGATGCGGCTACACCTACTACAAGGTGCACAGCAGCGGAAGTCGTTGGAAGAAACGATTCGAGAACACCGCGACCTCTTCATCCCGTTCGAGGCGGCGTTGTTGGCGTTGGGGGAAGAGGCCGGTGGTCTCGAAAAGATTCTCCAACTCCTGGGCGCCTACTTTCAAGCCGAACATCGTATGGTGCTGTGGGTGAAGAAGAAAATGGCCTACCCGATGATGAACATGGTCGCGGCGATCTTCATTCTTCCCTTTCCCGTTCTCTTTTTCGGCGACGTGACGAGGTATGTTCTTACGGTAACCGCTGAACTGTTCGTTGCGATTGCATTCGGCGGCACGGTGCTCTCGGCGGTGGCTCAATGGTTCCGCAGTCGACCCAAGGTAGTCCTGGCGAGGATGTGCCGTGCCATGGCCTTGGGGGTGGAGTCTGGTTTGCCGTTGGATCGCGTGGTAAAGCTGGCCGTGGACGCAGCCGCCAGTCGCAACATTGCGGAGCACGTGGGACGCATCCCGCTGCAACAACTCCGCGGTCAGCCGCTCGAGAGGACGTTTGCCGATCTGAAGATCGTGCCCCCCGAGATGCTAGCCGCGCTAAAGGTGGCAGACGAGACGGGTAATTACGGCGACACACTCGAGAAATTGGCAGAGCTGTACGGTGACGGGTTTTAGCGATGCGTACCGAAAGGCCCCAATGGCAAACTGGGCTGGACTGACTTGATACGGCAATAGTGGAACATCCTCTCATCGGCCTAGCCGGCATCGTCATCGTCGGAATAGCTGCGCAGTGGCTGTCCTGGCGCTTGCGGTTGCCCGCAATCTTTCTGTTGCTGCTCGCCGGTTTCGTCGCGGGCGGGGTCACCGGATGGATCGATCCCGACGAATTGCTCGGCGCAACGCTGTTTCCCATCGTGTCCCTCTCGGTCGCGATCATTCTCTTCGAGGGTGGTCTGAGCCTCGACATCGCAGAGTTGGCAAAGATCGGTCGCGTGGTGCGCAACTTGGCAAGCATCGGCGTCGTGGCCACGTGGGTGCTCTCGGCCATAGCGGCCCGCTTCCTCCTCGGCTTCGATTGGCCCCTGTCGGCGTTGCTCGGGGCGATCCTGGTGGTGACCGGTCCGACGGTCATCATACCGCTGCTTCGGCACATCCGGCCCACCGCCAAACTCGGCTCGGCGATCCGCTGGGAGGCGATCGTCAACGATCCTACTGGTGCCATCCTCGCAGTGTTGGTCTTCAATGCAATCGTCGTGGGGGAAGGGCAGGAGGGAATCTCAGCCGCCGTCCTGGGTGTGGTGAAGGCGTTGGGCGCCGGGGGTGCGTTGGGGCTGGCCGGCGCCGGTCTGATCGTGCTGCTCCTCAAGCGCTACTGGGTGCCCGATTTCCTGCAAAGCCCCGTGACGTTGGCGGTCGTGATGGTGGTCTTCTCGTTGTCGGACCTCGTCCTGTCCGAGTCGGGGCTGCTCGCGGTGACGGTGATGGGGAGTGCCTTGGCCAGCCAGAACGTCGTCACGGTACGGCACATCGTCGAGTTCAAAGAGAACCTCCGCGTGCTGCTCATCTCGGCGCTTTTCGTCATCCTCGCCGCGCGGCTCCCCATCAGCGATCCGGCGTACTCGGATCCCGGCAGTTTGTGGTTCCTTGCGGTGTTGATACTCGTGGTGCGGCCCGCGTCGGTCGCCCTGTCCACCATCGGCACGTTTCTCACATGGCGCGAGCGGGTCTTCTTGGGTTTCATGGCGCCTCGGGGAATCGTCGCCGCCGCGGTAGCGTCGATCTTCTCGTTGGAATTGATGGAGCTGGGCTATCCCGGGGCCGAGAAGCTCGCTCCGGTCATGTTCCTCGTCATCGTGGGAACCGTGGCCCTCTACGGGCTCGGAGCGGGGCGTGTCGCACGGTGGCTTGGTGTGGCGACACCTAACCCCCAAGGAATGCTGCTGCTCGGTGCGAGTGGCTGGGTTCGTGCGGTGGCGCAGGCATTGAAGGCCGAAGGTGTGGAGGTGACGCTGGTGGACTCCAATCGGAAGAACGTGGCCCAGGCTCGTCAGGATGGGCTCGAAGCGAAATGCGATAACATCCTGGCGGAATACGCCTTCGAAGATCTGGAGTTGGACGGAATCGGACGGTTTCTCGCCCTGACTCCCAACGACGAGGTGAACTCGTTGGCGACGGTTCACGCAAGCGACGTCTTCGAGCGATCCAACGTGTACCAGCTTGCCCCCGAGGGTGCCGACGAAGGAGGACGGCTCACAGAGATGCCGGCGCACCTCCAGGGGCGGATCTTGTTCGACACGGTGGCGACGCACGCCGAGATGACGAAGCGGTTTGCCCAGGGCGCCACGATCAAGCGAACGGGACTAACCGACGAGTTCGGGTTCGACGAATTCGTCGAGCACTATCGGGGAGCCGCCCTCCCCCTCTTCGTCGTGACCGAGGCCAGCAAGGTCCGGGTGCTTGAAGCGCAGCGCAAGGTCCCGGTGAAGGCGGGCCAGACCATCATAAGTTTGGTTTTCGACGGTGGTGAGCCAAGGAAGTAGGAAGTGCTTCCCACTTCCCACATCCTACTTCCTACTTCCTACTTGATTGCGATAGGACTGCCCGGGGAGCCGGTCGCGCACACCGCGGGTGAAGATCGCTCCGACCTTCTCCACGCCGAGCTTCGTGAGACCGTATGTGTCGCCAAACTCGGAGAGCTTGAATCCGTTGTAGAAGATGTCTTCACCGTCCACGCGTGTTCCGATGTGGCCGAGTCCGTCGAACTGGGTCCCGATTTGTCCCAGTTCACCGCTCACCATCTCGTCGTTGCAGACGATCTGACCGGTGCCCTGGGGTCCGCCCGTTGGCAGTCCCGGCATCGTGAGGCTAAAATGCCTGTTGCCGAACAGCGGCATCCCGAACTCGTAGACGCGGCCGAGTTGGTAGATCTTCCCTTCCTTATATAAGGCCCGCTGCCTCAATAACCTTGGCGGGGGTGAGGCGGTTGGCGGCGCCCCGCTGATCGTCGGGCCCCCATTCGGAGGGCCACCAGCGGGAGCCGGTGGGCGTCTGGGCGTGCGTCGGACTGGCCGAAATCATCAGCGTGCAGATAGCGATCGAAGCCAGACAACGTGAACTGCTGGTGGGGCGCATGAGACCCTCCGAGTGGATAATGTTTGAGATGAAGTTGTCTGGCGATCCGGCCTTGCGCGAGGGCCGGATTCGGTTACTTCGTGAGGCGTGGAGCCGCCGAACGGATATGAGATAGGTGCCCAGAACTGAAACCCGCTATGTGCACCCTCGCGGGCCCTATGTGAAGAGCTATATCTTAATCGCTATGAATGACGTATTCCGGAGGCTCAGACGAGTCCTGGCCACGACCCTGGCACGGGGCGGCGTGATCGCCCAGGGGATTGTGGTTTTCGGCTTGACGGCAGGCCTCTCAGGATGCAGCCCGGCGGAAGGACCCCTGCAGCTGAAGGTGGCTCACTCGGGCTCCCCCCAATCGCTGATCGGGCTGACGGCCGACGAGTTCGCCCGCCGTGCCAATGAAAAGCTCGGAGATCGGGCGACGGTCGTGGTTTTCGGGTCCAGCCTCCTGGGTGGAGACGAAGTAGTGCTCCAGAAGCTCAAGCTGGGCACGGTGGACATGTCCGTGACATCAACGGTATTGTCGTCCATCGTCGATGCGCTGGCCCTCTTCGAGATGCCCTACCTGGTGAGAGACCGCCAACACATGAGGCGCATCGAGGAAGAGCTGTTTTGGTCAACCCTGGAGCCGCGCGTCGAAGCGGAGGGCTACAAGGTGTTGGCGGTTTGGGAAAACGGCTTTCGACACGTGACGAACAATACTCGGCCCATTGTCACACCCGGCGACTTGCACGGTCTCAAGCTGCGTACGCCGAGAAGTCCCTGGCGCATAAAGGTGTTTGAGGTGTTCGGAGCGAACCCGTCTCCGTTGTCGTTCTCCGAACTCTTTATGGCTTTGCAGACCGGCGTCATGGATGGCCAGGAGAATCCGCTGAGTAACATCGTCACGTCCGGACTCCACGAGGTGCAGGAGTATCTGTCACTGACTAGGCACGTCTACAGTCCGGCATACTTGACCGTAGGAGCGGAACACTGGGCCCGGCTTCCAGAGGATGTGCGACAGATTCTCGAGGAGACGGCACGGGCAACCGAAGAGTTTGTGTTTGCGAATGCAGCACGGATGGACGCCAGATTGTTGAGAGAACTGAAGCAGGCCGGGATGCTGGTCAACGAGGTTGACCGAGAGAGCTTCATGGCGGCTAGCCAGGAGGTCTATGATGTGTTCGGTGCGTCGGTTACTGGTGGCAGAGAGTTGATCGAGAGGGCGCTGGCGTTGGGGAAAGATGGGCTGGTTAGCGAGCACAGACATCGGTAGGCAAGCGGCAAGGAGGAGCATCAAGGGGGATCGGGGGGTAGCGGGAGGCATCAGAAGGCAGGAGAGGCGATGAAAATCGATCACCAAAAATGCGTAGCATGCGGCAACTGCGTGGCAGTGTGTCCCATGGGCGCCATCTACATCGACCGCAGTCTAAACCGTGCTGTGGTTAACAGCGACGAGTGTGTCGAGTGCTACACGTGCTTTCGGGGAATGAGCATGGAGCATCTGAACCCCACGGCCGTGCGTGCAGTCCGTGGGTTGCTACATGTGTTCCGGCTACGCTTCGATCCGGAGCCTGATGTTTGTCCTACCTCTGCCATAGTGCCGGATGAGCTGTCGTGGCCTAGGGTCATAAGGCGGGCGTTCAGCGACGTCACCGCGACGCACGAGAGTACGGGAGTCCACGGTCGGGGAACCGAAGAAGTCAAGACAAACGATGTGACCAATCGATTGGGAGTGGGGCGAATCGGTCTCACAGTGGAACTGGGAAGGCCCGGCATTG
>JADFIT010000058.1 GCA_022566515.1 Gemmatimonadota bacterium
GGTCGGACTGGGGTGCGGCTTGGCCATCGGGCCCAAGCCCACTTTCTGGCCGCTGGCCGCCATCTTGCTCATCGGAGCAACCGCCGGGATACTCGTCCGGACCGATCGCTTTCCCCGCCGGTCAGTGGTAGTGCTCGTACTATTCGCATGCGTCTTGGTGCCTGCGCTTTTTTGGTTCGGACGCAGCTTGGTGGGCACTGGGAATCCTCTCTATCCTTTTTCGGTGCACGTTTTCGGAATCTCTGTTTTCGAGGGCGTTCGGGCATGGGACATTACTGCAGTTGACTATGACCTGGCTTTCGTAAGGTCGCGGCTGGCATGGCTTATATATCCCTGGACGGAAAACTATCTCGGGGGTTATGCGTACGGAGCTGGAGTCGGGGTCGGAGCGGTCTTCGCCACATTCGCGCCACTTGGAGTGTTGTTCGCTCTTGCGCAGTGCGTGAAACGTCGTTCGCCACGGGTGGTGATTCTCATGGGCCTTTGTTTGTATCTGGCAATCGGGGTGGTGGTGTGGTGGTTCTTTCTCAAGAGGACGCCCCGGTTCGGGATTGCATTGATCGTTTTGGGTGCGGTGTTGGCGGCCCCATTGATCGAGCAACTCGCTAACGCACATCCGCGGGCGTTTGGCGCGCTGTTCCTTTCTGCGGTGATGACCACGGCCGTAATTGCTTCATTGCCACCCGCCGTGCTCTTGCTGAGCCGATTTCGTGACGGGTGGCCCGACCGTCACGAGATATATGAAATTCCTCGACTTGTCGACAATCTTCCGGAGGGTTCCGTTGTGCTCAACTACAATCACTGGCGTGCTCACCACAACAACTTCGCGTTGGCCGGGAGGAGCCTCACGAATCGTGTCGTATCGGATTGGGAGGTCCCGGACCGGATGACGCAGTCCTTTCTGGACGAGAAAGCGATCGACTACGTCTTTGAGAAGGAGCCGTTCATCGCTTACGAAGACTCGACCGTCCTTGCAGGCGGCGGTTACCTCATTCTCGGCGAATCACAGGTGTCACAGGCTGGCTGGAGAGTGTGGAAGCGGGAGGAAGGAGGAGGGACGAGGCAGGAGTAGCCGAAGGCTGTAGGGAGCAAGCTACTGCTGCTGCGGATAAAACGGCACCTGTACCCATCCCATCACCGGTAGGCCGTTCTTCGTTCCCGGCTGATAGCTGAGTTCCCTAGCGAACTGAATGGCCAGGAGTGTGAATTCGGGCACGTCCGACGGGGACTTTATGAGCACTTCTCCCGGGCTGCCGTTAGCGAACACCTGTATGGCGAGGATAGCAGGCTGCGCCGGGAACCTGGGAACAGTGCTGCCCACGGGGATCACGGTTGCGACCAGCATCCTGGGCATTTGGTCGAAACATTCGCCGCGGCGGTTGTAGCTGTCGTCGAGGCGCTCGCATTGGCTCTCTGGCAGTGCCGACGCCATGCGGACGCGATGCCTCAGAGTGTCCCCGACGGCCAACGTCACGGTGGCCTTGTAGGGTTTGGATCCAGGAGCCACGACGCGTAGCTCGTACTGTCCGGGCGCGAGGTCGTGCCGCAGGCCCCGCACCGGCCGGCCGTTGATCCACATGCTGGCATCGGGTCCGAGATTGGAGACGATCAGGTGGCCGGTGGTAGGCGCTACCACTTCGGGAACCGCAGGCGCCACTACGGAATCGGCCGTGGCACCAGTAGAGTCGATGGCAATCGAATCAGCCACGGTTGCTGAATCGAGCGCGACCGTCGAGTCGGCGTTGAGGGTGGAGTCTCCCAGCGCCGTTGTCGCCAGGATTGTCGAGTCTGTTGGCTCGGCCGTTTCCGTGGAGTCTGCCGCCATCGCGTTTATTTGCAATGGAACGCCGAGGGCCGCCAGTTTAGATACCACGGCACGCAACGCAGGGTGGCGTTCCACGACCGGCTCGATGCCTCCGGCGCCTTCGACGTAGAGATACCCGCCTCCGCCGGCACCGCCGAAGAGCAGAAGCAGAAACATTCCGACGAGAACGCCGCCTCTGCGTTTCTTCTTCCCTGCGACAACAATCGCTTCTCGATGCGGCGGACTCGGGATGGGTGTGTTGGGTGTGGTCGGTGGCGGCCCTTGTGCCGCGAACGTTCTCGCCTGCGACGGTCGCGGAGGACGCGGCACCATTCCCGGGTACGACACCGCGGCCGCGGTAGGCCCGGTGAGCATCCCGGCTGGGTCCATTCCCGAAGAAAGATCCTTGATCAGCTCGTCGGCATCTTGATAACGATCCTCTGGGGCCTTTGCCATCATCTTCCTGATGATCTCGAAAAGCTCGCGGTGGTCTTGTGTTCTCAGCTGGGGGACAGGGATGTCTTCCGTGACGTGCTTGTAACCGATGGCAAAAGAATCTTCCCCGTCAAACGGAACTTGTCGCGTGAGACATTGGTACGCCACGACTCCTAGGGAGTAGAGATCACTCCGGCCGTCGACGGGATGCGCCCGAACTTGCTCTGGACTCATGTAATACGGCGTACCGATCGCCATCCCGGTCCCAGTCAACTGCGTGCCGAAGACGGCCTTCGCGATACCGAAGTCGCACATTACGACCTCGCCGGATTCCTTGAACATGATGTTATCCGGCTTGACGTCGCGATGGACCACGCCGTTGTCGTGGGCGTGGCCGAGCCCGCTTGCCGACTGCGCGATGATTCTCCGGATGTCGCCCGGATCGAGTGCCGCGTGTTGTATCAATTCCGAAAGTGCAGGCCCGCGGAGGAATCGCATGGCGAAATAGATGACGTCGCCGGACCGGCCCACCCGGTAGATAGGGATGACGTTGGGGTGCTCGAGCTTGGCCGCCGTCCTCGCCTCCTGCGCGAAGCGCTCGACTAACTTCGCATCATGCGAATGTGAGAAAGGAAGGACCTTGATAGCCACGTCGCGCTTGAGCTCCCGCTCCCGGGCACGGAACACCATTGCCATGCCCCCACGACCCAGCTCTTCCCTGACGTCGTAGTCGGCCTTGAGCGCTTCCCGGATGATCTCCAGGTCGGTCAAGTCCGTCCGCTCGGTGATGGCGGCCATAGGCGTGGTCGCGCCGAGGTCCTGCCCACAACTGGCGCAGAACAGGGCGTTTCCCTCAATGGTGATGCCACAACGCTGGCAGAGCATCCTCTTGTCCCATTCCTTCCTCTGTGCTACCGCTCGACCCTTTGCGCCAGCACATGAACCTTCAATATAGTACGGACAACTACATGTGACGCAACGACATAGGTCGCGTTCCCGATGTGACGCCCGTCACCTTTCCGGGAGCAGGGAAGAGCGAGAGGGGAGAGGGGAGAGGGCCTTCCCCCCCCCATTTTCCTTTTGCACGGGCTCTGTGAGGTTTGCCACTCGGGGGTGGTCTGGTTCTGGTCACGCAACCCCGATCTCCCGTGCTCCGGCTCACGTCTCCCATCGCCCTTACCCGTTTTTGCTCGCGTTTCCTGGTATATCCCGGCATCTTACTCAGCCGTTCATTGCTATTTTCGTGCCGGGATGGCTCAAACCGTAACCAGTGAGCGGTAAGACCCATGCACCCCGCATTTGTGGAGGGTTAGGGCGGCTCAGCGCTTACGGCTCCTTGCTCACCTCGAGGGAGGTTCATCACATGGATCGCTCCGTTGCAGCTACTTGCGGTGGATTTCTGCTGGCAAGCGTCTTACTCCTCGGCGGTCGTGTGGGCGACCGGGCCTCCGCCCCAGGAGTGATGGATTCCTGGTCTGTCCAGGCGGCCGGCGAGTTCGTTTACGTATCGGGGGTGGTTGGCCGCCGGCCTGGCTCCCAGGAGCTGCCCGAGGGCATCGAGGCGCAAGTGCGGCAGGCCCTCGAGAACGTCCGCGCCGCACTGCGTTCGGAAGGACTGGATCTGTCGCACGTGGTGAGTTCCAACGTATTCCTCTCCGACGCCAGAAACTTCCAGGCAATGAACGAGGTGTACCGCACCCACTTTCCCAACGACCCTCCAACTCGAGCCACCGTCGAGGCCGACCTACCGGTTCCGGGAGCGTTGGTACAGCTCACCATGGTCGCTGCCAGACGCGAGGTTTCGCGACGGGTGATCACGCCCGGCGGTATGCAAAGACCTGGGTTGCCGTACAGTTGGGGCATCCTTGCCGGAAACACGCTATTCATCGCAGGCGCCACGAGCCGGAATCCCGCGACTTATCAGCCGGAGGGTGGAGACGTAGCCTCCCAGACCCGACGGGTAATGCAGAACATCGGGAACGTGCTGGACGCGGCGGACATGGATTATGGAGATGTGGTTGGTTGCAAGGTGTTTCTCTCCGACGCGCGGGACTTTCGGGCCATGAGCGAGGTCTATTCGTCGTTCTTTCCCGCTCCACGCCCAGCTCGCGCAACGGTGCGCGCCCGTCTCATGAACCCGACGTTCCGCACGGAGGTGCAATGCGTTGCGGTAAACGATCCGAGTCGCCAGGCGGTTGTCGCCGGGGGTGGAGCATCTCCCACTGGGCCGTTTTCGCCGGCGATTCAGGTGGGCGATCGCTTGTTCCTGGCAGGGACGCTCGGGCGTGGTCCGGACGGCTACGCCCGAGGCGACGCCGAGGCGCAGGCACGCCAGACACTGGACAACATCCTGGCCACGTTGCGAGCCGCGGAGATGAGTTTCGACAACGTCGTGGACGTGGCCGTGTGGATCACGGACATACGGACTGCGAGAGCCGTGGAGCAGATCGTCCGGGAGGCCGTGCCCAACCGCCCGATCACGATCGTGGGATCGGCTTTGATGTCGACGGCGGCATTGGTCGAGATCATGATGACGGCGGAACGGTGAGGGCGGGGAGAGGGGAGAGGGGAGAGGGGAGAGGGAGAGGGAGAGGGAAGCAGCAGTAAAGCCTCAGCGCGCCGCAGGGTCCATCCTGCTCCCTGCTCACTGTGGCAGCCCCGTTGGTTAGAATGCACATTATCGGAATCCCGTCCTTCATCACGTGGCACGATCATGAAAAAGCTTTTCTACGTCTGTCTCACGCTGGCCGTAGCCGTGCCCGTCCAATTGACGGCCCAACGGACCCAACCCCTCACACTCGATCGCATTTTTGCATCTCGGGAGTTCGCACCCCAACGCTTCGGTCCTGCGCGTTGGCTCGAGGGCGGGAGCTATACCACGGTGGAGCCCTCGCAGGCGGTGGATGGCGCGGTGGAGATCGTGCGATACGACGCCAGCAGCGGACGCCGCGAGGTGATGATATCGGCCGCGCAGCTCACGCCGCCCACGCAAGCCACACCACTGCTCATCGAAGACTACACCTGGTCCGCCGACGGGGATCGTCTGCTGATCTTCACGAACTCTCGGCGCGTGTGGCGCCGGAACACCAGGGGCGACTATTGGGTGCTGGACGTGGGCATCGGCCGTCTGCGACAGTTGGGCGGCGACGCCCCGGAGTCGACGCTGATGTTCGCGAAGTTCTCCCCCGACGGTGATCGGGTGGGGTACGTGCGGCAGAACAACGTCTACGTCGAGGACCTGACGAGCGGGCGCATCACCCAGCTCACCCGCGACGGGTCCACCACCATCATCAACGGCACCTTCGACTGGGTCTACGAAGAGGAGTTTTCCCTGCGGGATGGTTTCCGGTGGAGCCCGGACGGGACGCGGATCGCCTACTGGCAGCTCGACGCGTCGGGTGTGCGGGATTTCTATCTGATCAACGACACCGATTCCCTGTACTCGTTCGTCATTCCCATTCAGTATCCCAAGGCAGGCACGACGAACTCGGCAGGCCGCGTGGGCGTGGTCTCCGCCGGTGGCGGTCCCACGACGTGGTTCGCCATCGAGGGGGATCCCCGCAACAACTACATCGCGAGAATGGAGTGGGCGGCAAACTCCGAGGAGATCATCGTCCAGTATCTGAACCGCGCCCAGAACACCAATCGGGTCCTTCTCGGCACGGCGGAGACCGGTGCAGTGCGCACCGTATTCACCGACAGGGACGACGCCTGGCTCGACGTGGTCGACGACCTACGCTGGCTCGACGATGGAGGGCGGTTCACCTGGGTGAGCGAGCGAGACGGGTGGCGGCGCGTGTATATGGTGTCCCGTGACGGGGAGACCATAACGGCCATCACGCCCCCGGAAACCGATGTGATGAGCGTCGAGCAGATCAGCGAAGCCGATGGCTGGCTCTACTACATGGCCTCGCCCGACAACGCCACACAACGGTACCTCTACCGCGTGCGGCTGACCGGGGGCGGGAGCCCCGAGCGCATCTCTCCCGCCGATCCGGGCACCCACGGGTACCAGATCTCCCCCGACGGCCGGTGGGCTTTTCACACGTACTCCACATTCGACACGCCCCCGGTGATATCGTTGGTGAGCCTGCCGGATCACCGAGTTGTGCGGACCGTGGTAGACAACGCCCCGTTACGGGAACGCCTGGCAACGCTGAACATCCCGGAGACGGAATTCTTCCGCGTGGATGTGGGGGAAGGTGTGGAGCTGGACGCATGGATGATGCGTCCCCACAACTTCGATCCGTCGAGGAAATATCCCATCGTCTTCTACGTGTACGGCGAGCCGGCGGGTCAAACCGTGTTGGACCGCTGGGGCGGAAGTCGGTTGCTGTGGCACTTCCTGCTCACGGAGCAGGGGTACATCGTCGCGAGCATGGACAATCGCGGCACGCCGGCTCCCCGGGGACGGGATTGGCGCAAGATCGTGTACGGGGAGATCGGGACGATCTCTTCACAGGACCAGGCGAACGGCGCCCAGCGCATCATCGCCGACCGGCCGTATGTGGATGGCGACCGGGTGGGGGTCTGGGGATGGAGCGGTGGTGGCTCGAGTACGCTGAGTGCCATGTTCCGCTACCCCGACGTGTATCACACTGGAATGAGCGTGGCGCCGGTACCGGATCAGCGGTACTACGACACGATCTACCAGGAGCGGTACATGGGTTTGCCGCAGGAGAACGTGGAGGGGTACCGCAATGGGTCCCCCATCACCTATGCGAATCAGCTCAGAGGGAACCTCTTGATCGTTCACGGCACGGGTGATGACAACGTGCACTACCAGGGGACCGAGGCCCTCATCAATCGCCTAATCGAGCACAACAAGCACTTCACGATGATGGCGTATCCCAACCGGTCCCACGGCATCTTCGAGGGCCGCGGCACCACGCGGCATCTCTACGGGCTGTTGACCCGGTACTTGAAGGAGAATCTCCCGGCCGGACCGCGGTGATCGGTGAGTAGTGACCAGGCTGCCCTTCAAGCTTCCACTTTGGGTGGTGTGGCCTGCTCACCGCCTGCTGCTCACCGCTCATCCTTGCCGCGCTTTCCAGGCGGCGATGACGTCTGCTTCACGTTGCGGCGAGAGTCCGCGCGGGTTGTTGAAGGCAGTTTCCCGCCGCTCGTCGGTGACCGCGTCGGAGTTCCACCACTCCAGGGTGTCCACGCAGGTCTGGTTCAACGACCGGAATGTCAAACCAGCGGCTTTCGCACGCTCGATGTTTATACGTGCCGACCCCACGTAGTTGTCAACGGGCAGGATCCACGGGATGACGAACCGTACTTCATGCTCTCTGAGGAATTCGTAGTCGTCGGCCATGACCCACGTGACCTCGCCCGATACGGCCTCGTGCACGCCACGCACGAAGGCATGCATGCCGAGGTGTGATGCAGGACCTGCAACGTTGAAGGTTCCGGCGGTTCTGTTCTCGAGCAACCTGATCATGAGTTCGACGAGGTCCCGGACATCGATGTATTGAACGGGATCGTCTGCCATTCCTGGCACGAGCACCTCGCCGCCGCGAGCGATTCGTATGGGCCAGTATTGGAAGCGATTGGTCGGGTCCGCGGGCCCCACTATGTAGGTCGGTCGAACGATGATCGCCCTGTCCTCACCGAAGGCTTTGCGCGCCTCGATCTCCGAAAGTGACTTCATCACGCCGTAGCTCCGACGCTGCACCTCTACCGGATCTTCCAGGACCAGCTCCGTTTCCTCTTTGATGTCCAGCCCGAGATAGGGCAGATACACGCCGGTGGAGGAGGTGTACATGTAGACGTCGGCGGCGTCCTTCAAGAGTTCAGCGGAGGCGGTGGTCCATTCGACGCGGCTGCCCGAGTTGTCGATCACGGCGTCCCAGGTCCTTCCCTTGAGCGCTTCGAGATCGTCGCTCCGGTCACCGATGAGATGCTCGACTTGTTCGAACAAAGCCTGGTGAATCGTGGGTTGCGTCCTACCCCTGGTGAAGATTGAGACGGAATGGCCGCGTTCGAGTGCGTTGTTGACCAGGTGTGGGCCGGTGAAATTCGTGCCGCCGAGGATAAGAATACTCAGCGGCCGAGGGGTACTCGGAGCGCAGGCGTTCGAGCCGAGACCGAGTGTCAACGCGCCCCCTACGGCGGCGGTGGTCCTCAAGAAGTCGCGTCTACTGGTCGGTATGAGTTGTCTCACTGGAGTTGAAGGAATCAAGTTGCACTGCTCACCGAATGAAAGTATACGTGTACTTCAACATGAACGTGCGGTTCTGGGAAAAGGGCAGGCGCGGGCCCATCAATACTTCACGCTCCGTGTTGAATCCCTCGTTGTACACCAGCCACAGGTCGTTTCCCTCGCTAAAGTGATACCGCAAACGCGCATTCATGCTCAACTCGTCAGCAGCGCTATTGTATTGAGCGAACGTGCTAGCGGAGAAGTGAATGTCGAGGGCCGCCCGAACGCGGAAGCGGACAAGATGGGCATCGAGCGACTCATTCCGTTCGGAAAAGCGAATGATATTGAGTTCGTAGTCGGTTCCCAGCGTGAGGTGTGGCGAGATTCTCCATTCAGGTGCGGCTGAGAGATTCATGCGCCAACCGTCGTAGAAGCTTCCGGCGCCGAGGGATATATCACCGCTCTTGGTCCCGCCACGCGGTAGCTGATACCGCAGCTTACCCTCGTGAAACCAATAGTTGCCGCTTGGGATATTCGGGCCTCCGGGAATCACGAACGGAACGAGGACGCTCTCGTAACTGCTGTTTAGTGAAAGCTCGACTCGCGCGCCTGTCTTGAATTCCATCTTGAAGGAGGGTTTGATGGATGCGGACTCAACTGATTCGTCTCCGTTGCGCACATAGGCCTGCGCCATATTCTCAATCGAAATAGTTCGAAAAGGAGAAGTGCTCCCCAGAAACCATTGGTACTTGAGCTCGTTGTTGATGAACGTGAAATCGTTGCGAAGTTGGAATCCGACTCCGGCGTCATAGGCAATGCCGGATCGGACAAATTCTCCGGCGTAACCGAAGCCGTTGTCGTTGCGACGCTGCCACAGGACGAGAAAACGGCTCGCATCGAAAAAGCTCGTCCCTGGAGCGTCCACGTCGTCGAACGTCCGAATCCACTTCAATGTGAAATATTCGTCGCCAAACGGCCGGAAGATTGCGTCGGCGCCGACCGCCACATTGTAGGTCCCGTCGTCGGCGAATCGCGTGGTGGCCATGGCACCGACATTAGAGAAGGAGTTGAACACCTTCTGGCGTACGCGCACGACGCCGAAATTCTCGTAGGGAAGTCCGTTTTCGCCTGCCGTCTGCATGTTCAACATACCGAGATCGGTGTTGCCAATCCGTCCCACCAATCTGGCGCCACCGAGGATACGGATGGGTTCCCCTTGATTCAGGCCGATGCGCCGGCTGTGGAACAGGCGACTCAGTCCGCCCGTAGCGAATTCGAAGATGGCCGCACGCTCTTGGAAGAACTGTCTTTTCTCGGGGAAGAACAGTGAAAATCTGGTGAGGTTGATCTGTTGATCGTCCACCTCCACTTGGGCGAAATCCGTGTTGACCGTCAGGTCGAGAGTGAGGTTGTTGGTGGCGTTGTACTTCACATCGAGGCCGATCTCGTTGGTGACGTCGTTGTGGAAGTCGTACGCCGACTGGTTGCCGTTCAGCTCCGGTGCGCGCGTCAATCCACCGAGTGCGTAGGGCGTGATGTAGACCGGCCTACTGCTGTGCACGCCCTCGAGCGACACTCGTTGGGCTTGCGACGGCTTGGCAAACCCGAAGTTCCAGTTTGGCGGAATTGCCGGAAAGAGGTGGCGCTCCTGCCTACGCGTTATCCAGCGGTAGGCGGTCAACCCCATGACCACCCGCCCGTCGACATCCTGGAATCCCAAGCTCGAGAACGGAATACGCATCTCGGCGAACCAACCCTCGTCGTTTCGTTGCGTGGCAACATCCCAGAACGTGTTCCAATCGGAGTTCAACAGGCGGCGCGGGTCGCCCCCACCGGTGAATTCGGCGTCATTCGAGATCGTGCGATCGCTCCGTACCCCGGCAGGGTTGGTGGTGAACCACAATGCGGTCTCGTGGTCGTTATATGTGTCCAGGATGATGGCGAAAAGGTCGTCAGAAAAGGCCCCATCCCGGTACAAGGAGTAGACCCGCACTTCCGCTGGGTTCGAGTCGTACATGCGGCCCGCGACGTACAGGTATTCGTCGTCGTATGCGATGCGAATCTCGGTGCGCTCGGTAGGGGGCATACCGAAGGTGGGTTGGTACACTACGAGCGGGAGGGTTGGAACCAGCTCCCACGCCGGCTCGTCGCTCAAGCCGTCCAGGACGACGGGTCCCGAGAGCCGGGTCAACGGCATCGGGTCCTGGGCGTACGCGGCCTGCGCCGGTAGGGCCGGAAGCAGTATTGTGGCGAGGCGTAGGAGCGCCATGCGGCGGCCCGTGAATGCGATTACCAGTCTCAAGTGCACTCCAAGTTCAGTACTCCATTCGATCATTCCGGCCAGCGGAAGGATCGAAGATAACTGCCGCCCCGACTAAACCAAATTACCGCTGAGCATGTCACTCTCCGTTAGACGCAGCACCACGGTTACGACAGGAGCGACGATCATGCACTTGGCACTGCGGTTCTGGACTAGACTCGGCGTGTGGACGGGAATCCTTCTTATCGTCTTCTTGGGGTTGGGGATGGGGCAGGGGATGAGCGCGCTGTTGGCGCACATCCCGGCTATGGGAGGCCTCGCCCTGGTGCTCGCCGCGTATCCCGCCGGCCTAGCGGTGGCGGGCATGGTGCTCCCCGATGGGCGGCCGGCCATTCGGCCCGTCGTGCAGTTCACGCTGGCGGCCGCAGGGGTCTGCGTGCTGACCCTGGTGCTGGCCGGTTATGTTGGTCCTGCCGTTCAAGGGGCTCTAGCAGAGGCCGGAGAACCGGCGGGAACGGGGGCTATGGATACGGGGACCCTCACGCTTGGCCAACTGCGCACGGAAATAAGGGCTGCGGTGCAGCGCGCTCAAAGCAACCCTGGCGGTGATACTATCGCTGGGTGGCTGGACGCCAATCGCCTGGCCTGGGACTACCTTCGCCGGACTGACGGGTCGGTCCTCCCATTGCTCTTTGGGTGGATCGGGGTCCTCACAGGATTCTGGTCCCGCCTCACCGTGCGCAACGACCTACGGCAAGCGCAGCACTGGGCGATGGGATTGTTTCTGGTAATGTCGACGTATCTCGCCGGCGAGAACAGCTTCGAGTTGATCGTGCTGCGCGCGGCAGGTCCGGTGGCCTTCGCCGGGGATTTCATCCTGATCGTACCGACGCTTCTGGTCTTCGGACTCGGTTGGCCTGCGGCACTTACGCTCTGGAAACGGCACACGGAGGTTGTGATCACTTGAGCTTGCTTACCGAACATGACCTCCGGCGTTTCCAGGCCGGTGACGAAGCCATGTTTCGGCGCTTGGTCCACGAGTATTCGCCCCGATTGCTGGCGTTCGTGCGGCCGTTCGCCGCGGATCTGGACGACGCCCACGATCTGCTGCAGGAAATGTGGCACCGGGCGTATGAGAAACGCCAGTCGTTTGTTGGTTCGGGAACGTTGTTGGGATGGCTCTACGCCGTGTGCCGAACTGTATGTCTGGCTGACGTGGAAAGGCGCGTGTCCCGGAATAGGCTCGCCAACGCAGCTGTGCACACGGCAGCCATGGCTCAACAGGATCCCCACCTCGACGCCGAGCACTCGGCGCTGCACGAATCGATCAACAGGGCTCTCATGGAGCTGCCCGAACGGGAGCGCGACGTCGTCGTTCTCAGGATGCTGTATCAACGCAGCACTCGGGAAGCCGCTGAGGCGCTCGGCTGTGCCGAGGGGACCGTGAAAGCGGCTCTGCACCACGCGCTCAAGAAACTGCAAAACTCAATGGAGGCATGGGTGCAATGAACGGTTGCTTGGATAGTGACACACTAGTTGCGTTGAACGAGGCACTCGATTGGAAGGCCGAGGATGCGCTGCGCCATGTCATGGCCTGCGATGATTGCCAGGCACAGTTGCGGCGATTGGCTACACTGCACGGTGTCCTCAATGACCAGTTGGCACCGCCGCCGGGATTTGCGGAAAGGGTAGTGCTCGGTCTCCAGTTGAGCGAACAGATCATACCGTCGGTGCGCCGTTGGCCATTCATCGGACTACTCAACGCCGTCCTGGCCGGCGTAACTACGTTCTTTGCCGTCGCTCTCAGTGCTGGGGGTACATCACCGGTGACGTTGGGGGCTCCGGTGATCCTGGTGTCGGTTGCCGTGGCCACGGCCACGGTGTGGTGGAGTCAAGCATACGGAGCTGCTGCGGCCAGGAGCCAGTGACCACGGGCAGGGATCCAGACAGCGCTGCCACAGTATTAGATTGCGATCTACCGATTTCGCTCACTCGCTGTGTGCGATTCTGGGCAGACACTCAAATCACTACAAATTGAGGATCAATGACTTCATACAACGTCGGTGTGCTCCCCGGCGACGGCATCGGTCCCGAGGTGACCCGCGAGGGGCTGAAGGTGCTCCAGGCCGTCGCGGATCTCGAGGGATTACAGTTGAATCTGGTCGATTACCCATACAGCAGTGAGTACTACCTCAAAACTAAGGAGCTGGTGCCCGATTCGGTAATCGACGAGTGGCGCACCCTCGATGCCGTGCTTTTGGGTGCCATAGGGCACCCGGACATCGAGCCGGGCCTCGTGGAGCGATCTGTGATTCTGGGGCTCCGGTTCGGTCTCGACCTCTACATCAATCTGCGCCCGATCAAGCTGTACTCGGCAAATCTGTGTCCCCTGAAGGACAAGGGACCGGAGGACATCGACTTTGTAGTAGTGCGGGAGAACACCGAAGGGATGTATTCACAGATCGGCGGCCACCTCAAGAAGAACACACCGGACGAGGTCTCTATAGTGAACGGTGTGTACACTTGGAAGGGTTGCGAGCGCGCATCACGGTACGCGTTCGAGTTGGCCCAGAGGCGGGCGGCGGAACGAGGAGACGGCGCTGGTGCCAAGTTGACACTTGTCGACAAGGCCAACGCCATTCGGCCGCATGACATTTGGACCCGCGCGTTTGCGCAGGTAGCCAAAGACTTTCCCGATATAGAAACCGATCACGCGTACGTGGACGCATGCTGCATGTGGATGATCAAGAACCCGGAGTGGTTCGACGTGATCGTCACGACCAACCTGTTTGGGGATATCATCACCGATCTCGGTGCGATGCTCCAGGGCGGGATGGGGATAGCTGCTTCGGGAAATATTCACCCCGGCGCGACGTCCATGTTCGAGCCGATTCACGGATCTGCCCCTAAATATGCCGGGAAGAACGTCGCGTGCCCGCTGGGGGCCATATCCGCGGTCGCCATGATGTTGGACTTTCTCGGCGAGACCGCAGCAGCCAACCGGGTGGAGAACGCCGTGGGCGATCTGCTCCGCAGTGGTGACGTTCCCTCTGTCGACGCCCGCAGTGGGATTTCGACGTCGGAGATGGGGGACATGGTGGTGAAGAGAGTGAGGAGGTAGAAGTAAGAAGTAGGAGGTGGGATGTAGGATGTAGGACTCCTCCCTCCTCCCTTCCCGAGCCCCGTCCCCCCCCTGTATTCTTCTCTCCTGCCGTCTTTCCCGCAGCTCATGTCTGTAAAGGAGGCATCATGCGTTATCGCTCCACTCTGCCGTTGTTTGGACTGGTGGCCCTGGGACTCTCGTCATGCGCCCCAGAGGCTCCTTTTTCCATCGACTATGAGGCCTATACCCTGGACAACGGCCTTCAGGTCATCCTCCACGAGGACCGCTCCGACCCCATCACTGCTGTTGCGGTCCTGTACCACGTCGGCTCGGGCCGGGAGGAGCCGGGCCGAACAGGCTTCGCGCACCTGTTCGAGCACATCATGTTCCAGGAATCCCAGCATGTGGGCCAGGACCAGTTCTTCAAGAAGATCCAGGAGGCGGGTGGGACCCTCAACGGCGGGACGTCGTTCGACCAAACCATCTACTTCGAGATCGTTCCGAAGAACGCGCTCGAGATGAGTCTTTGGCTCGAGGCCGATCGCATGGGCTACGTGCTCAGCACTGTGACGGAGGAGGCGTTCCTCAATCAGCAAGAGGTCGTTCAGAACGAGAAGCGTCAGCGTGTCGACAACCGACCATACGGTCACACCAATTTCGTCATCAACAAGCTACTCTATCCCGAGGGACACCCGTACAATTGGCAAGTCATCGGATCGCTCGAGGACCTGCAGCGCGCGACTGTGGACGACGTGCGGGCGTTCTTCAAGAAATGGTACGGCCCGAACAACGTGACCCTCGTGGTAGCCGGTGACTTTGACTTTGCAAAGACACGGGCATGGATCGAGAAGTATTTCGGAGATCTGCCGTCTCCCGATCCGGTCCCGGATCCGGAGCCTATGCCCGTGACCTTGTCCGAAACGCGCCGCGCTTTTCACGAAGACAATTTCGCGCGTTCGCCGGAGTTGACTATGGTCTTCCCGACGGTGGAGCGCTTTCACGAAGACTCCTATGCGCTCCAGATGCTGGGAAGACTTCTTTCGAACGGCAAGGACGCGCCATTGTACAAGGTGCTCGTAGAAGATCAGAAGCTCACCCCGTCGGTGTCGGCATCCCAGCGCAGCAACGAGATCGCCGGCACGTTCAGGATTCGCATTCGAGCGTTTCCGAACACCGATCTCGACGATGTCGGAGCGGCGGTCTTCGCGGCGTTGGAGATGTTCGAAGAGGACGGTTTTACCGAGGGCGATCTCAATCGAATCAAGGCTGCTGCGGAAACCCGTTTCTACAACGGCATATCCAGCGTGCTCGGGAAGTCCTTCCAGCTTGCCTCTTACAACGAATTCGCTGGGTCGGCGGGTTTCATAGCTCAGGACATCCAGAATTCGTTGGATGTCACCATGGACGACGTCTGGCGAGTGTACAACGAGCACATCAAGGGCAAGCCTTACGTAGAGACCAGCTTCGTTCCTAGAGGAGGAATGCAGTTGGCTGCGGAAAACTCCGAACGCGCGGCCGTCGTCGAGGAAGCCATTGTGGCGATGCAGGCCCCGACGGTAGAGTTGGCCCGGGAGTCGGCGCCCATGGAGAAACTCCCCTCGAGCTTCGACCGCTCGATAGAGCCGGCCAAGGACGCTGCGCCGAAAATCACGCTGCCCGACGTGTGGTCCCACACGTATGCAAACGGGCTGCGCATCTACGGTGTAGAGCACACAGAACTGCCGCTGGTTCAGATTTCGCTGACGCTGCGTGGCGGCATGCTGCTCGACGACCCGAGCAAGGTCGGTGTCGCCAACCTGATGACCGATATTCTCATGGAGGGCACAGCGAACCGGACTCCGCTCGAGTTGGAGAAGGCGATTGACGAACTCGGGACGTTCCTAAACATGTTCACCTCGCCACAATCGATCGTCATCCAGGCAAACATGCTTGCATCGAGGCTGGAGGACACGTATGCGCTCATCGAGGAGATTCTGCTGGAACCCAGGTGGGATGAGGACGAATTCGCTCGTATCAAGAAGGAAACGATAGAGACAATCAACCGGCGCGGCGCGAATCCGGCGTCCATCGCTTCAACAGTATACAGCAAACTGTTATACGGTTCGGGGCACATCCTGTCGAATTCCACACTGGGCACGAGGGAGTCCGTAGAATCCATTACCATGGACGATATGAAGGCGTACTACGGAGAGAATTTCTCGCCATCAGTGGCATACGTGGCGATCGTGGGCGACGTCTCACGAGCGGATGCTATCGAGTTGTTCGGCTCATTGGGAGAGCGGTGGAGTGCAAAAGAGGTGCGCTTTCCGGAGCTTCCGGATCCGCCTACCGTGACCGAATCGAAGTTGTATTTCGTGGACGTTCCCAATGCGAGGCAGTCCGAAATACGTATAGGCTATCTCGCACTGGCACGTACCGATGGGGATTTTTACCCCGCGACCGTCATGAACTACCAGTTGGGCGGCAGCTTCAACGGCCGGGTCAATATGATCTTGAGGGAGGAGAAGGGTTACACCTACGGTGCCCGGTCAGGTTTTTCCGGGTCCCAACACAAAGGTCCGTTCACGGCCTCCGCGGCAGTGCGGTCCAACGCGACGCTTGAGTCGGTGGAGATCTTCCGCGACGAGTTGACCAAGTACCGAGCAGGGTTGTCGGCGGAGGATCTCGAGTTCACGAAGAGCGCACTGGTGCTGTCCAATGCGTTGCGCTTCGAGACGCTCGGCGCCATCCGGTCGATGATCAACCAGATCGCCGAATACGATCTCCCGTTTGATTACATCAAGCGCCGGGAAGAGGTTGTCAGGAGCTTGACGATCGACGGGCACCGGGAGCTGGCCGAGGAGTACATTGTGCCGAGTAGGATGATCTACCTGGTGGTGGGTGATGCAAAAACGCAGCTGGGGCGCCTCCGGCGGCTAGGACTGGGAGAGCCGATCCTGCTGGACTCCCAGGGGAATCCGGTGTCTTAGCAAGGGAGAGGGGAGAGGGGAGAGGGCCTTTCCCCCAACCGGTGGAGCGGGGCGGGGCCCTCTCCCCTCTCCCTGCTCCCCTCCTAGCTCTCCTCGCCGGTTCCGCTCGAGATCGTGATTTTGAACCCATCGGGATCAGACACCGCTAAGTCGCGAGCCCCCCACGGTTGGTCGGTGGGCTCCTGATCCAGGGTGCCGCCCCGCGCCTTGATCGCCGCCGCCAGCTCGTCGATATCCTGTTCGCTGACACAGTAGAGCCGGAAGCCGATACCCTTTTGGCGATCTCGGCCCTTGGCGAAATCGTCTTGGCCGAGCATGAACTGGACGCTGCCGGCGCTTATCATGGCCCCCACACGCTGTCCCTCGTGTTCGATTTCTCTTGCTACCACGAACCCCATCACGTCTCGGTACCAGGCGATGCTTGCCCCTAGGTCACTCACGGTGATCGCCGGCATCACGGCGCCGAGATTCAGCGTGCTCGCTTTGTCTTTAACGGATGTGGATGACTGCTGCTCGGTCATCTTTGCCTCCTGCTTTCTCGGGTTGCGTAGAATTCGTGTTCTGATAGTACACGGTGGCGGTGAGGCCGAGCCAGCCCCGCCGTTCCCACTCGTCACGGCACCGGTCTCGATGGGCATCGAGTAGGTCGTCGCCCAATTCCGCCCGGAATGTCCAGCCGGGTGCGTTGAGAGCTCTTGCTCCCATCAGCGGTATTGGGATATACATGTATACTATAGATTGACACATGTAATATTTACATGTATCATAGAGCATGGCGAAGCCTCGATCCAAACGGGTGCGGGAGCCGGTGCAGGTCTATCTGGACTCCGCCGACAGCGACCTATTGCGTGCCCTCGCCGAGAAGACGGGTTTGTCCAAGGCGGAACTGCTTCGGCGCGGTCTTCGACGATTCGCGGCCGGAGAACTGACGGAGAAGGCCCCCGGTTGGTCGCTCGAGGCGCTACCCGGGTTGATCGAGGGTGGGCCGACCGACCTGGCGGCTCGCCACGATGACTACCTCGCGGCCGTTCTCGAGGAAAAGAAGGGTGCTGGGGCGCGCGCTCGCTGACACCAGCGCGTTGCTGGCGCTTGCCTCGCGCGAGGATCAATTCCATGAGCGCGCTCGTCAAATCGCGTCAGGATTCATCGGGGCGGGTGGGCGGTTCGTCGGGACAGCTCTGATCCTGGGGGAGCTACACGCGCTCCTGGTCCGCCGCGCCGAACCCCCGGCCGCGCGCGCGGGACTTGCGGCGCTCCTGTCCGATCCGGCGTATCAGTGGCTCGACGTCTCCGTCGAGTTGGAGAGCGTCGCCATGGATGCCTGGCTTGGGCGCTTTTCCGATCAGCGATTCTCACTCACGGACGCGGTGAGTTTTGAAGTCATGC
>JADFIT010000219.1 GCA_022566515.1 Gemmatimonadota bacterium
CGCCAGTAGACGGCCCGGAGGACCAGGAGGCGCGACTCGAATTCTCGGTCACAAGATCCCTCCAGACAGCCAGCGCGGACACCGTAAGGGTCTCGCGCATCTCGGCAGGACAAATGGCGATCGAGGGAGAAGCACGCCGTCTTCAACCGGAGGTCATCATGAAAAACCCTCTACCGAGCACTGCTTGGGCCGTTGCGGGCCTCATCTTAGCTGCCCCAGCACGGTGCTGATCCTGTCCAAGCTTTCACCATTATCGGGCTGTTCAACTGCCAATCTGGCTGAGGATTGGTGTCATGACTCCTCTCTCCAGGGCCCACCGGCGGCGGCTGACTCATGGGGCGCCTGGGGAACCCGGTAGCCAGCAGTAGGCAACGAAGCTAAGGTCAGGCATGTCTAAGTAGAGGCGGGTACTCTTGCGAGATAGAGACATGCGTCACGTTTCTTGGATGCTCTTAACCGGCCTGCTCGCTTGTGGCAACGAGACGCGAACGCCTCCGTTCCTAACCACAATCGACACGCTCAACGGGGTAGTACATGTAGTGAACTCCGGCGACCCGCCCACCTGGGAACTGCGCCCGATGGTGACTGTCGGATCGGCGGGCGAGGGCCCCGACGCGTTTGGCAGCGTTACATCCGTACTGCTCGACGACAGCGGCTACGTGTACGTGGCCGACCGGCAGGCTCAACAGATCCAAGTCTTTGGCTTGGATGGAAAGTACCGTCGTACGATCGGGCGACAGGGGTCCGGGCCCGGGGAGTTCAGAGACCTGGTGTCGATCGCCTGGGTCGGCGATACGCTTGTAGGGCTGGACTGGCGCAACGCCAGAATCGGACTGTTCAACCGGGCCGGTGAGTGGCTTGGTTTTTGGCGGTCCCAGTCCTTCACCGGGGCGAATGTGAGACTGTATCGTACGTCCGCAACGCACGTCAGCGCCATAGTAGCTCGGCGCGCCGGCGACAACCTCGAAGTTGTCTATGTCGAGTACTCAGCTGCCGGGCCCGGTGACTCCGTCCCCACACCGAAGTACGAAATGACCGGACCTAGCGGACCGCTGTGCCGTCTCGCCGGCAACGGTGGTATCAGCTTCTTCGACATTCCGTTTGGTTCCCGATTCATGCACACGCCGGCCCCCGGCGGAACCATCGCGACCGTGATCACGGCCCAATACAAGATCGCGTTTCTTGCTGCGACGGGCGACACGGTACGGGTGGTGGAACGTGAATACGTCAACCTGCCCATCACCGACGCGGAGTGGGAGGATGGCACTGCATACTACCGCGAATTCCTCGACACCTGGGGGAAGGGATCCAGCTGCGAGCCCAAGACTTTGGAGCGCCCGGGGGCAAAGCCCGCGATTCGGTCTATCATGTTCGACCCGGATGGTGGGATGTGGGTCGAATCATATTCCGACTCCGGCTTCGTCTTCGACGTTTTCGATGACAGTGGCCGTTTGCAGGCAAGCGTACCAGTACCACCTCGCCATGTCAGAGTGGAGCCCTATGTGCGGAACGGACGCCTGGTGTTGGTGGAGAGAGATAGCTTGGACGTTCAGTACGTCAAGGTGTTTGAGATCGCGAACTGACGTTGCATTGAATCACTGAGTGCGTTGTTGTCTGGGAAAGGGTTCGGCGGCATCCAAAAACGGCCCATTGAGGGGTTACATGCTAACTTGCAGTACCTCTCTCGGAGGTGCTGCGTCGGTGGATTGGCACTTAGTGGCCGCGAGCCTTTGGACTATGACCACCGTGGGCTTGGCCTCGCCATCGCCCACGCAGGTGGCTGCCCCCTCCCCAAGGGACTCCCAGCACATCCTCGCGGCCGCGAAGTCGGCACAGCAGCACTTCGAACGCTACAGGCGCCGCTATCTGCCATCGGGCTATCCCAGCTACGAACGCTGCGATGTGCGGATCGGACGATTCTGCCTCTCCGGCATCGACTGGAGCGTTGCCGACGACCAGATCAACCCGGACGAACACCCCGCGATTGGCACAGCCCGCGGAGAGTTGATCGCACAACTGGATTCCGCTGCGAGATCCCTTCCGGGCGACGAATGGCTAGCCGGCCAGCGCGTGCGTTATCTCGTGGAGCAGGGAGACCTGGATGACGCGCTGCGGGCGGCCTCCGAGTGCCGTGCAGCAGGCACCTGGTGGTGTCGCACATTGGCCGGATTCGTGTACTACGCCTACGACGACTTCGCACACTCCGAGGCCGCATATGCCGAAGCCCTCGGTCTGATGAGCGAGGAAGACCGGTGCGAGTGGAACGACCTCTCGAGAATCCTCGACGGCGCCCTCCGAAGCCGCTACCGCAAGCTCGACTGCTCAGAACGGGAACAGCTCCAACGACGAATCTTGTGGCTGGCAGATCCGTTTCACAGCATCCCGGGAAATGAACTCCTGGCAGAGCATTATTCACGACAAGTACACAGTGCGCTGCTGAAGGACGCAGAATCTCCGGAGGGCGGCCGCTGGGGAGGTGACTCCCACCGGATCGTGATCCGGTACGGATGGACGTACGGTTGGGAACGGGTCCGGACCAATTCGCCGTCGGAACTGCGGCCCAGTATTCGTGGCCACCTCGCCCACGGCGCGAAGTACTTTCTCCCCACCGCCAAGACCGTCGATCACCCCACGGGAGCGAGGCCCGCCGATTGGGACCTCGAGCCGCATTTGCCACGGGCGGGTCACGCACCGCCGTATGCAGCAGCCGGGTTCAACTCGCTGTCACACCAGCTGGCCGCTTTTCGACGCGGAGATTCGCTGATCGTGGTGACGACGTTCGAACTCACCGACGACAGCATCCCCGCAGACGCCATGGTTAGTGCCGCCATCGTCTTTACACGGGACGAGAAGTGGCTCCCGCTCGTAGTACGAGAAACCTTTCGAGCGAAGACAGGTACACTCACCGCCACCATTCCAAATTTGCCTCACCTGATGAGCTACGAGGTGCTGGCCGTCGAGCAACGGCGAGCGGCCCGCGCTCGCTACGGAATCGAACCGTCCCGCCTCTTCACGGTGGCGCAACGATCGGAAAACGGAGCATCCCCGGCAGTGGGGTTGCCGGATCCTGCGCTGTCCGGCGTGCTACTCACAGATGTACGCGACTCCCTTCCGGAAACACTGGAAGCCGCGATTGCGTCCGCACGCCCGAACATCCGCATGCGGCCCGGTGAGCGGCTCGGTTTGTACTGGGAGCTCTACGGCTCAGGATCTGCCGTACGGCGGGTTGTCACCTCGTTGACTCTGACGAAACGCGGCAAGAGTTTCTTGAAACGCATCGTCGGTGTCTTCGGCTTGGGGTCCGACAAGCCCCCCGTCAGCCTCAAATGGACCGACGCACCACCACCCGACAGTGATACGTACCCTCGTGCCGTGGCCGTCGACCTCCCCGACAACCTCCCCAACGGAAACTACGAGCTGCGGCTGGAGGTGGTTCTCGAGGACGGGAGAAGCATGGAAATCGTGAAGCGAATAGACGTGAAGAGGTGAGCTGCCCTATTGTCTGTCCACCAGCATTACCTCCATGTACCTAGCCACCTCCGCCTCACACCAAAACACGGGATCCCACGGGAAGCTCCGCGCCACAAAACCGACATGCCCGCCAGTCTCAGTGAGAACGGCCACGATGTTGGGATTGTCTCGGAATGCTGCTGCAGGCACGCCCTCCGTCGGCTGGAAAGGATCATCGGCCGACTGGAGCAACAAGGTGGGGATCTTGATTCTCGCGATGAACCGTCGTGAGCTGGAACGCTGGTAATAATCTTCAGCGCCGTTGAATTTGTGTAGTGGGGCTGTCGCAGCATCGTCGAATTCGCGAAACGTCTTGGCTGCCAGTGCCCGCTTGGTATCCACCTCGGGAGGCATGTGGCGCTGCTTGGCCCGGACCTTGCGCTGAAGCTTGCGCAGCAAGAACCAGGTGTAAAGTCGACCGCTCGGCCGCGCCAGGTAATCCGCCCCGACCGACAAATCGTACGGTACCGAAACTGCAGCAGCCGCTTCGATGTGCGCACTGGCCGATTCTCCGCTCTCACCCAGAAACTTGAGCAAGGCGTTCCCACCCAGCGAAAACCCTATCACTCCCCTGCGGCTTTCGGGAAACCGCTCTGCGAGGAGCCGTATCACGAACGCGATGTCTCCCGTGTCGCCCGAGTGGTACATCCTCGGCAGGCGGTTGAGTTCACCACTGCAAGACCGGAAGTTGAGGCCGACAGCGGCAATGCCGCGGCGCTCGAGCGCGCGGTATGTCTCCAGCGCGTACTTGGATCGGGCGCTTCCTTCGAGCCCGTGGAGCAAGAGCACCAACGGACGCCGGCCGTCACGAGCTAAACTCTCGGGATCGACCGCAAAATCCAGATCCACAAAATCACCGTCCGGCAGTTCGACCCGTTCGCGCCACAGGGGGACCCCGCCGCCGGGCCGCAGAAGGCGGGCACCCAGCGTCTGAAGGTGAGGCCCCGGAAGCCACCGGGCAGGTCGAAACGGGGACGGAGTGAACCGATTGGCGTGCACGCTGAGAATCTGGACAGGCCGGAGCTGTTGCGGTAGGCACGGTGACCCTTTCGGATCCACCCAAGGGTGAGTACGATAGCCATGGCCATTTCCGACCTTCGCCCCCCCCCCGCCGCCGGAGGCTACGAAC
>JADFIT010000059.1 GCA_022566515.1 Gemmatimonadota bacterium
ACGAGACAAGCGGGCGGGCCGCAATCGAGGTCCGCCCGCAAATTTTTGGTTCTTCCGGGAATTTCAGGGTAAGTGAGTGAAAAAGACTATTCTCGACCCTTCCACCCCACCCCAGATGAGCCACTGAATCCACGGAAAGCACGGACCCCCGCAGCCCCGACCTGGAAGTTGTGTTCCCCCCTCACCCGAAAAGGTGTGGGGGTGAAGGGGGAAAAAAGCTTGGGGGTTGGGTTGGGGTCCGTGGTTTCCGTGGCCATTCACTCCGTGCGCCTGGCATCCAATCACCCGGGTGACTCGATCAGCGCCGCTGGCGCTTCTCCCCACAGTCGTTCCAGTTGGTAAAACGTCCGCAATGTGGGGTGAAAGACGTGAACCACGAAGTCCACGTAGTCGAGCAAGGCCCAACGTCCCTCCGAAAGCCCTTCAGTATGGTGCGGCTTGAGACTGTCGGCAGCGAGGGCCTCGAGAACCCTGTTGCCCAGGGCACGTACATGCGTGTCTGATGTCCCGGATGCTATTATGAAAAAATCCGTTGCGGTGCCAAAACCGCGCAAGTCCAGTACGACGATATCTGATGCCTTGTGCGCCTCGAGCGCGTTCACCACCGCCTGCACATCACGCTCTCGGGACACCCAATCTCCCTTCATAGTCTCTCGGATGAGTGATTGTTCTGAGGTCCGTCGCCTTGTTCTTCGATCTGGTAGAAGACAGCCCATGTTCCGGGACCGACGTGGACTCCCAAGGCTGCGGTAACGTCTGCCACTAAACACTCTCGGGGGTGAAATCGTTTCTGGATCTCCTCGCACACCGTGGCTGCGGTGTCGGCCGCATCGGCATGGGCGATTCCTATGCGCAGCTGTCTCGGTCGGGGAGTGAGGCGTCGCTCGAGGTGCTGTAACACTCTCGGTATGAGGGCTTTGGATTTGCGCACACGGTCCACCGCCGTGACTTTTCCCTCTGTGGGCGTGAGTTCGAGAATGGGAGTGATGTTGAGGAGCCTGCCGAGCCATCCACGAGTTCGACTCACCCGGCCGGAACGCACCAGGTGCTCAATCTTTCCCACCACGATCAGAGCGCCGGAGCTGTCTCGAACGCGCAACAACTCTTCGATCAGTTGACTGAGAGACATGCCGCCCTCAGCTAGTTCTCGGGCCCTCAACGCAAGCATGCCGAGCCCCAGAGATATTGAACGGGAGTCGATGACGGTGATCCCGTCCAGACCGCTTGCGGTCACCGCGGCCTGGGCCGAAGCAAAGGTGCCGGACAACCCGCCGGAAAGAGTGAGGCATAGAGCTTCCCGTGCAACACTTCGTGCGTCCTGATACGCTTCGGCGAACGCCGCCGGCGTGGGCTGGGAGGTCGTGAATGTTGTGTCGCCGAGCCGCATCCGACGGTACACCTCGGCGGGACGTATCTCGATCCGATCGAGATAGGTTCGCTCGCCGTCCATGATCTGGATGGGGGCGAGTACGAAGCCGTAACGATCGATGGTTTCATCGGGCAGATCGCAGCTCGAATCCACCACGATCCCGAGCCCGGAAACGGCGTCGTCGTGGAGCACATCGTGCTGCACCCGCATGTCGTCGGCCTTGGTCTGCTCGACCGATCCCCACTCAGCGGCTTTCTCGTACACCGTTTCCGGTGAGTTCGTGTGGATGTGGATCTTGAGCACGGTGTCGGTCGACAGAACCACGATGGAGCCTCCCAGCGGTCGGAGAGCCGCCCGCAGTTCGGTCGAGGGGGGGAACCCGCCGCCTCGTATCAACACCTCAGTGCACCACCGAAAATCTCGGTCTCGCTCCACTTGTGTCACCGCCGCCGCCGCGGGAACGACCTTTCCCTTGTCGGAGGTGGCTGATGCAACGGGGGTGCCATCGATCAGTCGGACTATGCCCTCCAGCAGGCGAACGAATCCTTTGCCGCCGGCGTCTACCACGCCGGCCTGCTTGAGTGTGGAAAGGAGTTCCGGTGTTCTGAGGAGGGCAGTCCTGGCGCCGCTGAGGGTGCGGCTCATGAAGTCGTCGAAGTCGCGTGTAGCAGACGCGGCCAGTTCTGCCGCGTCGGCGGTCTCCCGACAGACGGTGAGAATGGTTCCTTCGATCGGGTCGTCGAGCGCCGCGTGGAGACGATTGGCGCCTGCCCGGAACCCTGCGGCGACGTTGGCGGGACTGGCGCTGTGGCGCTCTCCGAGAGCCTCCCGAAACCCGAGCAGGAACTGAGACAGCAGCATGCCGGAGTTGCCGTGAGCGCTCATCACGCACGCGTCGGCCATGGCCTTGGTGACAACGGGAAGGTGTGCGTTTTCTAGAGGGGCGAGCGCTTGGGCCACCGCCCGCAGGGTCAGCGCAAGGTTGGTCCCCGTGTCGCCGTCGGGCACGGGGAAGACGTTTATGCGATTGAGTTCTTCGCGCCCGCTTTCCACCCAGTCAGCCGCCGCGATCAGGCTGCGGCGCAGACGGGAGCCGTCCAAATAGGCGATGCCCACTAACGCGATCCTCTACTGCTCCTTGGTCACTGTCACGAGGATTTCGGGTCGGACGTCTGCATGCAGCCGGATTGCGACACGGTGCTCACCGATCATCCTGATCGGCTCGTGCAACTCGATGTGACGCTTGTCGACCGGATGTCCCGCTTCAGTCAGCCGGTCGGCGATTTCCGATGTCGTTATCGAGCCAAATAACCGGTCCCCGTCGCCGGTCTTCGCTGTGAAGGCCAGTGTGACCGTTACCAGTCGTGCAGCGAGCTGTTCCGCTTCCGTGCGTTCCATCGCGAGGCGCTCGGCACTCCGCGCATGCTCCATATCAATCTGTCGCTTGTTGCTCTCTGTGGCCCGATATGCCTTGCCGTACGGGATCAAGAAGTTCCGCGCGTAGCCATCTTTCACCTGCACGGTTTCTCCGATCCGTCCCAAGTGTGCGATATCTTCTCGAAGAATGATTTCCATCTTCAGGTTCTCTCTTGCGGTGTTGGCCACCGCCGTCTCAGGTCCAAGCCCGCGTCCACCACACCAATAAAAATGGCGCCGATGAGTACGACGGGCAACATGAACATCACCGAAAAGGCAATTAGGCCCGTCGTGAGAAACCCAGGTCCGCCGGTCAGCGTGAGACCGAACCATGCGACTGCGGCTCCCCTTAATGTGTAAAGTAGACCAGCTACGACGAGCACGTTGGCTGCCAAAACCTTCAACGTGGCGGCCTTCGTGAGCAGCACGATCGCCAGTGCGACGACCGCGATCCACCCCAGATGCTCAGAGAAGCGAAAATCTCTGAACTTTCCCCACGTAACCTCCGCCGCTGGGGCGAAACGACGATATAGGGCTGTCGCCAGTGCAAGACCAGCCAGCATCTGCACCGCGACGGTCGCCGGGAAGAAATCCGCCATGAGCGGAATGACCGAGTCGAACCAGGCTTCGAGCTGGACCACAAGGGCGTCGTCGCCCGCCCCGGCTTGGTCGCCCGACAGTCTGGCCAGCATCAGCTGGGCTCCGAACTCGACCCGCGACTCCACCCACCAATGTATCTCTGGCCAAGAGGTGCGGGCGGCGGCGAGCAAGGCCCCCGTACCCCCTGCAGCTACCCCGATCGCGACCAGAGAACGGTGTGTGAGAGACCAGCTCGTGGACAAGAATGTCACCACGAATGCCGCGCTTCCCATGACTGCGGCAGCTCGGATTACCTGATCCGGAGGGTCGCCAATCTGCGCGAGCCACCAGAGGCTGATGCCAGTGAAGAGCGACGCGGTGACCACTGCGCCGGGGCGCCGGAATCGGGTGACGAGCACCAACCCTGCCAGCGGCACGGTGAGCAGCCCGATCGGTGCAGCGATCGCAAAAACAATCCCCGCGCCGAGCAAAAGCAACAGCCCGAGCCTACCCCCACCCCTTGGGGACTCGGACGGCACCGACATTATGCGGTCGTGCGGATGAACGGCAGCAGCGCTATATGGCGGGCGCGCTTGATTGCAGTGCCGAGCTGGCGCTGGTGCCTGGCGCAGGTGCCCGAGAGTCTGCGGGGAAGGATTTTCCCTCGGTCGGTGATGAAGCGCTGGAGCGTCCGTTCATCCTTGTAGTCGACGACTCGTACGCCCATCTCGCACACCGGACAGGTCTTCCTAGTTCTCCTCATTGGTGCCCTCCTCGTCCTTGGGTCCGCCGCCTTTTGACGGATCCGCATCGGGCTTGGATGGCCCCCCGTCCGACGGTTTCTCCCCGTCGCTCGTGTCGGGAAGCGGTGCAGGCACCGGCACTTCGCCTTCATTCAACACGATCTGGTAGCGAATGACAGACTCTTCCAGCTTGACCAGCCGCTCGAACTCCGGCAACAGAGTCGGATCCGTGGCGAACTGCGTAACCACGTAGTACCCGATCTCATTGCTGCCGATGGAGTAGGCGAGGGTTCGCTTCCCCCAGTGGTTCACATTGCGAATCGGTTCGGGGTTCTCTTCGCTCTTCAGCAGGGCGTGAAAGCGTTCCAGCGTCTGGTCGACCTGAGCCTCTTCAACCGCGCTGTTAAAAATGTAGACGATCTCGTATCGACGAGTCACAACACCTCCCTTTGGACGTACGACCCCGCCCAGGTGTAAGGCGGAGTAGGTGGTATGTGGCGGCCCAGAGGCCGGATTGTGAGGGGGGAAGTCTAAACTGCCCGAGGGAAAGAGGGAAGTAGGGAAGAGGCAAGGCCTCCGGCCTAGCTACTAGGAAGGTCGGGCTCCCCTCTTGCTTCTCGCCGCTCACTTCTCAGGCAACGAACCAAGGCGCCAGAACGAGACTCACCACCGCCATCAGCTTGATGACGATGTTCAGCGACGGTCCACTCGTGTCCTTGAACGGGTCGCCTACCGTGTCGCCTACCACCGCCGCTTTGTGGGGGTCTGAACCCTTGCCGCCGTGTGCGCCGGCTTCGATGAGCTTCTTGGCGTTGTCCCACGCGCCGCCCGCGTTAGCCATGAACAGGGCCAGCATGACGCCGGTCAGGGTCGCGCCGGCCAACATGCCGCCCAAGGTCTCCACGCCGAAAACTTTTCCCACGAAGACAGGTGCCATGATTGCGGTGAGACCCGGAAGGATCATTTCGCGCAGGGCAGCGGTTGTGGAAATGTCCACGCACCGCGCGCTGTCCGGTTTGGCCGTACCCTCCATGAGGCCCGGGATTTCCCTGAACTGGCGCCGCACCTCTTGCACCATGCCCTCGGCGGCGCGACCCACGGCAGTCATGGTCTGAGCGCCGATGAAGAACGGCAGGATGCCGCCGAGGAACAGGCCGATGACCACCTTGGGGTCGACGATGTTCAACAGGATCGGATCGGCCCCCTCAGGCGTGACGGCGTTGGCGTAGGCGCTGAACAGCGCTAGGGCGGTCAGCGCGGCAGACCCGATGGCGAAGCCCTTTCCCATGGCAGCCGTAGTATTTCCCAGGGCGTCGAGCCCGTCGGTAATCTTCCGGACCTCTGGCCCCAGACCGCTCATCTCGCTGATGCCGCCGGCGTTGTCCGCGATGGGTCCGTACGCATCGACTGACATCGTCACTCCGACTGTGGCCAGCATGCCGACCGCGGCGATGCCGATTCCGTAGAGGCCGGCCGTTGAGTAAGCGAGCCAAATGGTGCCGCAGATCAGCAGCACCGGCACCGCGATGGACCGCATGCCGATGGCCAAGCCGGAGATGATGTTGGTAGCGGGGCCGGTCAGCGACGCTTCCGCGATCGCGCGAATCGGTTTGCCGGCGGTGTAATACTCAGTGGCCAAACCGATGAAGAGGCCGGCGAGGGTGCCGGCCAGAGCTGCCCAAAAAGGTCCGAGAGGGTTGGGCAGCCCGACGTCCACGGCCAGGGTGATGAAGTAGGCAGCAACGAGGAAGAAGCCGGCGGCGATGAAGCCTACCCACCGGAGTGCTGCAGCCGGACTGAATTTCTCCAGAACACGGAAGAACAGAATCGCCAGAACGCTCGCCCCGAGCCCGGCCAGGATGAAGATCAGCGGCAGGGCGATGCCGGCCGCGCGATTGGTGATGGCGGTGCTGGTGGCTGCGATGGCGATCGTCGCTATCGCAGCGCCGACGTAGCTCTCGAAGATGTCGGCGCCCATCCCTGCCACGTCGCCTACGTTGTCACCCACATTGTCCGCTATGGTGGCCGGATTCCTCGGGTCGTCTTCAGGGATTCCTGCTTCGATTTTTCCCACCAGGTCGGCACCGATATCTGCGGCCTTGGTGAAAATCCCTCCGCCCACGCGGGCGAAGAGAGCGATGGACGATGCACCCATGGCAAATCCGGTGATGATCTCGCTAAACCGTCTCCAACCGCTGTCGAGCTCCGGCGCGCCCAGAAAGATCATGAACATCAGGCCGATGCCCAGGAGGCCGAGGCTCGCCACAGAGAGTCCCATGACGGCGCCACCGCTGAAGGCGACTCGGAGTGCCTTGGCCTGTCCGTCCGACCGTGCAGCCTCGCTGGTGCGCGTGTTGGATATGGTCGCAGCCTGCATCCCGAACAACCCGGCCAGAATCGAACAGATTCCACCGAACAAATATGCCACCGCCGTATTCCAGCTCAGTGCGAGACCGAGCAGGACTGCGACCACCACCAGGAACGGCAAGAGATATGAGTACTCCCGCTTCAGGAACGTCATCGCTCCGGTGTGAATCGCGGCACCCAGTTCCTGCATCACCTCGTTGCCGGGAGACTGACTCTTGACGTACAGGTAGGTGACCCAGGCCAGGGCGAGGCCGGCTATGCCGGCGCCGATGGCGGTGGGAGGCAAGAATCCAAAATCACTCACTCTGAGTTCCTCGTCGGTTGAAACGGTTCATGGCGGTTTCGATGCCTTCGCGGATCCAGCAGTTCACGGCCTCGGTCATGACAGGTAGCAGGCCGTCCAATATCGAGAACTCTTGGTCATCAAAGTCCGAGAGCACGAAGTCAGCACCATCTTCCTCTTCGGGACGCGGACCGATCCCGATGCGTAATCGACAGTAGTCTTCCGAGGCTAATCTTCCAGCGATGCTCTTGAGCCCGTTGTGCCCCCCGGCGGAACCCCGGGCCCGGAGGCGGAAGGTTCCTAACTGCAAAGCCACCTCGTCCACCAGCACTAGCAGATCTGTGGCCGGTTCGAAGTCCGGGTTCTTCAAGAGCGGCCCGAGGGCGGCGCCGCTCCGGTTCATGTACGTCTGAGGTTTGACTATGACGACTTTCCGATCGCCCACGACATCGCGGCACACGCGGGCCCGCCAGCGCCACGGGCGGCGGAACCGTGGGAATGCCCACGCCTCCACGATGGCATCTGCCAGCATGAACCCTGCATTGTGCCGGGTGGTCGCGTACTCCGGCCCCGGATTGCCGAGGCCCACGACGGCGCGCAGTGGCTACCCTTCGGCTTTCGGGCCCTCGTCCTCTTCCTCGCCCTTGGGCTTGCGGATGAGTTCGGGCTCCGCGGACTCGTCCTCTAGCTCTTCCTCTTCCACCGGACCTTCCACTGGCGCGACTTCTTCCTCGACCCGCGGTGGGATGATGCTGCAAATGGTCATCTCGCCGTCCGTCAGAATGTTTGCGTTCTCGATCACGAGATCGCGCACGTGGAGCGATTGGCCGATGGTGAGCGCCGTGACTTCCAACTCCAGCCGCTCGGGAATATGGCGTGGCAGGACGGCGATCTGCACTTCACGCAGCACCTGATCGAGCGTCCCGCCGGCGTTTCTGACACCGTCGGGGCTGCCCTCGAGGTGAATCGGCACCGTCACCGTTATGGACTCGCCCTCGTGAATCTCATAGAAATCCAAGTGTGTGATGTCCCGGCGGAGAGGATGCCGCTGGACGTCGCGGATCAACACCTTCACGGGGTCGCCGTCGATCGCGAGAGAGATAATAGTGCTGGCCCTAGCGTGAGTGGCTAGGAGCTTGTCTACCTCCGCCGCCGAAACAGATAGCGATTCTGGGTCCCGCCCGCGTCCGTATACCACCGCAGGGATGCGGCCCACCATGCGCATTTGTCGTGCGGGACCCTTTCCACCAGTGTCGCGGTGTTGGGCCGCCAATGAAACCGTCGTTATCATAGCTCTAGTCCTAGCCTGTTCTACAGTGCCTCAAACAGCGAACTCACCGATTCGCCGCTATGAATGTACCGAATCGCCTTGGCCAAGAGCGGCGCAACGGAGAGAACCTTGAGGGTCTCGAACCGCCGTTCCTGGGGGACATGAATCGTATTGACGACGGCTATCTCGGTGACCGGAGCCGCCGACAATCGTTCCACCGCCGGTCCCGATAACAGCGGATGGGAAGCGCAACAATATACCTTGTTGGCACCCAAATCCCTCAATGCACCTACCGCCCCGGACAGCGTGCCGGCCGTATCCACCATGTCGTCGACGATGAGACAATCCCGCCCCTCAACCTCGCCCACTACGTTGAGCACCTCCGCCACATTGGCGGCGGGGCGGCGCTTGTCGATAATCGCGAAACCCGCGTCCAACCGCGTGGCGAAACCGCGGGCCATCTTGGCGCTCCCCACGTCGGGGGCCACCACCACCAGATCTTTCAGCGTCTTCTGGCGGTAATGCTGGACGAATACCGGCGCGGCGTACAGGTGGTCCACGGGGATGTCGAAGTACCCTTGCAGCTGGTGCTGGTGGAAATCGATAGACACCACACGGTCGATCCCGGCTCTCATGATCAGGTTGGCCATCAGCTTGGCGCTGATCGCCACCCGAGGCTGGTCTTTCCGGTCCTGACGGGCGTATCCGTAATACGGAATAACTGCGGTGATCCGCGCGGCACTGGCCCGCATCGCCGCGTCGGTCAAGATCAGGAGTTCCAGGATATTCTCTGCAGGTGGGTTGGTCGATTGGATGATGAAGACATCCTTTCCCCGAACGTTCTCATCGATCCGAACGAAGATCTCACCGTCTGCGAACCGCCTGATCGTCACTTCGCAGAGCGCCTGTTCCAGGCAGCTCGAAATCTCCTCGGCGAGGGGGTGATTGGACGACCCCGCCAGGAGCATCAGCTTGCTTTGTGAAAGGGAGCCTTCAGCCATGACAGCGAAAAAACTTAGCGAGGGTGCCCGCTAACTCCAAGGGATGGGGTGCTACCATCCGGTCCAACCAGGACCGCGTACGACGCGGCCGGGGGTGGCCCCCGTGTGCTCGCCCAAGTGGAGAACCAATGTGCCGTTCACCAGGACGTGCTCGACGCCATCGGAATACTGATGGGGCTCCTCGAATGTGGCGTGATCCCGGACGGTGGCGGGGTCGAACACAACGACGTCGGCGAAATACCCAACCCTCAAGGCCCCCCTACGCCTGATCTTGAGGTTCTCCGCCGGTAGCGACGTGAGCCGCCGAATGGCCTCGGCGAGGGGAATGATCCGGCGCTCGCGGACATAGCGGCCCAACAACCGAGCGAAATTGCCGTACCCTCGTGGGTGGGGGTTCGATTGCAGAAAAACGCCTTCGGGAGCCATCGAACCCGCGTCCGATCCGAAGGAAACCCATGGAAGCGTGAGCTGCTTCTCTATGTTCTCCTCTGTCATCAGGAAATACACCGTACCGACGCGGCTGTTGTCGGCTATCACGAGATCTATCGCGGTTTCCTCGGGCGACGTGCCCCGCATCTCGGCTACCTCTGCGAGGGTCTTTCCGGTCAGGTACTTGAGTGAGTCTTGGCGGAATCCCACCAGCAACACGTTGTCCGGTGTGCCGGCCGCAAGGAAGAGATTCTCCCACTCGTCGGTTGGGGTGCGCATCTCCCGGATTACTCTTGCCCGGATGGCGGGGTTGCGCAGCCGCTCGACCCACGCGTCGTGTCCTCCCTCCTGGACGTCCGGCGGCATGGCGGCGTCCAGTCCCGTCGCACCTGCCGGATAGTTGTACATGTCGGCAGTAATGTGGAGACCCTCACCTCGGGCGGCTTCGACCATGGCAATCACCTGATCCATCTTGTGCCAGTTGCTTCGGCCGGCGGCCTTGAGATGATAGATCTCCGCCGGCAGCCCCGCCTCGCGGGCGATCGTGATGAGTTCCTCCACCGCCTCGAGTAGGCGGTTGCCCTCACTGCGGATGTGGGAGATGTAGGTGCCGCCGTATTCGGCCACGACCTTGGCTAGCTCGATGAGTTCGTCCGTCTGGGCGTAGAACGCGGGGGCATAAATGAGCGATGAGCCCAATCCGACCGCGCCTTCCTCCATGCCCTGCCGTACCAAGGCACGCATCCTCTCCAGCTCCGTCGCAGTGGGTGGTCGGTTGTCGTACCCCACTTCGTGAATTCTCACCGTGGTTGCCCCGACAAACGAAGCCACGTTCGTTGAGATTCCGCGCCCCGCGAGGTAATCGAGGTATTCCCCCAGCGTGGTCCACTCGATTTCGTACTTGATGTCTCCCTGCTGGCGAAGCCGGGTGGTCTTCATCTCCGCGCTGAGCGGCCCCTCGGACCACCCTTCGCCGAAGATCTCGAGCGTTACGCCCTGCCGGATGTCGCTTTGCGACCTGCCGTCTTCGATGAGAGACTCGGTTGCCCAGCTCAACATGTTGATGAAGCCTGGTGCAACTGCGAGTCCGGATGCGTCGATCTCCGTACGAGCCGACGCACCGTCCAGATCCCCGATCATGGCTATCGTGTCACCCGCAATGGCGACGTCGGCTACATAGCCGTCACTGCCGCTGCCGTCATAGACGGTGCCACCGCGGATTATGACGTCGTAATCAGGCGCGCACGCCATGGTTGCGGCGAGCCACAACGTGGCGAGATGGATTCTTCTCATGGTTCGCATCCTCAGAATATGTCCGCCGGTCTGTTTCGGTGACTCTACTCTCCGCTCACTGCTGATCCCGTCGGGCGAGGTCCGTCGAGAATGCCGGCACGCACACAGCAATATATTCCGCACCATCGGGTGACGGACTGCTGTATCTTACCCACTCCCCTTTGTGGGCGATCAGGGCCTGGCCGGCCATGACGTCCAGCGCGCCATCTTTGTGTTCCACATGGAGCATCCCCTTCAAGACTACCGTGAACTCGTCGAACGTCGGTGTTTGCCCCGGCTCGGTCCACCCCGGCGGACTCTTCATGTACGCTACGCTCGCCGATTCCGTTTGGGAATTCACGCGGCCGATGTATTCGTCGATCACCTTGGGAGGATCGCTGGGGGTTGGGACGGTGGTAGGCGAATTGATCAATATCGGCATTCGGGGGTTTCCCTTTCCTGAGAGGCTCGTAGGTGATGGCACGACGGATCTGGAGAGCAGCCTAGCCGGCGTCTGGGCCGCTGGTGATCTCGCGGCGCAAATCTGCGATAAAATCGCCATCTTCGCCTGCGCTTTTCCTGATCGCCCGCTCGGCGGCTGCGACTGCTCGACGTGCCGCCCTGATAGCGCCGGCGGCCTTCGCCTCCCGGGCAACTGCCGCCGCTGCTTCCGCGGTCTGGCGGCTAGGGCGGGTTTCGGCCAGGAGTTTGACGCATAGGAGGCGGGCTTCGAGGTCCTGCCGCGGTGCAAGCACCTCGATCGCCCGTTCCCGCAGCCGGCGTCGCTGGCCGGCAGTCATTAATTCGCCGCGCACTACCTGCGCCAGGAGTGGTGCCGCGAACGCATACCGATCGCCATCGAAAGTCAGGAAATGGTTGCGTTCGAGGGTTGCAAGCTCGGCTTCTACGTCGGACGCAGATTCCCCAAGCATTGCCGTCAAGAGTTCGACGTCCACGCCCAAGTCCAGCAGGCTGGCCGCCGCCACCACGTCCCGCGTCGCTTGCTCCATGGCGGTGAGACTGGCGACGATCGCCACGCGGGCAAGGTCGGGCACCGTGATGGGTAGCGGATAATCGAGGGTGGCATCTCGTGGCGGCCAGGCCTTGATGTCCTCCCGAAGGGTGACGGCATGTTCCAAGCCTCTCAGCAGCGTGACCGCGAGAAACGGGTTGCCCCCGGTTTCGAACGCCACGCGCCGTGCCAACCGCCGGCGCTCATCGTCGTCGTTACACCACGTGCCCAGAGCGGCGACGAGTTCGGCCAGATCTTCGTCCGTGAGCGGATCGAGCCGAATCGCCTTTCCGGGTATCGACCGGCCGATTTCTCCACGCAAGCGCAGCAACGCAGGTGGAGCGCTCTGAGTGTCGCGGAGTGATGACAAACCAAGGAGCACCGGGACTTCAGAGAGGGACACCAACGCATGGTGTAGGGCCTCGAGCGTATGGCCGTCGGCGAAGTGAGCGTCATCCAGCGCTATCATGAGCGGGCGTTCGTCTCCTACAGCCCGGAGCAAATCAGCCAATGCATGAGACACCTGAGCGGTGTCCTGAGGGGGGTGGGGTGGCGTAAGCGGCGCCAACTCGGGTGCCAGCGCGGTCAAATTGGCGAGTTGCTCCGGCGAGGTGGCCGCTACGCCGGGAGCTTCCCCAAGCCCGCCACGCACCAACGCCCTGAGTGTGCTCCACGGTGTGTCTTGGTCGTTTTCGAGTGGTCTCGCCGATACGACGACCCCACCTTGAAGCGCGAAGCGTGTCGCGCATTCGGCCAGCAACCGCGTACGACCTGAACCGGGATCGCCGTTGATGGCGAGGCCACGTGGCCCTGTTCCAATGCCTCCCTCGATAATGGAAAAAGCCGCGTGGTAGGAATCCCGCCGGCCGATGAGGGGCGGGTCGAGGTCTGCGTAGTGAGCGGAGACGCGGAGCCACCGGCCTGAGCGGATGCGCTCGGCCAGGTCGCGCAACTGTTTGCTCGGCGTTTCTCCCAGCTCTCTCTCCACCGCGGCGGTGAATTCCGCGTGTACGGCCAACGCGCCGGTGGCGTCACCCGCCAACGCCAGGGATCGCATGAGGATATCCACCGCAGGTTCGGAAAACGGATTGACCTGAATCGCGCGTCGCGCGAGTTCACTGGCCTGATCGTACCTCAACGCGGCTAGCGCGTCGTCTCCTCCTGCGATCAACAAAGCCGCTCCTCGCGCTCGGTAGTGCCCGCGCCGCTCCGAGAGCCATGCTTCGAACGCTTCCGAATCCGGCAGCGAGAACCCCTCGAGAAAATCGCCCCTCAGGTACTCCAGCGCCCGCTCCCGGTCGCTGTCCGCAACGCGATCGAATTCGAGCGCATCAACGGTGAGGTGCTCGGCCGATAGGGTCAGGGTTTCCCCCGATCCGGTTGATCTGATCCGCTCGGACCCCAAACTCCCCCGGAGGCGTCGGACCGCCTCGTTGAGCGAGTGACGCGCCCGCCGGTCGGTGGTCTCGGGCCAGAGCATGCCGATGATTTGCGTCCGGGTACGGGTCCGATCGGGCGAAAGGGCCAGGTAGGAGAGAAGGGCAATATGCTTGCGCCACTCGACGTCGGATGGCGGCTCCTGGCCGTTGATCCGCACCACTGGCACTCCGAAGGTGATCAACTCGAGGCTTGGCAGTTGCGATGTCACCAAGTTGTGTGATGTCGGGTAAACGGGTTCTGTAGGCCGAGGCGAGCATAAAGAATATCCCCAGGTGACGCTGACGGCCACAGACGCAGATCTGGCATCGGACGGACGGAAGGAGGTTCTCGTCAGGAAAAAGGCCCGGCCGTCGCGACACACGCGGTGTCCGGAGTGAATGGCCACGGAATCACGGAATCCACGGACCCCAACCCAGCCCGCAAAAAGGGGCGCGCCAACACCGCCAAAGATCTCCAGGTAAAGGGCGGCAGTGCCGGCTTGCTCAAATGGTCCGAGGAGGTAAACTACTCGCCCGAACGCACTGTATTGGATTCTGTCATTGAAGAGCGGTGAGGGATATGGCTTGGATTGAGGAGATCACCCGCGAGCGGGCCACGGGCCTGCTCAAGGTCGAGCTTGACAAGGCCGTCGAGCGGGCAGGCCGCGTCTGGAACATCGTGCAGGTGATGAGCGTCAACCCGCTGGTACTCCAGGCGAGCATCGGCTTGTACGGTGCCATCATGTTCGGGCGCTCGGCACTCACACGATTTCAGCGGGAGTTGCTCGCGACGATCGTATCCGCCGAGTTGAAATGTCGCTACTGAACGCAGGCGCACGCACACGACCTCCGGGCTGAGGTCGACGAAGATGCTCTTGGGATAGAACAGGCCGATGCGCTGGTTCATGCGGTGGTGCGCGACTGGCGCCAGGCTCCGCTGTCGGACGCCGACCTGGCGCTTTGCCGGTTTGGGGCCAAAGTCACCCACGGCCAGCACCGGTCGACGGAGGACGACCTCGAGGCGCTGCGCGGTCACGGGTTCGACGACGGCGCCATCCACAACGCAACGCAGGTGGTTGCCTACTTCAACTACATGTCGCGCATTGCCGACGCCCTCGGTGTGGAGCCGGAAACGTTCACGCGAGAATGGGGAGGCGCCGAATAACCTTACGCCACGAACTGGGCCGGCTTTCTCTTATGAAAGTCGGTGCCGTCTTGGTACGCTTTGGCGATGGCCAGCGCCTCAGCGTCGCCGTACAGCTTCCCGATGAACGAAATGCTCATCGGCGTGCCGTTCTCGCGGAACCCGTTCGGGACGACGGCGGTTGGATGGCCTGTGAGGTTTGTCAGCAACAGCGTTTGACCGACAAACGACGGGGCGACGAAGACGTCGATGCCGTCGAACCGTGATTCCAAAGCTCTCATTGCAATAGTGCGCAGCCGGTTGGCCTGGATGTACTCGACCGCCGGAATCATGTGGGCGGTCCGGAAGGTATTCGGCCAGCCGCCACGTCCCTGTCGCACGAGTTCGTCATCCCGGCCGCTCATGGTGAGTTCGTTGAACGCAGCCCCGGCTTCTGCCGTGAGAATGATGCGCATGGCGCTTATCGGAAGGTCGTCCGGTAGTGAGAACGGAATCAGCTCCGCGCCTAGGCCGCGAAGCACATCGAGAACCCGGAGGTCGGCCTCGCGGGAGTCCTGCTGCTCTTCCTGCCGCTCTTGTTCGAACGCGCTCTTCAAGTAGCCGATACGCAACTGGGCCGGCCTGATCGACGGATCCCAGTTGAAGGGTACGTCGCGCGCCGTCGGGTCCTTGCCGTCGGCGCCGTGGATGGCATGGAGCACCAGCGCACAATCCTCGACGCTGCGGCACAGCGGTCCCAACTTGTCCATGGTCCAGGAAAGGGCCATGGCGCCGTGCCGGCTCACCCGCCCGAACGTGGGACGCAGCGCGCTGACACCGCAACGGGTCGCCGGCGATACGATGGATCCCAACGTCTCGCTCCCAATGCTGAAGCCGACGAGTCCCGCCGCCGTGGCCGACGCCGAACCGGCAGACGATCCCGACGAGCCTTGCTCCAAGTTCCATGGATTGCGCGTCCTGCCTCCGTACCACACGTCACCTTGTGCGAGAGCGCCGAGGGTGAGCTTGGCGATCAGCACCGCGCCGGCCTCGTCGAGGCGGTCCACGACTGTGGCGTTGTCGTCCAGTTGCTGACTCTCGTACGGTTTGGCGCCCCAGGTAGTGCGGTATTCCCGCACCGTCAGCAGATCCTTCCCGCCCCATGGAATACCGTGCAGCGCCCCGCGGTAATCGCCCCGTGCGATTTCGGCATCCGCCTGCCGGGCTTGCCGCAGGGCGCGCTCTTCGGTCAGCGTGATCACGCACTCCAGGGTCGGGCCGTGCCGCTCGAGGCGCGCCAGATACATGCGTGTCAGTTCGGTCGACGAAACCTGTTTCGTGCGGATCAACTCGCTCAAGACCGTGACCGGCTCGAACGCCAACTCCTCCAGGTTGATGGGTCGGGACACCCCGATCGCCCTGGTGTAACGAAATTCTCGCTCCACCGTGGGTAACTCCATGCCGGGAAGCACCGGGTCGAACAAGATGGCAGGAGACACCGAATTGGGAATCTCATGGGTGCGCAGGGCCTCGTACGATGTGAGGTTCCGATTCATGTTGCGCAGCATCAGCTCGCGTTCGTCGTCTGTGAACTCGAGCCCGAGCACCGCCTCGGCGTCGGCGAGCATGTCTCGGGAGATGGGACCCTGTTGCTGTTCCTGCGACCACAAAGCCGTTCCGCCCAGCCCGACAGCGGAGAGGTACGCCATGAAGCTCCGCCGATCCATGCCGCTGATGTCTTCTGCCTTGTGAGCCATTTTGTCCTCGTTGCTCGTGTGAATTGCCAGTTCGGTGCAGCGGGCGGTCAGACCGTTCGCCTTACCGCCTGCAGTTACCGCCTACTGTCCTCTAGAATCGACTTCCCAACCTCACCACAAATTGCGCGCTCTTGTCGTCACCCTCGAGAGGTACGGCCACGTAGAAACCCAGATCGCCAAAGGCTATGCCGCCGCCGGCGTCGTATCTAAGGTCTTCGTCACTTCGGGGGAAGGGACCGATGTTTCCCTGTACCCAGGCTTTTGCGGCGTCGAAGAACAAGACCCACCGTGGGATGAGTTCGAGGTTCAGAGCCAGTCCCTCGTCCCTTAAGTCGAGGTCGGCGTCGCCGATCTGGAAACCGAAGTAGCCCTCCAGCTGTGCCTGGAAGAGCACGTACCGGTCGCATCCATAGAACGGAAAGAATCTGGTGGCGAGGAAGTTCCTTGGCGAGGTGGAGACCTGGAAATCGCGTGCGCCGCAGTCCATCGCGGGCATCGTGGCGGCGGCTGGATCGTCGGGGAAGCCGGGGAGTCCCGGCAAGCTTCCGGGGCCGCCGAGTGCATGTTGGAACTGAGGGGGCAGCACCTCGTTGTTGAGAATCCCTTCGGCGACGAAACGTAAGTTGAGGCTCGCATCGCCTACTGCGTTGTAACGCCGCACGTCCAGGAATCCCTTCGTAAACGTCGCCTCCATGGTTGGGAGCCCTGCAAGTGGCGGTCCGCGTGTTCCGTCGGGTAGAACGAGCCCCACTTGCGGGATGTTGAGATCCCCGCCGAACGCCTGCATGATCTTTGCGTCGATTTTCCATCCCCTGGCAAGACCCGCCGGCCGACGGGCGCGGTTGTCATACCGGACGGCGGCTGATGCCGAATGCACTTTGCCTTCGGCGATTAGTGGTTGGAGCCGCCATGGTGTGCTGTTCTCGAATATCGAGCCGGGATTTCCCGAGGCCACCAGGTCGTGCCGCTCGGTGCGAACCTCGATCCCGGCGGAAAGGGGAGAGTCGCGGGGAGCATAGCTGGCGAATGCCACGGCTCCCTGCCGGTTGTGATAATCACGATAGTCGCTGTGAAAGATTCCCGCACTGAGCGAGTTTTCGATGCTGGAGATACCTCGACTCTCGATGGCTCGCACCTCGGAATAGACCTCCACCCCTACGGCTATCCGCCGCGAGCCCAGAAAGAGTTTTTCGCCTCGGAAGGAGTAGCCGACGGCATCCAAGCCGCCGGCGGGATCGGTCCGGATCATGGCGACGGCGCGTCCCAGGAACGGCTCGGGCCCTTCGGAGCGGGCCGCAATCCCTAGCTGGAAGGGAAACCCCTCGAGGCGGTTGTATCCGTTATCCCCTAAGCCGGCCGCGATCCCTACCGACGACCTTTGTGCCCGCGATCCCTGGTTACCTTCGCCTTGCCGCGCGGCGAGCGGCTGGTTGAACAATGCCGGCGTGATGAATAGGGCAAGTATTAATCGCATGGTGTTGTCTGTTGGATCGACTCTGTCGTTGGCTTCAAATCTATGGCGTCCGCAACAATACCACCGTGCGCCCAGAACGTGCCATTCGTAACCCCCGGGCAGTGTGTGGCCACACGGGGAGCCTGCCGTCGAAAGGGTTGCCGTTCCAGAGGTGTTAATCGATATGTGTCCTGCTCCCTCTCCGGTTGCCTGATTCGGCCGAGCCGGCGATCATGAGAAATGGACTGGTCCACGCTTGACTCGAGAGATCGCCGCCGAGAACAATCATGATATCCTGCAAGAGGGATTTGTTTTCCCTCCCACCCGACCAGCACTATCTCAACTGTGCATACATGTCGCCGCTCTCAAAGCGTGTCGAGGCAGCCGGTCTGGAGGGAATCCGCCGAAAGGCCGTACCTGCGGACATCACGCCGGACGATTTCTTCAAAGGCCCGGATGCGGTGCGCAGGCTGTTTGCAAAATTGATCGGGGTATCCGACCCCGAGCGGATAGCCATCGTTCCGTCGGTGTCGTATGGCATATCGATGTTCACGAAGAA
>JADFIT010000060.1 GCA_022566515.1 Gemmatimonadota bacterium
AGTCACCTGGATAGCTGGAGCACTACCAGTGAGCATGATCTCGCCGACGAGTGTTCCAGATACTGTCGCAGCCATCTGGTTACCGCCACCGCCTCCGCCACAACCAGCCAGTGCCGTACCCATTCCGAATAACAACACCCTCTTTAGATCGCGCATCAGCAAATTCGAACGAGAAACACTTGCATGTTGGGCGGCAACTGGCCATCGGCCTGATCCCGGACGCGAACCGCCGTGGGGGACTGCACATTGCCCGCCAGGACGAAATAGGCCGTAGATGCGGCTCTGACATCGACGTCACGAGCGAAATTCGTGAAGACAATCCTTATGGGATCCAATCTCGCGGACGAAGGTAGACCGCCTCCCTCATAAATATCGAACAAATTCCAGCTAGGGAAGTCGAGCCGAGCTGGCAGACCGGGCACACCTCGGTCATCCAGATAAAGCGTGGCGGCCCACTCTGCCAGTAAAGTCTCTATCGGCACGCCGACGACATCCTCGATGCTCTCCAGACCCCTGAAATCGTTGTCGACCAGCGCCTTCTGAATCGCGCGCTCGCCACCCGGAAAGCTCGGGCCGAGATCTTTGGTATCGCCAACGGCGTTGAGCGTGAACTCGGACGGTAACAGAGTGAGGCTCACGGGCTTGCCCTCCACCGGGCTGGTGGAATCGCCGCAGGCGTACGCCAGTAGGGACACGGCACACACCAACGTGACAATGCGCAGAGGCAGCTTCAGTCTCATCACAACTCTCCGGGCGACCGGGGAAGGAAGGTGAATCGCTGATCTCTAATGGTAGCTCCCTGACTCAAAGTTCGCCAAAGCCCCCACTCCTCAACTCAATACCAGTGGTCCTTGACAATGAGAGCTTTGCCGCGGAACTCCTGGCCGTCGACCTTGAGCACCACCGTGTATTCGCCGGGAAGCACCGGAGTGTAGACGAACCGGGGATCCCGGTTCTGGTTACCGCCGAAACGTCCGCCCCCAAAGCCTCCGCGCCCCCTACGCCGCTGGCGCGCTTGCTCGGCCTGCTCCCGCTCCGCCTCCGTCCGCTCACGCCGTGAGGTCATGTCCCACTGCGCGCTGTTGAGGCCGACCTCGTTACTCCCCTCGATCTCGGCAATCAACCGGGCTCCCTGGTACACCTCGATGGTCGGCGCCTCGAACGCCTCGCCTTTGAGGTAGTAGTTGATGATCACCGCGTTCGGCTCGCTCTCACCATCGTAGTTCGACGAACTGGAGACTCGCCGGTCGTTGTCGACCCAACGCACCCTGTACTCGATGTCGAACAAATGTACGTCCGAGGCCAACACCTCGGGCGTCAACTCCTGGAGTGGCGAGATATCCGTGATGAAAATTCCGCGCCCGTGTGTTGCGACAACGAGATCGTTCTCGCGCGGGTGAATCTTCAGATCGTGGACCGGCTGTGTCGGCATATCGCCCTTCATTCGGTGCCACTTGTTACCGCCGTCGATCGACACGTACACCGCCAGCTCTGTTCCCACAAACAGCAGGTTGGGATTCTTGTGATCCTCCCGGATCACGTTGATCGGCTCGTCCGGCAAGTTGGCCGCGATCGACGTCCATGTCTCACCATAATCCGTCGTCTTGTAAACGAATGGCCGGAAATCATCGCGCCGGTAACCGGTGTAGGAGACGTACGCCGTGCCGGGATAGTGATGGGATGCCTCTACCCGGCTCACCCAGTACTCCGGGTTTCCCCTGATGCGGTCGTTGAGCTTGGTCCAGTTTTTGCCGCCGTCACGCGTGAGTTGAACGTTTCCGTCGTCTGTTCCCACCCAAATCACACCCGGCACGATTGGTGACTCGTCCACCGCTGTGATGGTGGCGTATTGTATGTTGCCCGTGCCGATGATCTTCGCGGAGTCGGCATTGGTAAGGTCCGGACTGATCTCTTCCCAATTCTCGCCACGAAACGTGGATTTCAGCAGAATGTTGGCTGCGTGGTAGATGACCTTGCTGTCATGCGGCGAGATGAGGATCGGCGCGTTCCAGTTCCACCGCAGGTTGTCGCCGGCATAGCGGATGCTCCGCCGTTCACCGGTGCTCTGGTCGAGCCGGCTCAGCGGGCCGAACTGACCTTCGTTGTACAGCCAACGGGAATCGGTGGGATCCACGACGTTGTACATGCCGTCGCCGCCACCGACTCGTTCCCAGTCCTCGAAAACTATCCCGCCACCCCGGCTGGTACTGGGCCCCTTCACGGAGCCGTTGTCCTGAAGGCCGCCGTACACATTGTACGGAAAATCCATGTCGAGGCCGATCGCGTAAAACTGGGCCAATGGAATGTTGTCGGGGTGATACCAATTCTCGCCGCCGTCGTAGGTAATGCCCATGCCGTGGTCGTAACCCAACAACATGTGCTTGGAGTTCTCCGGATCGATCCATAGCACGTGGTTGTCACCGCCGAAGTTGAACGGCCGGTCCCATTCCTTGCCGCCATCGGTGGACTCGTACATGCGGCTGCTCAACACATATACATGATCGGGGTCGTTGGGGTCGGCAACGATCTTGCCGTAGTAATAGGGAGGGCCGCCGCCCACGTGGATCGAATCGGGACTCGTGCGTCGCCATGTGGAGCCGGCATCATCGGAACGCCAGACGCCGTCGTTGTTAGGACGCTCCTGTGGCGGCCGGCCTTCGAGCAATTCCTGACGCCGCTCTTCTTCCGACACGTCGGGAGAATTGGCGTCTTCGATGGTGGCGTAGATCGTGTTGGGCTGGGACGCCGCGATCGAGAGGCCTATCCGGCCGAGCATACCGCCCGGCAGACCGCTCTCGAGCTTGGTCCAGTTACGGCCGCCGTCCGTGGTCTTGTAGATGCGGCTGCCGGGCCCCGCTTCGTTGAAGGTCCAAGGCCTGCGCACCTTGTCGTAACTCGCAGCATACAATACGTCGGGATCCCGGGGGTCCATCACCACATCAACAACTCCGATGTGTTTGCCGTGATCTCTCACACTCAAGACCTTGCTCCAGCGCCTTCCGCCGTTTGTGGTCTTGTACAGGCCACGGTCTTCGCTCTCGGAATACAAGGGACCGAGCACGGCCACATACACGATGTCGGTGTTGGTGGGATGGACCACGATACCACCGATGTGATGCGATTTCTCGAGACCCATATTGTTCCAGGTCTTTCCTGCATCCGTCGACTTGTAGATGCCATCCCCCCAGTACGTGCTGCGTGAGTTGTTCGCCTCGCCCGTTCCCACCCAAACGGTGTTCGGGTTCGACGGCGCTACTGCCACGGCACCGATCGATATCACGCTCTGGTGATCGAAGATCGGATCCCAACTGATGCCGGCATTCACCGACTTCCACAGGCCGCCCGACCCGGTGGCCGCGTAAATCGTGTTGGGCTCCTGGGTGGGTATCGCAAAACCGACGTAGCGACCCCCCTGGCGAGTGGGTCCTATGGACCGGTAGTGGACCTTGGTGAAGAAGTCGTCAGAAACCTGCTGAGCCGCCGAACCGGCGACCACGAGCAATGTCGCGGCGCTCGCCAAACCTAGAATCGCCCCGGGGTTCGTCGTTCGGGCAGCCCAACGGAAAAATCGACGCATCATGCGTTGTCCTCTCTCATCCCTTATGGAAATGCTAGCGCCGAAGGTGTTCGGCTGTTCGCGTTCTCGCAACCCTCCAGTGATGCCGCACTAGCCCATCCAGACTACGCAGTTTCCGGGAGCGGAGTTGAACTTGGGGCGACGAAAGGCTGCACGGTCTGGCTCGTCAGGATGTGTAGCCTAAACAGGTAGGACGTAGGAGGTAGGAGGCCTTGAACGAAGTGAACTAGAAGCGGATGGAATGGACCAACACCGCGCTCCCCACGCCCACGGCAGCCCCACCCACGACATCGGAAGGGAAGTGCCTGGCGGACGCGACGCGGAGCACTGCCACGGCGGCCGCGGCAACGATAGCTCCCACTCGAGCCGTGCCACTCGGAGCAGCCCGACTCAACACGTAGCTGGTAGCCAGCGCAAACGCGATCGCCGAGTGCCCGGACGGAAAGGACGGGCGCACATCGTCGGGGTTGATACCGCTGGCCGCATCAGTGTGAAAGACCGGACGGTCGCGGCCAATCACCTCCTGGACGAGCACGGTCACGCCGGCCGCGACGGCCGCAGATTCCGCCGAAGCGAGAATCTTGGTACGCCCTGCTGGATCGTGCTTCGCCAGATCCCACCATGTCACAGCGGCAATGGCGCCGAGGAGGCCGGTACTGGCATGGCTCCAAAACGAGCGAGGCTCCGCGATCGCCCAGCGGTCGAAGAACGGCACGCTCCCGGAGTCGCACGGGCCACAATCCACCTGTCGGCCGTCAATGCCGAGGAGCCCTGGGGCCAGGTACATGCCTGCGGCCGCCCCGAAGAAAACCAGGTCTCGGACCCCAAGCGTCGGCTCCTCAGACCCCTGTGCTGCGGCCGGCTGGGGAGGAGCTAAGCTGGTCAATAGCAAAAAGATGGCCCACCCGCAGGCGGCCTTGTGCCAGGGCATGGCCACAGGTACTATCGTATGGCTCAGAGGAAGGCTTTTCAGGGTCGGTAAGGCCGTGAAACGAGAACTCCCTAATTGGAGACCTGAGGCTCAGTGAACCCCCAGACGCTACAGCACGTCCAACTCTTCGACAAGTGCAAGAATTTCACCAAAGCTCGCGAAGTCGAGGCTTCGGGATTGTACCCGTATTTCAAGCCCATCTCCGAATCGGAGGACACGGTCGTAATGATCGAGGGCAAACGGCGCATCATGATGGGGTCCAACAACTACCTGGGCCTCACTCATCACCCGAAGGTGCTGGAAGCGTCGCGTGACGCCCTGGAGCGTTACGGGTCGGGTTGTACGGGGAGCCGGTTCCTCAACGGGACGCTCGATCTTCATGAGCAGCTCGAGGCGAGGTTGGCCGATTTCTTGGGCAAAGAAGGCGCCTTGGTGTTTTCCACGGGCTATCAGGCAAACCTCGGCCTCATTTCGTCCCTCGTGGGCCGCGGAGACGTGGTACTGATCGACAAGCTGGATCACGCATCAATCGTCGACGGCGCGAAGATGTCCTACGGACAGACGGACCGGTTCGCCCATGGAAACCTCGCGCAACTGGAACGACTGCTGGAAAAGAATTCAGATCGTGGCATGATGGTGGTGGTTGACGGAGTGTACTCCATGGAAGGAGACATCGCCGACCTCCCGTCGTTGTTCCGTTTGACGCAGCGCCACGGTGCCGCTCTGGCGGTGGATGACGCGCATGCCATAGGAGTGATCGGCCCGAAGGGTGACGGGACGGCGGCCCATTTCGGCATGGTGGACGAAGTGGACGTGATCGTCGGTACTTTTTCGAAGTCACTGGCTTCCATCGGCGGTTTTATCGTCGCGTCGGCGGACGTAATTCACTATCTCAAACACCATGCCCGTCCGTTGATTTTTTCGGCGGCGCTGCCACCGGCCAACACAGCGGGCGTGATCGCAGCTCACGAGGTAATGTTGCGGGAGCCCGAGCGCCGCGATGCTCTCTGGGCCAACACCTTGCGGCTCCAGAAGGGGCTGACGAGCCTCGGGTTCGATATCGGGCCGTCGGAGACACCGATCGTGCCGGTGCTGATCGGAGCGATGGAGGGCACGTTCATGTTCTGGCGCAAGCTGTTCGACGCGGGTGTGTTCACCAATCCGATAGTGCCGCCTGCGGTTACCCGATCGAATTGCCGATTGCGGACCAGCGTGATGGCCACGCACAGCGACGACCAAATCGATTACGTATTAGATACATTCGCGAAACTGGGGAAAGAGGCAAACATTATTTGACCCGTAGTACTGTTGCCGTGCGGCCGGTGCGCGCGGCTGCCGACCTCAAAAAATTCATCGCATTTCCATATCGACTGCATCGAGGGGACCCGCAATGGGTCCCTCCGTTGCGTATGGACATGCGTAAGCTGCTCTCACGCCGGAAGAACCCCTTCTTTCAACATGCAGAAGCCGAGTACTTCCTTGCCGAACGCCGTGGCGGTCGAGGTGCGGAGGTCGTCGGACGGATCGCGGCGATTCACAATCGTGGACACAACGAGTTCCACGAAGACACCGTAGGCTTCTACGGCTTTTTCGAGAGCATCAACGATCAGTCGGTGGCCGACAGCCTGTTCCATGCGGCGGCGAACTGGCTGAAGCAACGGGAGCTGACGGTGATGCGCGGGCCCGTATCGTTCTCGACGAACGACGAATGCGGCCTCCTCATCGATGGGTTCGACTTGCCGCCCGCCGTGCTGACGCCCTACACGCCACCGCACTACGTCGATCTCACAGAGCGGGCCGGTTTTACCAAAGCCCGGGATCTATTTCTATACCACAGCGTCAACGACCAGCTTCCCGAGCGTCTCATTCGTGGTGCGAAGCTCATTGCCAAGCGCAAGAAGATCACACTTCGTCCGATCGACATGAAGCACTTCTCGGAAGAGGTGGAGCTGATCAAGCAAGTCTACAACTCGGCGTGGGAGCGAAACTGGGGTTTCATCCCCATGACCGAAGCCGAGATCGATCATCTCGCGAAGGACTTGAAGCCGGTCATCGTACCCGAGTTGGTTGTATTCGCTGAGCGAGAAGGAGAGCTGGTCGGTTTTGCGGTAGCGTTGCCGGACCTCAACGTCGCACTCAAGACAAACCCGTCGGGACGCTTGTTTCCGGGCATCCTGAAGATTCTCTGGAAGGCTCGCAAGATCACGCGACTCCGGGTAATGTTGTTGGGCGTCGTTCCCGAGTACCGGAGCTACGGGGCCGACGCGCTGATGTACCATTGGATCTGGGACAAGGGATATGCATTGGGCTACCGGTGGGCCGAGGCCGGCTGGATCCTCGAAGACAACACCGCGATGAACAACGGTCTCGTCCGGATGGGTTTCGAGCACTACAAGACCCTGCGGCTCTTCGATCGCCCACTGTGAAGATCTTCGTGACAGGCGGTACCGGGTTCATTGGCTCGCATCTCGTCGACGCCCTGCTGTCGCGTAGCGACGAAGTAACCTGTCTCGTACGAAACCCGGCGAAGGCCGAACGGATCTTCTCTCACGACAAGCAACCGAGAATCGTAGTAGGAGACCTCAACGACCTCGAAGCATTGGCCCGGGGTTGCGAGCACGCGGACGCTGTATTTCACATCGCCGGCCTGACGGCGGCCCGCAACCGGGCCGAGCTTCTCGCGGTGAACGGAAACGCGACACGCACGCTCGCCTCGGTGGCAAACGAGACCGCACCCAACCTGCAGCGTTTCGTCTACGTGAGCAGCCTGGCAGCGGCCGGCCCAAGCACCAAGGGAACCTCCCTCCGGGAGCAAGCAGCGACTCGGCCGGTAAGCGACTACGGTTGGAGCAAGCTCGCCGGCGAAGAGGCCGTGCGGGCGAGCGGGCTGCCATGGACCATCGTGCGGCCGCCCACGGTTTACGGCCCTCGTGACACGGAGATCCTGAAACTATTCAAGTTCGCCAGGCTTGGGATCTGCGTCTTCTTCGGTGACGGCTCTCAAGAGTTGTCACTGGTGTACGTAGCCGATCTCGTCGATGCCCTGATCAGGAGCCTGTCGCCCGGGACACAGCAAAAGGTCTTCTTTGCCTGCCATCCGGAGATCTGGACGACCAGAGCCTTTACGACCGAGATATACCGGGCGCTCAAGGGGGAAAAAACAGGGCGACGCCGGCCCCTGACCCTTGCCGTTCCGGGGACACTTGCGCGTGGCATATTGTGGACGACGGGGACCGTAGCCGCGCTCCTGCGCCGCACCACGCTCCTGAACGCGGATAAAGCAAACGAGCTTCTCGCCGAAGCCTGGACGTGTTCTTCGCAAGCGATCGTGGAAGCAACAGGCTGGCAACCGACCACCGGTCTAGCCGCCGGCCTGCGACAAACCGCGGATTGGTACAAGAACGCCAAATGGCTTTGAAGCCGGTAGACAAGCTGATCGCGGCATACCTGGGGTTCGTCACATTAGTCATCGTCCTGCGTGGTCCTTGGGGAGGCACCGCCGCCTGGATGCTGGGCATGCACGTCCTCTTCGGCGTGATGCTGTACCTATACTCTCGCCTTCACGAAACCGACCGCGTTGGGCGGACTCTGCACACGCTGTATCCCCTCGTCATGCTGTTGCCGCTCTATACACAGATCGGCCTGCTCAACGCGTCGCTGGGCACGGATACGATCTTTGCCCACGATGCGGTCATTCAGGGTTGGGAAGATGCCGTCTTCGGATCACAAGTCTCGTACACGTGGATCCGCAAATATCCGTCGGTGTTCTGGTCGGGGCTCCTTCATCTGGCATACTTCTCCTACTATCCGCTCGTCACTCTCGGACCTCTGCTCCTCTTGCTGAAGGGTCGCCACGGTGACGCCAATGCGGTCATCCTCGCCACGATGGTCGCCTACCTGGTGTGTTTCGTCACTTTCGTGACGTACCCGGTTGCCGGCCCGAACTTCGCCTTTTCACAACCGACGGGAGCCGTGAGAGAGGTTTGGAGTGCCAAGCTGGTTTACAGTGCGCTGGCCGGGGGATCGTCGTTCGGAACCGCCTTCCCATCGTCTCACGTCGCCGCCAGCACTGCCGCCACGTTGGCGCTGTGGCGCGTGTGGCGGCCGCTCGGCACGACCTTCACCGGCCCGTTGATCTTTCTGATTATCGCCACCGTGTACTGCCAGATGCACTACGGTATCGATGCCGGCTCCGGTTTGGCCGTCGGGATACTGGCGGCTCTCGTGGTACGAAGACCGGCAGCGGTAGGGCAGCAGTAGGCCCTACCGCCTGCAACCAGATTATTCGATCGTGAGCGTGGCGATCATTCCCAGCATCTCGTGGGGGGTGCACACATAGGGATACTCCCCCTCCGGTGCCCCTTCGAACGAGATCTCATACACGGCGTTGGGTGCCATCATCAGCTGGCCGTTCATGGGGCCTATGCGGTTCGCCATGGCGGCGTTCAGCACGGCCTCCGCACCGTCGGGTACCTGCCCGGGCTTGAACTGCACGTTGTGGGGACCGCCACTCGCATTGATCCACCGGACGGTGTCCCCAACCTTTATGGTCAACTGGTCCGGGATGTAACGGTACTCACCGGCATCGGTAAGCACCATCTGAACCTCGTGAACCGTTCCGGTGCCACCAGGCACGGACGCATCGGCGGCCGGGGCTTCCGCAGCCGACTGCGCCGCCTGCGCGTCGCCACCACCACCGCAGGCCACGACCGCCAGCCCAACCGCCGCCATGAACTTCCGCATGTCGCAATTCATCCTCAATAACCTCGAAATGTTAATGACCGAAAATCTAACAAAAGCGACCGGGCGTTCTATGTGAGCGCTCGACCGCTTGTGAATGGATTCACGCAATCTACATTGGTACCGGTGTAACGAAAGTCCCCAATAGAGCTTGCTTTTTCGCGACGAATCCGAGTACTTCGGGCGAGGCTACAATTCGCTGCCTCACAAGGACTTCCGACGACCCGACACCGCGCGCGCCAGCGGTCGGCGAGCGCCTTTACAAGGCCACGTTTCATTCATGAGGTCCTGACCCCCCGAATGCCCGCCCCCCCAGCTTGCAAACAACTCGGCCGACATTGTCGGGAACTCGACCTAACTGTCCAGATCTCGGATTTGGAAGACGACGGAAAAACCCTTCAGGACGCTGCTGCCACATGGCTCACCGGTCACACCGAGCGGATCACATGGGGAGATCCTTACATCGCCAACGGGCTGTTGAAGGTCGATGTTACGGTCCACGTACCGTGTCGATATTTGGAAGACCACCCGGCCGGTGCCCGATGCCAAGCGTGGGGCTATAGAGGGAAAAAACCCCGTTCGACCCAACCGGCAGAGCGGGCCCGGTTGCAGTTCGGCAATGGCCGCTTCTCCATCATACAGCACCGGCTTCGCCGAACCCTCGACCTGCCGTTCGAGGAGCCACCACCCCGCTCACTCCCCATCCTTGAATCCGACAACCCGTGTGCCACGGCGAATTGCCGAACGGCCGACAACAAGCGCGGGGCAGCCTGTTGCCGCGACCTGACGATCGAGCTGGACCTGCCGATTCGAAAGAAACGTCTCGAAGCACTGGTTCGCGCCAGAAAATCGCCCTACGTGTGTCGAGTGAAGCGGGACGACGACGACACGCTCGACTGCGAGGTCATATCCGCGTGCGGCTATCTCGAAGAAGGCAGCGTCAATTGCACGCTCCACGGAAGGGTGCGATCCAATGGACGGCCTGCAAAGCCGTCGATCTGCACCGACTGGCCTGACGACCTCGAGGAGGACGAGGCCGGTCACCCGGGATGCGTATTATTGGAGGAGGAAGACTAACATCAACGGGGGGGCGTCGTGACCGACATAACGCCCAGCGAAGTCGAGGAAGCAACCCAAGGTAGATACGAGGTCCTCTCCCTTCTTGCCGAGGGGGGAATGGGCGCGGTATTCCTGGCGCGCCACAAGGAGCTGGGCTCTCGGGTAGCCATCAAGATTCTGCCGCCGGATGTACGCTTCAGCCCGAGCCGCCTGGCGCGCTTCAGGCGTGAAGCGTCGCTGTCCGCGCAGATGTCACATCCACATCTCGTACCGACCATCGAGTGCTCCGTGGAGGGAGACCTCGCGTATCTCGTCATGCCCTACGTCGACGGAGTACCGCTCGACGCATATCTGGAGCAAAGAGGACCCATGTCATACGATGAGCTGAAGAAGCTCATCACGCAGATCGGAAGCGCGCTGACGTTCGCCCATAACCGCGGCATCGTGCACCGGGACATCAAACCGGCCAACATCCTCTTCGAAAAGGATACCGAACGCTGGCTGCTCACCGACTTCGGCGTAGCCCACGTCACCACCGAGGCTTCGGCACTGACCCAGAGCGGAGCTTCCCTCGGCACGCCGGCGTACATGGCACCCGAACAGCTTGGCGGCGCAGCCGACGTGGACGGGCGCGCGGATCTCTACTCGCTGGCCGCTGTGGCTGTCGAGGCCCTTACAGGCAGTCGCCCCCAACCCATGGCCGGCGTGACCGAGATTGCCGATGCCGTAGCACACGCACTCCCGGAGTTGCCGCCAGGGATCGCCCGGACTCTCACAGCGCCACTCGCCGTGGCGCGCGACCAGCGACCCGACACGATCGAAGACTGGCTCAACGGGCTGGATCACCGAGAAAGAAGCAAGCCGCTGATGGTGGGAGCGGGCGGCGCGGCGGCGCTGCTGCTCGGGTGGGCAGCTTTCGCGCTGTTTAGTGGAGGAGGGGGCGCCGCGCCGGCCGACAGCAAGCCGATGCTGGTGGTCTTGCCTTTCGCGGTGTCGGGAGCCGACGCCGGAATCGACCTGGACTCCGTGTTGCCGCAGGCGTTCACATGGCAACTTCAGACTCTACCCGACTACAGAATTATTCAGCCCTCCGCCGTAAGGTCGCCACCCATTGTCCGCCGCTTTGGAAAAGGGCCTTACGGGCCCGATACGCTCGTCGCCGTAGCCGAGGCCGTTCGGGCTGACCAGGCGCTAATGGGCACGGTCGATATGAGTGATGGCACGTTGACCATCCGGATCCAGGTATATGACGTAACTGATCACGAGATTATCGCAGGCGCCACCGCAGTGGGTCCGCCCGACAGTCTTCATGCCCTCGTCAGCCAACTGGTAATAGACGCTTTCGCGTCGCGCTTGGCCCGGCAACTCACCGGCTGGAGACCATCCCTTCCCAGGGGCCTTCCGGCCGTCACAGCGTATTTCGAGGGAGACCGTGCATTTCGCCGGGGCGCATACGCACAGGCAATAGAGCGTTTCGACCGCGTGATCCAGATCGATTCATCGTATGCACCAGCTTACCTCAAGCGAATGTTGGCCCTGGTGCTCGAGGTGGAACCGACGCGAACCGGCCCCGCCCTCCGCTCTGCACTGGACGCCGCCATCCGCTATCGGAGCACGCTCGATCCGGTATCGGCGCGACTCCTCGAGGGGTACGAGATACTGCTCACCCAAGGAGACATCCACCGGACCGAGCAAGTCTTCCAGCAGGTCGTGGACGAACATCCCGACGCGGTAGACGTCTGGTTCTCACTCGGCCTACTGCGATTGAAGTTCGCGTCGCTCATGGGATCGACGATTCCGGCTGCCAGGGGTGCGTTCCAACAAGCTGTGACACGTGATCCGAGCTTCGCGGCGGCCATCGCACAGCTCGCTATCATCGCCGTCTTGGAGGACGACGACGCAACGGCTCAGCGCTACATGGCCGATTACCTCGCTCTCGACAGTACATCCAGCACGGCCGAGTTCGTGAGAGTTGCCGACACATTGCTCTATCACCAGGAGCATGCTGCACGAATCCTCGCATCCTTCCCGTCGCGATCGAGCCGGGTGCTCGAGAACATCGCCATCCCGGCCGGTGAACTCCGGCAACTCGGAAACGGAACGCGTCCCTTTGCCACAGCGGCAATTGAGGCGCTGATGAACCGGGCTGCCACTCCCGAGGAACTCACCATAACGTTTCGCATGCGCATGTCGGTGCACTTGGGATCGGGACGAATTGCGCAAGCCCGGGAGCTGATTCGAGAAGGGCCTCGGAGGGGTGTACCTCGAGATGAAATCGACCGCTGGATAGTGCTCTCTGCCGCCACCGGCCTGGAGGAGCCGCTCGCACCGAACGAAACCGCGCTGGCTGCAAGCCGTTTGGTCCGAGCCGATGACGAGCCATTCGTTTCCGCTTGGGTCGCCGCCCGCTGGGCGCGTCTCGCCGGCGTCGACAAAACCATTTACGAGCGGCGATTGGCCGACCTTGCCGCATCCGATATCGAACTCACACCAATAGAGCAAAGCCTGCTGGACGACTTGGAGGCACTCGACTATCTCGCAGCCGGCGACACCGCCCAGGCAATCGCCAGCTGGCGCAGTGCGACCCTTCGTTTCGCCATCGACGGCGTGACCTTCGGACTCGTCAATTCTCTCTGGCCACTCCGCTTGGCTCTCGGCCGCGCCGCGCTGGCTACGGGAGACGCGGCGCTCGCTCTCGAGGAGGCGGGTACTTTCGGACGAATGGCCGGGTTCGTCGACCAGGCCGCGTGGCTGCCGGCGATGACGCTCCAGGCCGAGGCTGGGCTGGCCATGGGTGATGTCAACCTGGCCATAAATGCCTATGCCGACATGCACCGGATCCTGGGTTTCGCCGGAGAGGAGCGGGCGGCTCAGCGTGACTCGATTGCCCGGCTCATCCTGGAACTGCGCAACTAGAAAGGACGGAAGGACGGAAGGACGACGGGAATGCCTAATTCACATGACAATATCCCGTCTATCCTGTCCAAAAAAACTCTGCGATCTCCGCGTGCTCGGCGGTGAATATGTCACCGCAATTCGGGCCCGGAAAACTAGTCCCGAGATGCCCCCTCCCATCGAACGACCTCACCGATAACTTCCCGATCGGCCAGATAACTCCACAGCCCGAGGCACAAAAAAAATGACCGACCAAGTACCAGTCTCCGAGATCACTCCTGAGGAACTCATCGAGAGCATCGAGACCGGAGATGGAATCCAGGTGCTCGACGTCCGGGCGCCACACCGCTTGGCGGGCGGTCACATCGACCTGCTCCCCGAGGACCGCTTCTTCAACATGGCCGGCTCGGAGGTAGTCGCGTTGCAGGACTTGGGCGAAATCGGAATCGACAAGGGCCGCCCTGTGGCGGTTGTATGTGGCCACGGTAACTCGAGCAAGGGCATCGCCCGCCTCCTCGGCGAACGAGGTTATGAAGCACGCTCCCTGCGGGGGGGCATGGCCGCCTGGATGATGTCTGCCTATCCCCGTACACTCCCTGCCCCGGCCGAGTTGGATCACCTGGTGCAATACGATCGAGTCGGCAAAGGCTCGCTGGCCTATTTGCTCGTTAGCGATGGCGAGGCCCTCATCGTCGATCCGGCCCGGAATTGGCGGCCGTATGTGGACCGAGCCGCAGACCTCGGCGCCAAGGTGATCGGCGTCGCCGACACCCACGTCCACGCCGACTACATCAGCGGCGCCTCCGAGCTGGCCGGCACCCTGAACGTGGCCTACTACCTTCACCCCGCAGACAACAGGCACGCCTACGAGGGCACTCCCGGCAAGCTCAAAATCTCAGAGTTGGAAGACGGCACGACGATCACCGTAGGCCGGGCTGTGATCAGGGCGTTCCACACCCCCGGCCACACGGAGGGCAGCACCACATACCTGGTGGGCGATGCCGCCGCCTTCACCGGGGATTTTCTGTTCGTCAAATCGCTGGGACGGCCCGATCTCGGGGGCAAGGTGGACGAATGGACCGCCCTGCTCTGGAAGAGTGTCCAAGCAGCCAAAGAGACGCTTCCTCCGGACGCCATGATCTACCCTGCACATTACTTGTCCGATGCCGAGCGACAAGGGGACCGAACGGTTGGCGGGGGGTTCGAAGCGATCTGCCAATCCAATGAGGCGCTGCAAATGAAAACCGAGGAAGAGTTCACCGAATGGGTGAAATCCCGGGTCTCCAGTATCCCGGGTGCCTACCGGAAGATGAAAGTCATCAACGTAGGTCTGCTCGCGGTGAGCCCAGAGGAGGCAGATGAATTGGAGGTGGGGAAGGCCGAGTGCGCCGTGGGGTGAAGGGGGGAGACCTGTCTCTTCCCTCTTTCCCCCTCCTCCCTCCTCCCTCCTCCCTCCCCAGACCTGTGCAAGTCCTCGGCCGTCAGACGTCATCACAGTTAGACCCCCAACTGTGAGGACCCGATGAGGACGATATCAGCTGCTGTAACCCTGATCCTACTGGCCGGCTCCGGCCCACTGGCGGCTCAGGGGTGGATCGAGCCGGCCCCGCACATTCTGGGCGGTGGCGTCTCCAAGATACGGACCGCGGTGCACGTGTCTGTGACCGGCCGTATAGCTCTGGTCGAGGTGGAGGAGTGGTTCCGGAACGACGGCAGGATTCTGGGAGAGGGCGACTACCTCTATCCCCTGCCGGGAGAAGCCGTGTTCAGCAACTTCTCGTTATTCCAGGGAGACCAGGAACTGCGTGGCGAGACGATGGACGCAAACCAGGCCAGAGCGATCTACGAAGAGATCGTGCGGAAGAAGCGCGACCCAGCCCTGATCGAGCTGGTGGGTCACGGGTTGATCAGAGCGAGGGTGTTTCCCATCAATCCCGGTGAAACGCGCAAGATCACCCTGCGATACACCCAAGTCATGAACCGGGCCGGCGATGCCCTGCAATTCCGTTATGCCGCCGGCTTGCAACGGACCGTCACCTACGCGCCGCTGCGGGACGGTGTCCCCATTCATCGCAACCAGAGTGGCACCGTACCACTTTCGTTCGTGTTGACCGTCGAAGACGGTGCCGCGTTCCGCGACCCGTTCTCGCCCACACATCGCGTTCGCATTGAGCGAGAGGACGGGACCCTTAGAGTGCGACCGGAAGGGCACTTAGCCGGCAATTTCGCGCTGTTTCTGCCGCTGGCACGCGGGTTGGTAGGGGTTACGGTAGCGATGCACAAGCCGTCCCACGAGGCGGGATATTTCATGCTGACGCTATCGCCCGGGAATGCGGACGGCACCGTAGAGCCCCGCGACATCACCGTGGTTCTCGACGTTTCGGGATCGATGTCCGGCGAGAAGCTCGATCAGGCCAAGGCCGCCTTGCGGCAACTTCTCGGTACTCTCGATGAGAGAGACCGCTTCCGTCTGATCGCGTTCAGCAACAGCATCACCACTCACAGCGACGGTTGGACCCGAGCGACGCGGCGGAACCTGCGTGAGGCGCGGCGCTGGGTGGAAGGGCTCCGCGCAAACGGCGGTACCAACATCGCCGGAGCGCTGGAGGAGGCGTTCAGGCTTTCGAGCCCCACGAGACGTCTACCTTTGGTGCTGTTCCTGACCGACGGCCTTCCGTCTGTGGGAGAGCAGGATCCCGAAAGAATAGCGCAGCAGGCCGAATCGGCCCGCGGGCGCACGAGGCTATTCGCCTTTGGCGTCGGTTACGACGTGAACACCTACCTTCTCGATCGCCTCACCGCTGCCGGGCGTGGAGCCACCGAATATGTGGAGCCGACGGAGGACGTCGAGCAGGCAGTCGGGACTTTGGCGGCAAAAATTCAGCACCCGGTGCTCACCGATCTGGAACTCGGTGACGCGCCGGTGCGCCTGACCGAGATCTATCCGCTGCAACTCCCCGATCTCTTTTCCGGCGAAGAGTTGATCGTGTTCGGACGATATGAAGCCATCGACCAGGACCGCCGCGGTACGCTGGCAATGCGTGGACAGCGAACGGGCCGCACCGAGCGATTCTCCACGAACGTGGAGTTCCCCGCTCATGAACTCGGCAACGATTTCATCCCACGGCTCTGGGCATCCAGAAAGCTGGGACACCTGACGCGCCAGATTCGCATCGAGGGTCATAGCGCCGCCCTGGAGAGGGAGATTCGCGAGACGGCGCTGCGGTACGGCTTGCTCAGCGAGTACACATCGTATCTGGTGCAGGAGAGGGAAGCCGTGGCACTCGACGCGCGGCTTGGGCAAAGGCCGCGCGACCGGGCTGTGGGCCGTCTCGCCGTCCAGGCGGCGAAGCAAAGCCGCGTGCGGCGTGAGATCGCCCTCGAGGCGGACCTGAACGAAATGGAAGAGCGCGCGGCAGGGGCCGACGACGAGGACACCAAAGTCGCCGCCGGAAGAATGTTCGTGCTTCGCGACAGTGTATGGACGGATGTCACGCATCACGATTCCCTGTCCGTCGTGGAGATCGAGGCGTACAGCACGACCTACTTCGAGCTGTTGCGGTCGTTGCCCGAGTTGGAGCGGGTGTTCAAGCTGTTCGACAACGTCCTCGTGGCGGGCGCAAGCACCAGCATCAAGATCGTCTCGACCAACGCCCCAGCAGTTCTGGGCGCCGCACTCGAGCGACTGGTGCGCGAGTTCCGGGGACGCTAAGCTACCCCTGTGGCTGTCGATTGGGCTGACGTGTACCGTCGAACGTATCAGGACCTGGTTCGCTTCCTTCACCGAATGGTGTGGGATGCGGACCGGGCCCGCGACCTGGCGCAGGATGCATTCGCCAGGGCGTTGGGACAATCGCCCGATAACCCTCGGGCGTGGGTCTTCCGCGTGGCGTCGAACCTGGCCAACGATGAGGCCCGCTCGGCGATCCGGCGCCGCAAGCACCTGGTCCTGATCAAGGGAGAGGCCGAAGCACGACAAGAGGCCGCTCCCGACCCGCACGATCAACTCGAGCAGTTGGAGCGGGTCGAAGCCGTTCGCAAGGCGCTCGACCAGTTGGGCGAGCGAGACAGAGAAGCCCTGTTGCTGTGGGACGCCGGGCTGGACTACCAGGACATCGCGGCAGCCACCGGGCTCACCGCTGGGGCAGTAGGCACGACTTTGGCACGCGCACGCCGCCGACTGGTGGAAGCACATGATGCATTGGAGAAACGCCATGTCGCACGTAAATGAAGGACAGATTCACGCATATCTCGATCGCCAACTCGAGTTCGCCGATCAAGCGGATCGAGAGCGTTTCGAGACGCACGTTGCGGAGTGTTCTGACTGTACCGTGCTTCTCGAGGAGACGCGTGCCATTCATGCCCGAGCCACCGGCATGCTGGGTGACAGCCGGCCGGCAGTGGCGGACATGCCGTCGTTTGAGACAGTGGTGACCCGGGCCAGCGAGAGGTCAGCGAGATGGGCCACAGTCAAGACACTCAATCGTACGCGCGCCCTGGCGTGGGCTGCGAGCATCGTCGTGGCCGTTGCGGTCGGCTGGTATGCACGCGTCGTGGAGAGGGATCGGTTTGATCTCGACGAAGCTGTGGTCGCGCTGGCTGAGGATCAGGGTGAGGAGTTGGAAGGCGTGGCCGAGGTGGTGGCGGGGGCGGCGACGTCGGACCTCGCCGGTGGACAACCAGCCGCACCCACACTTGCGGCGCCTGAGGCCGCACGCGTTCTGGTTGCGCCGGCCTTACAGCA
>JADFIT010000220.1 GCA_022566515.1 Gemmatimonadota bacterium
CGTTCAACTAAGATTGGGATTGACTCCTTCAGACAGGGCGCAAAACATAGCTACTCCACAGGCAGCCTGCCAGCGGTGGACAGGGGAGTGGGGAGTGGAGAGTGGGGAGTGGGTCGAGACAACGACTAAAGTGGATCAGCGTTGATCTGCACTCTTCCGTGGCAGGCGCTGGAGCAGCAAGAGACCGAACCACTGCCTCTCGTCTGTAAAGACTTCTTTAACGGCAAAATCGAAGCACCTCACGTACTCCTTCATCTTCTCGAGATCGTACTTCCGGCTGATCTCCGTCATCACCATAGTGTGTTTCGGAACGGCAATGGTTCGATCGAGAGGCTCGAGATACACGTCCTGCCGCGACAGGAACCGGGCGTAGATCTCGACACGCTGCCACTCCGAGTTGTATTGGGCAACGTGCTCCACCGCATCGACGTCGATGCCTGCGCCCAGTTCCCGGTTGATTCGCGCGAATAGATTTTTCGTGAACCGGGCCGTTACCCCCGCCGCGTCATTGTACGCCGCGTTGAACAGGGACTCCTCTTTGACGAGGTCGACGCCCAAGAGGACGAAATCGCGGGGGCACAGTGCATCCGACACGCCCTGCCAAAAGACATCCGACTCTCGCTGATCGAAATTCCCGATGCTGCTGCCCAAGAACAACACCATCGCAGGCGAAAACTCCTTGAACAGCGGGAATGCGCGCTCGTACGTGTCGGCAACGCCGGTAACCGTCACGGTGGGGTGGCGCACCGAAATGGCATCCTTCGCCTGGTTCAAGATCCCTTCGCTCACGTCGATCGGCACGTAACGCACGGAGGGCTCGGCGGCAGCGTACGCCGCCAGCAAATAGTCGGTCTTGCCGGAATTTCCCGATCCCAACTCGATCAACGTGACCGGTCCTGTCGCTTCGCGGATCCGGGAGGCGCACTGCTCGAGAATGCCCGCTTCAGTGCGGGTGAGGTAGTACTCCGGCTGCTCGCAGATCTCCTCGAACAGCCTGCTGCCGATGTCGTCGTAGAGAAACCGGGAGTGGAGCCACGGCGGTGTGTCGCTCAATCCGAGGGCCACCGACCTCGCGAATTCCAGCGTGGCGGCGCCGGCGCGGCGGGGATCGACGATGACGTTGTCGACGTCTGAGTCCGGCGCATCGGGCGAAACTGACGCAACAAGTTCGGCTTGGCTCAGGCGACGACTAGTGACGGGACCACCCTCCGGAATGAGTAACTATTATAAGGATTTAGAGATTTAAGGTAGCCTGGGCCCGTGTCGTGTCAACGAGAGATAGGAGCGCTGGATGCCAGTGCAACTTTTCGCCGCCTCACGGTGTCGTACCTGAGGACGGGTCTGGGACAAGGCCCTTGGCCCGATCGCTATCTCTGTCACGAAGAGAACAAAATGATCAAGAATGTCCTCCGTACGCTCCTCCTCGGGGCATGCCTTGCCCCAGCGCCCCTCGCCGCTCAGGAAGCACCCAGGCAACAGGAAGATTTCCTCCGCATGTTCCTGGACTGTCCGACCTTTTTTTGCGACATGGACTTCTTCCGCCGGCAAATCAGCTTCGTGGATTATGTGCGGGACCGGCGAGACGCCGACGTGCACGTGCTCGTCACATCGCAACGGACCGGCGGCGGTGGCCTAGAGTTTGAAATCAGTTTCATCGGCATAGGTGATTACGAAGGCACCGAAGCCAACCTGCGCTACGCCTCCGGCTCCACCGACACTCAAGACGAGACGAGACGCGGCCTGGCACGGATCATCAGATTCGGCCTCATGGAGTTTGTCGCCGCGTCGCCGGTCGCCAACCGAATCGAGATCACGTTCCGACCAGCGGTCGTGGGCCAACGAGCCACCACGCAACCGACCGACGACCCGTGGAATTTCTGGGCGTTTAGGATTCAGGGAAGCGGCTCCGTCAACGGCGAGAAGACCAGTCAAAGCTACCGGATCAGTGGCTCCTTGAACGCCGACCGAGTTACCGAGGACTGGAAGCTCAACTTGCGCGTTAACGGCAGCTACAGCAGGAGCGAGTTTGAGCTCAGCGAGGAGACTACGTTCGTCAACACCTCGAAGAGCTATGGTGCCAACGGATTACTCGTGCGGAGCATCACGAACCACTGGTCGATAGGAGCGCGCATGTCCGCAAGTTCCTCTACGTTCCTCAATACCGACTTGCGCTTCCGGCTAGGCCCAGCCGTAGAGTACAACGTCTTCCCCTACGCGGAGTCGAGTCGCAGGCAGCTGACCTTTCAATATGCCGCCGGCGTCAACGCGGTTGACTATGAAGAGGAAACGATATTCGACAAGACCTCCGAGACGCTGTTGGAACATTCTCTGACAGGCTCACTCGGTTTCATTCAACCATGGGGTAGCTCCACCATTTCACTGCGTGGATCGCAGTTCTTGAGCGACCTCAGCAAGAACCAGATCAGTCTGTTTGGCATCACCAACGTCCGCCTGTTCCGCGGTCTTTCCTTCAATTTTTTCGGGAGCGTATCCCGTGTGCGGGATCAGCTGTTTCTTCCCAAGGGAGGTGCGTCGGACGAGGAGATCCTCCTCCGGAGACGGCAGTTGGCAACGTCATATACGTATCGCCTCTCGGGCGGGTTTACCTACCGTTTCGGCTCGATCTTCAACAACGTGGTAAATCCGCGATTCGGAGGAGGGGGCAGAACTTTCATCTTCTTCTAGCCGCCGCCGACTGACGCAGAAGAAGGCAGAGGCACGGGGGATTACCGCCGGCTCTTTGGCCAAGACCGGAGACCAGGCTACCGTCTCCGTTCCGGACGCCCGCCGGGGTGCCACTCGGGCTTCTCACCGTTGGCCAACAGCTCCACCGCCTGGATCGCAGCTTCGATGACTTGGGTCATGTGCTCGAAATCGATGAGATCGACCTCGTCGGACGGGCGGTGGTAATCGGTGTGCATGTTGTATGAAGACAACGTGTGGGCAGGAATGCCTTCAACGGCGAAGGGAAAGTTATCGCTGCGCATGAAGAATCCCTCTTCCGGACGCGGATCGGGAACAATGGGGTTCCCCGCGTCGCGCAGCATGTCGCCCATCGTGGACCGATCGTACCCGGTGAGCCAGGCACGCCCCACACCACCGGCAAGCGAATCGGGCCGGCCGATCATCTCCACCTGCAGGTCGGCCACGGTGCGGTCGAGGGGCACAACCGGGTGCCGCAGGTACCACCGCGTGCCCACAAGCCCCATCTCTTCCCCGGTTGAAAAGAGGAAAACAACCGTGCGCCGCGGACCGTTGCCCCGTGCCAGGGAGCGGGCAATCTCCAACACGGCCACGACGCCGGACGCGTCGTCGTCGGCACCGTTGTAAATCGAGTCCCCGTCCACCGGCCGCCCGACTCCTAAATGGTCGTGGTGGGCCCCGATCACGACCGCCTCATCCCGCAGAACAGGGTCCCGGCCGCGAATCAGGCCAACCACGTTCACGTCACCCAGGCGCCGCTCCGCCGGCACCGTGTCCAGATCGCTCCACGACGGCAACAGCTCCACGCGCCGCCGGCCATCTCGCGTCACCCTCACCATCGGCACCCTCTGGAAGTAGCCGCTGTCTCCGGCCGGCTCGATACCAAAGCTTTCCAATTGGGCGGCGATGAATGCGGCGGCCTGGGCGGCTCCGGCAGACCCCGTTCGGCGGCCCATCAGAGAGTCCGCCGAGAGCACCGAGAGAGCGGATCGGACATCCTCCAGGCGGGGGCCCCCGCTATCCTGGGCGGTAAGGCATCCGCCGCAGACGGTCGCAACAAGCATCAGAACGACGTTCATACGAGGGTCTCGGGCAATAGTAAGTGAGTCAATTATTAAGAGTTTGTGTCGTTTGAACTTAGCCACATGGTGAAAAAGTGACCCTTGCGACCGGAACGATTAGCTATTAAATAGATAATATCAACAACCGGGGATCAGAGACACCGTGAGCATACACCTGACCAAGCGCGAGTTGGACGTCATGTCCGTCGTCTGGGAGCTGGGTTCCGCCACCGTCGGCGAGGTGCGGGACCGACTGACCGACGACCTCGCCTATTCCACCGTTCTCACGGTTTTCCGGACCCTCGAGACCAAGGGACACGTGCGACACGAGCAGGAGGGAAAGGCCTTCCGCTACCACCCGCTGATCCAGCCCGACGACGCCGGCGACAGCGTCCTCGGCAGGCTGCTGAACAAGGTCTACCAGGGATCCCGGGAAATGCTGGTTACGCGACTCGTCTCCGGCGAGAACGTGTCGCCCGAAGAGTTGCGCAACATACGCAAGATGCTCGATGAGCGTCTCGAGGAGATGGAAAGATGATGGCAGCATGGATGGTATACGCCATGGTGATCTCCGCCCTCATCGGGCTGGCGGCCGTCGCGGCCGTCGTCGCGGTGGTCCTGTTCCTCCTCTTCCGCGAGGTCAGCCGGCCGGGAGAGGAGACGGCCAAGTTCCTTCCCGCCGACACGCAGGTCTACCTCTCGATCAATCTCCGGCCGGGCGTCGGCCAGATCATGGACGCGCGGGGGTTCATCGCCATCGTCCAGACCGACGACTTCCTGGACCGGCGCGACGACCTGCTGGACGACTTCGAGGACGAAACTGGCATCG
>JADFIT010000221.1 GCA_022566515.1 Gemmatimonadota bacterium
CCATTCTCGAAGGACTGGAGATTACCGCGCGCACAGCCGGGAACCGGGTGATTCACGACGCCGTCATGCAATCACGTGGGTCGATTGCAGGAGGTGAAACGATCGCCGATCCGCTCACTAAGTCGGGTGTTTTCCCGCCGATGGTGACCTCCATGATCGCCGTCGGTGAGGCAACAGGCGGATTGGACGAGATGTTGACCAAGATCGCAGACTTTTATGACGACGAAGTCGATGCCGCCGTCGGCACGCTCCTCTCGCTCATGGAGCCGATCATGATCGTGGTGCTCGGCGTCGTGGTGGGTGGGATGATCGTCGCCATGTACCTACCGATCTTCAACATGATCGGGTCGGTAGAGGGGTAAGCGCTATATAAAGAAATACTGCCACATAATAAGGAACTACTGCCACGGATTGCATTTTGAGCGCGGATTTATTCGGGAAGGGCTCCGTTTGCGGCTCGTTCACGGAACTATCCGTGTCCCAAAAAGATCAATCCGTGGCAGATATTTCCTTTTATCTCCCCAACACCACCTCCACAACCGGCCGCCGAAATTCCGGCTCGGCGTCCTGCGACGCGTGCATCTCCCCTAGAATGTCTAGGAGAAGCCTGAGGCCTAAATATCTACACCCCCACCAGCCTTGACATACCGCCTCTTCCGTCTTACTGTATTAGTACAACGATACACTTGGCAATCAGCGTGTTCGATAGAATAGACCCGAGAAGCCCCACACCCCTGTACGAGCAGATCGCCGGCCGCATCCGGGTGGCCATCGCCGCCGGGGAGTTGGAGGGAGGACACCACCTCTCATCCGTCCGGCAGCTCGCCTCCACCCTGCGCGTCAACCCAGCCACCGTCGTGCAGGCGTACCGGGAGCTGGAGCGGGAGGGATTCGTCGAATTGAGACACGGAGCGGGAACCTTCGTCCGCGGGGTTTCGGAGCAACGAAAGAAAAGCGAGCGCGTTCGAGGGGCTGCGCAGCTGGTGCGAGGCCTCTTGGCGGAAGCCGCGCGGCTCGGCGTCAACGGAGAAGACCTCCGAACGGCGCTGGACCACGAGCTGGGGAGAAAAGTCCCATGAGCGATGCTATCAAGACACAGGGCATGTGGTACCGTGCCGGACCGGAATTCGAGTTGCACGACGTGTCGATGTCGGTGCCCACGGGATCGGTGTACGGCTTTCTCGGCCCGAACGGCGCCGGGAAAACGACCACCATCCGGTTGCTGTTGGGCCTTCACCGCGCCGACCGGGGCAACATCTCGCTGCTCGATCGTGACGTTCCGAAAGAAATGCCCGACATCCTGCAACGCACAGCGTACGTACCCGAAACACCTCACCTCTACCCTTCCCTCACGGTTGCCGAAGCGGTGCGCTACCACGGTGCGTTCTACAAAGCCTGGGACGAGAGCTGGACTGACGAACTGTTCGACCGCTTCTCGCTTCCACCAGACCAGCGCATCAGCAAGCTGTCCAAGGGCGAATCGGGAAAGCTTCTGATGCTGTTGGCTCTGGCTCAGCGTCCCGAGTTGTTGGTGCTGGACGAACCCACCGAAGGGCTGGACCCGATCGTGCGTCGAGACATTCTGGGCACGCTGCTGGACTACGTGTCGGAACAAGGCGCAACGGTCTTGATCTCCAGCCACTTGGTGCACGAGCTGGAGCGGATCTGCGACTGGGTGGGCCTCATGGACCAGGGCCGGCTCATCGTTGAAATGCCAATGCAGCAGTTCAAGAACGGCATCAAGCGACTTCGCATCATCGACCCGCCGGGCACCTACGACAACACCCCCTTTGAAGTGCTCGCACGCGAGCCGGTGAACGGCGGCGTACCGGGGGAAATGATCCTGGTGCAGGGGTGGAGTGCTGACATGGCCGAGTACTTCAGCGGCGTGGGGGCGTCGTTGCACGAGGTGGTGGACCTGGATTTGGAAGATGGATTCGTGGAGATGCTGCGCGCGTATCGCGCAGGGTGAGGAAGAACTACACAATGTTCCAAGTTATTCTCAGCACACAGTGGAAATGGGCTCGGTTGCCGCTGCTTCTTGCGACGATCACCGCGTTCACAATTCCGGTTTTGTCGGTACAGGGAGTGGGTGGCAACCAGATCCAGGGAGTACTGGCTTTCAGGGTCCTTGCCGCCATGGAGAACTGGGCTGTGTGGTACCCACTGCTGGCCGCGGCAATCGGCCTGTTGCTGGCGGTGACGGCATGGGGGCCGGATCATCGACAGGGTCATACGTACGCGTTGTCGTTACCGCTGCCACGGTGGCAGTACGCCATGCTGCGCCTGGGGGCCGGCTTCGTGTTGCTGGCGGCCCCGGCAATCGGAATCGCCCTCGGAAGTGTGTTGGCGTCCGCCACTGCCACGGTTCCGGTAGGCTTGACCGCGTATCCTGTGGCTCTCACAATTCGATTCACATTAGCTGCCATACTCGCATTCACGATTTTCTTCGCCATCGCCGGCGGAAGCACACGCACCGCTGGATATGTTCTTGCCGCAATGGCGGCGCTGCTTGTCGGGCATTGGCTGCTGGACGTAGCAACCATCCCCATCGATGTAGTTGGGCCCCTTCTCGAACGCCTGTACGATTTTCGCGGTCCGTTGGGAATTTTCGGCGGGCGTTGGATGCTGATCGATGTTTAGGACTACCGCCATGCGGCGTTTGACCTTAGGGACGCTCGCGCTGACGGCCGCAGGAGTTCTCCTGCCCCGAACCGTGCAGGCTCAAACCGTGGAGGAGCTGCGCGCGCGGGTGGTGCAATTCGAACAGCAGTGGAACGAAGCCAACGAGTTGGCGCGCCGCGTCGACGCCGCGCTGTTGCCCAAGTTGCACGTTGATACCATGGCGATAGGCCCGATCGTTTTAGTCGCAATAGGTGACGACTTGACACTCATTCGAGATGCTGCAGACGGCGCCCTGCAGCGGCTGTCGGATCACCTCGGAAGCGATATCGACCTACTGCAGGGTGTGGAGATATATGCGTTGGCTCGCGAACACACGGTCGGCCTGGGACTCACTTCGGGAATGGAGCAGTCCCGTTCGTTCATACTGTTCGAGGAAACCAAGGCGGCGGATCTCGCCGGTAGCCTGGTCCATACGGCCCTCGAGGCGCTTGACTTGACCCAAGACAGAGGCTTTCGCGACTGGCTCACAGTTCGGACGCTCACCCTACTCTCGGCCGTGGATTTCGTTCGAGCCTATGAGAGCCTTGCGACTTCCCCCTTCGAGGCGTCGAGCAAATGCCTGCTCGGCGAACTAGGCGGGTGCCGGCTCGCCCTGGGCTTGACGGAAACATCGGAACCACTCCTCACATGGTACAGCGAGGCAGACCGCCGCACCCTTGTAGAGAATTCAGGCAGACCGTTAGAGCGTTTCTTCCCCAATATGGCAACGATGTATGACCGCTGCGTGGAAGGTGACGACGAGTCATGCTCGACGTTCATGAAAGATCAATCCATACAGCCACCTCTCCCGCCGAATGTGCGTGTAACCCTCGTGCAGCATGCTCTCGTCGTAGGGGGGGACGGGGCGTACGGGAGGCTCTACAGAGCCCGAGGAACGATGGAGGAGCGGCTCACAGCAGCGGCAAGGGTCCCGGGAGATTCTCTCATCGCATCGTGGCGAGCCGTGTTGGTCGACAGTGCGGGCCATCCTACCGCCGTCTCGTGGCCCCTTGGGTTGGCCGCCGTCTTCTGGGCGATGGCGTTCTCCGCCATGGCGTTGAGGAGCACACGATGGAGATGAGACCGAAATTCTGGCTCGCGGGAACCACCGGGGTCTGCGCAATCATCGCGGTTACGCTGCTGCCGCCTCAGCCACCTGAATCTCGACGGCTCGCCCAGAGGGTGACACCCGAACGGGTTGCCGCACAAAGGATTGGTTACCAGTTGGCGACAGCACGGAGACAACTTGCGGTACTCGAAAAACGGGATGCGGTTCTGTCACGCTTGTCACGCGAAAGGACAGATCCAAACGAACCTGTCATCTTCGCGCACAGTGCGTTCCCTGCACCGCTGTTGGAAGCCATGGAGACGGAACTGCGAGCTGTCTGGAGACGCAACACATCAAGCAACGGGGTTCGGCTCGCCATCGACGCCGACTATGTAACTGACGACCAGTCCCGCACCGGGGTTTGGTACCTGCTGCCACATGCCACCGACGGATCGACATGCCTCATATCGGTAACGGCCGGGGGTCGCCAATCGGTGTTATTGGACGAAGGCGCACACCCCGCGGACGTGCTTGAACTCCTCGGGTGGGCCAACTCGATCAGCCGGGGACCGTGCATTTTTTACGCGGCGTTTGGAACACCCGGGCCCGATATCGAAAGATGGCTCGATTCGCGGAACTTTGCGTTTGCACGCCTCGCGGATTGGGACACCGAACAGCAACCTTCAGATCAACGGGTCACAACTGTCGGAGTAGATGCTCTCCTCGGGCTTCTACGAACCCGGGGAACTGTCGGAATCTGGGACGCGATGGCGTGCGCGGGTGGCCGCCAGGAACGCTGCCGCGCCATCATGCTGGCGGATGCGGGACCGCAGTTGTCGTCGTCACGGTACAGCAGGGAACCAAGAATCCCTGGGTACGT
>JADFIT010000061.1 GCA_022566515.1 Gemmatimonadota bacterium
GGTTGGAGTACGTGCCGGCGCCACCGACGCTCCCCCGGCGCACGCGGCCGGGATCGCGCTGTCGTCTTGGAGATACGTCAACCAGTCTGATGTCGGTACTGCGGCCCCGATACAATTGAGTTCCGAGTCGGAGGTCGACAAACCGGTGGAGGATTGAGCGAATCCTACCAGCGAGCTGGGAATGGGGCTCCTGAAGAGTCCTGCACCGCCTCGAACCACGATGTCGGGTGGAGTGCCGAACGTGCCCCCGCCGACGGTCCACGTGAACCCGATCCGGGGGCTGAGGTGTAACTCTGACGGAAGCTCGTCGGTCCGGCGTCCCAGCGCCGCATCGAGCGCGGGATTGAACGCCGGCGGACCGGTGAACGCTGAGCTTTCCAACCGCAACCCATATGTGAGCTGGAGCGGGCGAGATACGCGCCACACGTCACCGGCGTATGCCGCTGCCTCGTAGCTCTGGGTAGTTCGTTCGTTGGGTGTCAGTGTGCGGCGGAATGAAGCCGGTGTGCTCGACTCGAGATCGGCGAGCGAGTTGAAGGTGAACGTACCAAGCCGGTTGTTGGACCGGATATTGGAGTTGCGTTGTGCGGTGAGTACCCCCCCGAGCTTGATGCGATGTGCGCCGTTGCCGGGCAGCCAGGAGAGTTCGTCAGTAACCTCTACGATGGTGTTGCTGGATTGCGTCGGCATCGAGGGGTTGCCTCCCAGCACTAAAGTCGTGATGCCGGTAGATCCGTCCACCAGGTTGGAAGCGACCTGCACGCGTCCCTGAGGCAGGTAAAGAAACGGATCGCTGTTTTGGCGGGAACCGCCCACGTAAGCACGAAACTGGTTGAGAACCTCCAGTCCCAATCGCGAAGCGAGGCTCACCATCAATCCGTTCCCGGACGAAGTCGATACACCGCCGGTCTCGGGCAGGCCGAGGCGCGCAGAACGGGATGGATCCTGGCGGGTTCGCTGCAAGTCTCCCCGCACCGTAAGGGTGTGATCGTTTGATATCAGGTAGTCGAATCGCAGCAAACCGGAAAAGTTCTCGTTGGAGCGTGTCGTGCTCGCCAAACGAGGCGATAGCCCGAAATCGTCGGCGATCGACATGAACCGCGAAACGGAATCAGGTGCCACACCGAGTCGCTGTAGGTCGGTCGGCGTAGCTGCTGTGAGCGAAGTCAGCGGGTCGCTGCGCAGTAGTCCCTGGAAGGATCCGTACGCGAACAGCCGGTTGCCGACGATCGGCCCACCGAGTCCGCCGCCGAGCTGGTTTTGGGTAAAGCCGGAGGTGAAGGGCGACGCCTCACCGGACTGGAACGCCAGGTCGTCGTCGCGGAGGGAGTAGTTGAGCGAACCCTGTATGCGATTGGTGCCCCCCCGGGTTATCGCGGAGATGAGACCGCCGCTGAACCGTCCCCGAGACACATCGTACGTGCTCGTGACGATGCGCGTATTGCGCAACCCTTCCTGCGGTACCTGTCCCGAACCGAACGTCAAGCCGTCGAGCGTAATGGCATTGGCGTCCTGACGCTGTCCGGCCACGGAAAACGCAGCTCCGGTGCTGTCGGTGGCGTCGATGCCTACGACGCCCGGAACGAGGGTCGCCAGCAGGTTCAGGTCGTCTGCGTCGATGGGAAGGTTGGCGATCTGGGCGGCGCTCAGGCTCAGCTCGACCGAGCCCGGCGTCGGGCGATCGGGAATCCGGACAGGTGTTAGGAACGCCCGGATCTCGATGTCCGTAAGCCGCATGGGCTGGCTCGACATCCGGACGTCCCACACCAGGCGGTCCTCGTCGGCGTACCGCACCAGCGTAGACTGCCTGGGGGCCATCCCGATGAATCGGGCGGTCATGCGGTACTGCCCGCCGCCGTCTGGGAAGAGCAGGGTATAGCGGCCCCGGGCGTCGGTCGTCGTGGTCCGCGTTATCTGGGTTTCGAGGGAGAGGGCCTCGATGATGACGTCGGCCATGGGCTGGCTGTCCGGCCCGACGACCAAACCGGTGAGGATGTCGGTGGTTCCCCCGATCTGTGCGTGGGCCGCGCTCGAGAGGGCACCGGCGAGCAGCAGCGGCAGCCAGAAAGCCCGGGATTTCGGGATACGGGTCAGCTGTGGCATTCGGTTCCCTGGACCGTGCCTCGGGCCATTCTCATGAAAGCTGGGCCTTCCCGCATCAAAGGTGGAAGACGGTACCGGCCTATGCCGGGCCGTCTCCCAATAAGACAGGGTGCCGAGGCAAAACGTTAAGGGAACTGTCCCGCCGCCGAATCCTCCGAAGGGGTCTGATCCGGCGCACGGATCACTGCGCCCGTTGGGGCGGTGACGAATTCATGAAACGCGAAGAATCGGCGGGCTAATCGAACCCCACGAGATGATCCACATCCGCCCCGTAATCCACGCCCGGCAATCCAAACCCGAACAACTTGAGAAAATCCGACCGATACCCCGCCAGGTCCGTCACCTCCTCGAGATTTTCCGAGGTGACGTTGGGCCAGAGATCGGCTATTAGCTGTTGCACGTCATGGCGCATTTCCCAGTCGTCGAGTCGAATCAACCCGTTCTCGTCGGTCGCAACCTGGCCGTCGATGTAAAGGCGTGTCGCGAACAGGCGCTGAACTTGCTCGATGCACCCTTCGTGTAGCCCTTTTTCTTTCATTATCTTGTATAGCATCGAGATGTACAACGGCACGACGGGGATGGCCGAGCTGGACTGGGTCACGATCGCTTTCATGACGCCGATGTGAGCGCTGCCGCCTTTGGCACCAAGCCGCCGGCTGATTTTTCCGGCGCCGCGTTCCAAGTCTTCCTTGGCCTTGCCGATCGTTCCCGCTCTGTAGATGGGCCACGTGACTTCCGAACCGATGTACGTAAACGAGATTGTCTTGCAGCCGTCGGCGAGTACGCCGGCGCTGCTCAGCGCATCCATCCACATCTCCCAGTCTTCGGCTCCCATGACCGATATCGTGTCGGCAATCTCTTGGTCAGTCGCCGGCTCGATCGTAATCGGCTTGACGACGTTCTTGTCCGTATCGAGCGTCTTCCCCACGTAGGTTCTGCCGAGGGGTTTTAATGCCGAGCGGGCAACCTCCCCGGTCTTGGGGTGCGTGCGACGAGGAGAGGCGACGCTGTAAATGACGAGATCGACGTCACCCAGATCCTTCTTCACAATGCTGATCGTCTGATCCTTGATCTCGTCGGAGAACGCGTCGCCGTTGATGCTCTTGGCGTAGAGCCCCTCCCCCTTTGCGGCCCGCTCCAAAGCGACGGAGTTGTACCATCCCGCCGTGGCGGTTTTCTGTTCCGTGGGCTCCTTATCGAAAAACACGCCTAGGGTGCCGGCCCGACATCCGAAGGCTGTGGTGATGCGTGACGCCAACCCGTAGCCCGTCGAGGCGCCTATCACCAGCACCCTCTGGGGGCCGTTCGGGATTGCGCCCTTTCCCTTTACATGGTCGATTTGCTGGTCGACATGCGCCTGGCAGCCCAAGGGGTGGGATGTGAGGCAGAAAAATCCTCTGATTTTGGGCTTTATTACCATTCAGATCCCTGGCGCTGCTCTGGCGCCACTCAGAAGGGGAACGTGGCAGACAAATAAAGGGGATTGCCGCAGTTTATTCAACGGGTTCCACGGTCCAGGCGTCAGGGAGGCCCCGGTCTCGCTCTGGGTGGATCGCCGTTATTCCGGCTGAGACCCAGCACCGAGATCTGTAGAACCGGCCTTGCGGAACTACATCTCCCGTCGCAAGCTACAGCGGCTTCTTCCCGGGAGTGCCAAGATCAGGCGCGACCTCATCACGCTGGTCAGAGACCAGCTCGGCGACGAGTACACCATCGAGCGCGAAATCGCCCGCGGTGGAGCGGCGCGCGTCTTTCTGGCCCATACCGCCGACGGCCGGAAGATCGCTCTGAAAGTGCTCAACCCCCAGCTTGCGGTCACTGTAACCGGGAAGCGGTTCGTTCGAGAGGTCGATTTCCTCCGGCGGATGGAGCATGCCAACATCGCCCGCTTCCTGGACTTCGGCGAGACCGACCTGCTCATCTATTACGTCATGGACCACATCGAGGGCCCCACCCTCCGGGAACACCTCGCCAGGGTTCGCAGGGTGTCGATCGACGACACTCTCAAGATCGCATCGGATCTGCTCGATGCACTGAGCTATGCCCACGCGCAGGGGATCGTCCATCGCGACGTGAAGCCGGAAAACGTCATTCTGTCGCGCCAGGGACCCGTGCTGGTCGACTTCGGCATCGCCCGTGCGATACAGGTGGCCGGGATGGATCGGCTCACCCGGTCGGGGTTCGTGGTCGGCACGTCTGGCTACATGAGCCCCGAGCAAATCCAGGGAGTGGCCGATATAGACCATCGCAGCGACCTGTATTCGCTGGGTTGCGTGTTGTACGAGTGCCTCAGCGGACGGCCTCCGTTCCACGCGCCCCGGGAGCAGGCTGTTCTGAAGATGCATCTAGAGGAAGCTCCGCCCAACGTCGGGGATCACCGAAAGAATGTGCCTCCAGGTCTCGCCACTGCCATAGGCAGGGCGGTGGTGAGAGACAGGGAAGATCGTTGGCCGGATGCCATGCAGATGAAGGAGGCGCTTAGCAAGACCTAGGGCAGGGCCGCCTCGAGCATCCTTGCCGTATGCAGCGCCTCCCGTCCCGACCCATGCAGTATCTGGCTGCGGCAGCTGGTCCCGTCGGCCACCAGAAGGGTGCGGGCGTCGGCTCGCCGCACCGCAGGAAGGAGGTCGAGTTCGGCCATCTTCATCGACGTTTCATAGTGGTTTGCCTCGTAGCCGAACGAGCCCGCCATCCCGCAGCAGCCGGACTCGATGGGCTCAACCTCTAGATCTGGAATCCAGCCCAATACCTCTTCGACAGACGGCATGACACCGAACGCCTTCTGGTGGCAGTGACCGTGAAGCAGCGCTTTGCCGCTGGAGACCGCGCGGAGGGATAGGTTCAACCGCCCGGCCGCTTTTTCGGCGACGAGGAATTCCTCGAGCAACATGGCGCAGCCGGCCAACGCCGAGGTCTCGGCGCCGGGGAACAGCACGGTGTATTCATCCCGCAGCGTGAGGAGACACGAAGGCTCGAGACCCACAACTGGTGTGCCGCGCTCCACGTACGGCCGGAGTGTGTCGAGCACTCGGCGGGCTTCGGTTTTGGCCTCATCGACGAGACCCGTATTGAGAAACGTGCGGCCGCAGCACAGCGGCCGCCGGCCATCGACGGGGTTGGGAAAGACCACGTTGTATCCCGCTGCCTCGAGCACCTTGAGGGCCGCCCGCGCGTTCTCCGGTTCGAAGTATCTGCTGAACGTATCGACGAGCAGCACGACTTCGGGCAGATGACGGCGTGCTTGCTGATTCGCCTCTTGGAAGACGTCGCGACGCCACTCGGGGAGCTTGCGGCGTGCGGTGATTCCGGCAACTCGTTGCAGCAGGCCTCTGAGGGCGGAACTGCGGTTGGGTGCATTCGCCACCAAGGACATCCGTGCCGCCCACGGCGCGTAGCGCGGAAGATATGCCACCAAACGTTCTTTCAATCCGATGCCGTGGCTTTGCCGGTAGCGGTAGAGGAACTCTATCTTCATTCGGGCCATGTCGACGCCGGTGGGGCATTCGCTCTTGCACGCCTTGCAGCCGATGCACAGCTCCATGGCTTCACGCATCTTCTCGGACGTGAATGCGTCGTCGCCGAGCTGCCCCGTGAGGGCCAGACGGAGCGTGTTGGCGCGCCCGCGAGTGACGTGGTTCTCATCGAGCGTGACCCTGTAAGACGGGCACATGACGCCCCCGCTCAGCTTGCGGCAGGCCCCGTTGTTGTTGCACATCTCCACTGCGCGGGTGAGCCCGCCCCACTCCGACCAGTCCAAGACAGTGAGTTCTTTCCCGTCGGCGTACTCGGGCGGATACCGGAACAGCGAGCGGTCGTCCATGCGCAGTGGGCGCACGATCTTTCCAGGGTTGAAGCGTCCATCGGGGTCGAAACTTCGTTTTACCTCTCCGAAGGCATCCACGATGCGCTTGCCGAGCATGGGCTCGAGGAATTCCGAGCGGATGATACCGTCGCCGTGCTCTCCGGAATGTGACCCCTTGTATTCCCGCACCAGCGCGTGGGCTTCTTCGGCGATGCGACGCATCTTTGATACGTCTTCGCCGCTCTTGAGATTCAAAGTCGGCCGCACGTGTAGGCATCCGACGGAGGCGTGGCCATACCAAACCGCGGTCGTGTCATGGCGCGCGAAGACCTCGGTTAGACGGTCGGTGTACTCGGCCAGCTTGTCGAGGGGGACGGCGCAATCCTCGATGAAGGCAACAGTCTTCCCATCGCCTTTCATAGACATCACGATGTTGAGCGCCGCCTTGCGAACGTCCCATATCACTCGTTGGAGTGCCGGAGCTACGGCGGGAAGGACGGCGTCCCGAAATCCGAGGCCGGCCATGACTTCATCCAAGCGCCGCAACTCACGCAGTTGGGCATCGTGATCCTCCCCTGAGAACTCGACCAGGAGGAGCGTGTCAGGGTCCCGCCGCACGAAAAGCGCTATCGAGTCTCGGAACGCAGGGTGGGCTCTGGCGAGATCGATGAGTGTGCGGTCGATGATTTCCACCGCGGACGGGTTGAGGGCGATGATGTGCTGTGTGGCATCGGCGGCGGCGCGAAATGTGGGGAAATGACACACCCCGATCACCCTGTGCGCCGGTAACGGTTGCAGCTCGAGGTGTAACCGTGTAAACCAGGCGAGCGTGCCTTCCGATCCGACCAGAAGATCGGCCATGTTGAACGGCGACCGACCGATGCGGTCGATATTGTAGCCGGCTACGTTGCGCGCCACCTTGGGGAAACGGCGATCGATCTCTTCGGCCTCGCGGGCGTAGAGCGACCGCATGCGGCTGACGAGATCCGTGTAGCGGGATAGGTCGTCTCTAGAGGTGGTGTGCGGGTCGCTGGATGCGACTTCGGCGAAACGAAACTGCGAGCCGTCGGCCAACAAAGCGTCGATCGCGCGGACGTTGCTCACCATGTGTCCGTACCTGATCGATCGGGCTCCCGCGCTGTTGTTGCCCGCCATGCCTCCGATGGTGGCGCGGCTCGAAGTAGCGACATCGACAGGGAAGAACAATCCGTGTGGCTCGAGGAACGCGTTGAGCACGTCCAGAACCAGGCCTGGCTCCACCGAAGCAGACCGCGTGTCGGGATCGAAGGACACGATGGTGGTGAGGTACTTGCTCGTGTCGAGGATGAGAGCCTCACCGAGTACCTGGCCGCCTTGCGACGTTCCCGCCCCTCGCGGCACGACGGGCACTCCATGCTCGGCCGCGATCTGAAGTGAGCGAACGACGTCTTGCTCATTGCGGGGTAGCACGACGCCGATGGGTTGAATTTGGTAGATAGATGCGTCGGTGGCATAGCGACCTCGACTGAAGCTGTCGAAGAGGACCTCGCCTTCGAGTTCCCGCCTCAGTTGGGTCGCCAGAGGTCCGTCGGTCGAGTGGTCTGTGTGATCGGTCATCACCGCTTCCTATCGTTCCTTCGGCCCCATACTATTGTACCTCGCCAACTAAGCTATGCGGGTTTCCATGCAAGGAAAGGACAATCTGTGGGGACAGGGGTTGAGAAGTCTGTGGCAGTGAAAAGAGAATCTGCGACCCATCGTAGCGGCAGGCACTTTCTTCAGATCCCCGGACCCACGAACGTACCCGACCGGGTTCTACGGGCGATGGGCCGGCCTACGATCGATCATCGAGGGTCGGAGTTTGCCGCTCTGACCGGGCAGATCATCGAGGGGCTCCGGGCCGTTTTCAATGGAAGGGGCACGATCCTCATCTACCCCGGGTCGGCGAACGGTGGGTGGGAAGCGGCGCTAGTGAATACGCTGTCACCGGGTGACAAGGTGTTGATGTTCGACCAGGGTTTCTTCGCTTCCGGCTGGCGTGCGGTGGCCCGGAGGTTCGGCCTGGAGGTGGACTTCGTTGCGGGCGACTGGAGGCGACGCATCGATTTGGACCTCCTGGAATCGACACTCAGTGAGGACGGTGAGCACGCCTACAAGGCGGTGATGGTAGTGCATAACGAAACGTCCACGGGGGTCACCAGCAGCATCGCCGACGTGCGCACGGCGATAGATAGCGCGCACCATCCCGCGCTGCTCATGGTCGACGCCGTGTCGTCCCTCGGCTCGATCGAATACCGGCACGATGAATGGGGCGTTGACGTGACCGTTGCCGGGTCGCAGAAGGGACTGATGCTTCCCCCGGGGCTGTGCTTCAATGCCGTGAGCAAGAAAGCCCTTGCCGCGAGCCAAACGGCTCGTTTGCCGAAGTCCTATTGGGATTGGGCCGCGATGTTGCCGTCCAACGAGACTGGTTTCTTTCCGTACACGCCGTCGATCAATCTGCTCTTCGGCCTTCGGGAGACTCTCTTCCTATTCCATGAAGAGGGTTTGGATCGCGTCTACGCCCGCCACGCCCGGCTGGGAGAAGCTACGCGACGCGCGGTAGAGGCGTGGGGCCTGGAAAATTATTGCAGCTGCTCGGAGGCGTACAGTAACACCGTGACCGCGGTGTTGATGCCCGAGGGAGCCGATGCGGACGAATTGCGCTCGGCGGTTTTGAAGCGGTTCGACATGTCGCTGGGTACCGGGTTGGGGAAGTTAAAGGGTAAGGTGTTCCGCATAGGGCACCTGGGAGATCTCAACGAGCTGATGCTGGCGGGTACCCTCTGTGGGATAGAGATGGGTTTGGTGGCGGCTGGCGTGCCCCACACCAGCGGGGGCGTGCTTGCCGCGCTCGATTTCTTGGTGCAAACGGGAGACGCGAAGTCGATATGAGATTCAGTTGCCCCACACATCACGCCGCTCTGATCGCCGCGCTGGCACTCGCCGCCTGCGGGAATGACGAGGCTGGGAACACGCCGATTGAGTTGAAATTCGGCCATGTGGGTGCTCCAGGATCGCTCTTTGCGATATCGGCGGAGGAATTCGCGCGGCGCGTGAATGATAGGCTTGGCGATCGCGTGAAAGTTGTTGTCTTCGGCAGCAGCCAGTTGGGTGGAGACGAAGTACTGCTTCAGAAACTGAAGCTGGGCACTATCGATTTTGCGCTGCCGTCAACGATCATGTCGTCGATCGTGGAACCGTTCGGGCTCTTCGATATGCCCTACCTGATCAGGGATCGCGCCCACATGGGACGGATAGAGCGAGAAATCTTTTGGCCCGATCTCCATCCCTTGGCCCTCGAGAGAGGTTACGAGGTCCTGGCGATTTGGGAAAACGGCTTCCGGCACATTACGAACAACCGACGTCCCATCACGGTGCCGAGCGATCTCCACGGCATCAAGCTGCGCACGCCGCGCGGCGTGTGGCGAGTGAAAATGTTTCAAGTGCTCGGTGCCAACCCAACTCCAATGCCCCTGTCGGAGGTGTTTATAGCTCTGCAGACCGGCGTGATGGATGGTCAGGAAAACCCGCTCGCACAAATCGTAAGCTCCAAGCTGCATGAAGTGCAATCCTACCTGTCGTTGACCAGCCACGTCTATACGCCTGCCTACGTGACCGTTGGAACCGATAAATGGGCCACGTTGCCTGAGGACGTGCGCGATATTCTGCATGAGATAGCGCAGGAGACACAGGCGTTTGTTTATGCCACCGCAGCGCGCATGGACAGAGAACTCCGAGACGAACTCCGGGATTCCGGTGTTGCCATCAACGAGCCCGACCTGGAAGGCTTCGTGACCGCGAGCCGAGCCGTTTACGACGAGTTCGCCGCTACGGTACCCGGTGGCAAAGAGCTAATCGATCACGTCTTGGCGCTGGCCAATTAGTGACTGCCTCTGAAGAACACGGAAGGAAACCGCCTCGAATGACCGGCTTCCGAAGCGGATTCGAGCGTTTTCTCGAGGTTGTTCTGTTGGCGTTGATGGTCTCGTTGGCGGTGATCGTGGTGCTGGGTGTAGGGTTCCGCAAGGCCGGAGCTGCCCTGGTATGGTATGACGAGGTGGCGTCGATACTCCTCGCGTGGCTCACCTTCTACGGGGCGTCGCTCGCCGCACTCAAACGCACGCATATCGGATTCCCGAAACTCGTCGCGAGCATGGGCCCGAGAGTCCGGCCTTACGTCGTGATGTTCCGCGAGGTTGTCGTGCTCGGCTTTTTCTGCCTTGTGGCGTGGGCCGGGTGGAAGGTGATGGGGGTTCTCGGAGGAACAACGCTGGTCAGCTTGCCATGGGTGCCCACGCGTGTGGCCCAGTCGGTGATTCCCATCGGTGCTGTGCTCTTTGTCGTTGCCGAGTTGCTTGGCTGGCACGATCTGCGACGGGCGGCTGCGGTCGAAATACAGACGGACGCGGCCGAGTGACGTTCTCTCTGATCTTCCTCGGGCTCATCGGCCTCATAGTGATCGATGTGCCGATCGCTATCGCATTGGGTGTTGTATCTGTTGTGGCGGTCGGACTGACGTCGGGGTTTGCGGCCCTTCCCAACACGGCATTAGTGCTGTTCTCCAGCACCACCAAGTTTCCACTGATTGCGATTCCTCTGTTCATCCTCGCCGGTGCAATCATGAACGCATCCGGCATATCCCACCGCCTGATCGCGCTGGCGTCCGCATTGGTTGGGTTCGTCAAAGGCGGGTTGGCGATGGTGACGATAGGGGCATCGATGTTCTTCGCGGAGATCTCCGGTTCGGCCGTGGCCGATGTGGCGGCTCTCGGGTCCATCCTGATTCCCGAGATGAAGCGCAAGGGCTACCCCACTCCCCTTGCAGCATCGGTGATGTCCTCTTCGGCAACTCTCGCAGTAATCATCCCGCCGTCGATCCCGATGATCCTGTACGGCGTGATGTCGGGCAGCTCCGTCGTCGAATTGTTCGTCGCAGGTATCGTGCCCGGGGTGCTCGGGGGGGTGGCGATGATGGGAGTGGCCTACGGGATGGCGGTGCGCTACGACCTTCCGGTGCAGGAGACCTTCCGACTGCGGCGAGTGGCGACGACATTCAAGGATGCGGCGTGGGCGTTGCTACTGCCTGTTATCATCTTGGGCGGCATATTCGGCGGATGGGTGACCGCAACCGAGGGTGCGGGACTCGCGGTCCTGGCAGCGATCATCATCGGAGGTGCAGTCTACCGCGAACTGAATTGGCAACGTCTCCGGAGCGCGATGATCGAGGGCGGCATGCAGACGGCCGTCGTGATGCTATTGGTGGCGACGTCGGCGCTGCTGAGTGAGTTTCTCACCGAACAACAGGTACCGCAGCGAGTAGCCCAGGCGATCGTCGGCTTTACCGACAATCGCTATGCCGTGCTCGCTCTTCTCAACGTTTTCTTCCTGGTCGTCGGATTGTTCCTCCACTCGGCGGCGGCGATCATCCTGGTGGTGCCCATCGTGATGCCGTTGGTCCATGCGGTGGGAATCGACCCGGTACATTTTGGCCTGATAGTAACGCTGAACCTGGGAATCGGCCAGCAAACCCCGCCGGTTGCCAGTGTGCTGGTGACGGCGTGCTCGGTGGCAAAGGCTGATATCTGGGAAGTGACCAAGGTGAACGTTTATTTCGTCGCCGTGCTGGTTACCGTGTTGATCCTGGTTACCTACGTGCCGGCGGTCCCCATGGGGTTGGTGAATTTCTTCTATCGGTGAGCAGTACGTAGCCGGAGGGCCAGCCCCCGAATCGTGTCCGGAGTCGTCCGACAACACCCGCCGACCAGGCGCGCGCCCGCTTCGTACCACTGTTGGCCGGCCTCTGCGAAATCGACCGGGTCCGGATCGCCGATCCAGCACTGTTTGGCGGCATCCCACACCTCACCGCTGTTGGGATAGGCCACAAGTGACTTGGATGTCACCTGGCGTACGGAATGCAACAGGTCCACCACATATCTCGGTGGAGTGCAGTTGACCCCCACGGCAACACACGAAGGTGCGTCGTTGGCAACAGCGACGCAGTCGGAAAGCGGTTCGCCGTGACATACGTGGGTCTCGTCGCAACAACTGAAACAGATCCACGCAGGTATATGAGAAAAATCTTCCAGCAGCCGTACCAGGGCCTCGGCCTCGCGGGCACACGGTATTGTCTCGAACGCCAATAGATCGGCGCCAGAGTCGGCAAGCACTTCCAGCCGTGGTCGGTGGAAATCCAGGAGCCGGCGGGCCGAGAGGCCGTAATCGCCGCGGTACTCGGACCCATCCGCGAGATACGCACCGTAAGATCCAACCGATGCCGCAACGAGGGGAAAGGAGCGTCCCTTGCGGTTGTCGGTGTCGTCCCAGAAGCGCTCACGCGCGTCGCGCGCCAATTGCACGCTTAGCTGCATCAAGTCGGCAGCCGCCTTCCGGCCGATGCCGCGATCGGCAAACCTCTGAAACGTTGCTTGATAGCTCGCGCTGGTGCCGACATCCGCGCCGGCTACGAAGTAGTCGTAGTGAACCGATTCGATGAGGGCCGGGGTCTCGACGAGCACCTTGGCGGACCAAAGGGGATCACTGAGGTCCGCGCCGCGGCGCTCCAACTCGGTGGCCATGCCGCCATCGAGAATGACCACGCCAAAGCGATCGATCGTGTCAGTGATGAGACCCTGCATTTCCCTCCTCCCTTCTCCCTCCTCCCGCGTTTCACCGCTCGAGCGCCGACATCATCTCCTTCACGTCGGTGAACTTCACTCGGGGCCGGCCTTGCGACTTGCCTTTCTCCGTCTCGAGTTCGTTCAGGCGGGACCAATCTTCATACGAAACGAATTCGGGCTGACGCTCACGCACCAGCTTTTCGACAGCCGCCGGGTCGGTGGTTGCCGGTTGGAGTACGATACCGGTGCCAAGGTCGGCCAACATCGTCTGAACTGTTTCCGCGGCGTCGAGTTTGTTGGTGCCGATGATGCCGGTAGGCCCGCGCTTGATCCAACCGGTCACGTATATTCCCAGCACGGGCTTGTCGGTTTCCATCTCCACTACACGGCCCTTATCGTGGGGGATCGTGCCCCATCCGTCGTGGAACGGGAGTTCCGGAACCGGGACGCCGCGATAACCGACGGACCGAAAGACCATGTCTACCGGAAGCTCCTCGAATTGATCGGTGGCTTTCGGCCGAAGCCCTCCGCTTTCTGTCTTGTAGAGTGCGTTCTTCACGAGCCGCATCGCCGTAACTCGGCCCTCGGCGTTTCCGACCAGCTCTACGGGCGAGACGAGGAATCGAATTATCAGCTTGCGCGGTTTCCCCTGGCTTGGTTGGTCGACCAAGCTCTGGATGATTTCCAGCTTCTTCGGCAGAGTCTTGTCGTTGCTCTCGTCTACCGCGGCCTGGCTCAGCGGGTCGAGTCGCGCTTCGTCGGGCAGCACAGAGGTATCGGCTCCCGCCAGCTCACCGAGTTCCCGCACCTCGGGGTTGGTGAAGGCGGCCTGAGCCGGCCCTCGCCGACCGAGCATATACACTTCCTTCACTTTGCTGTCGCGTAGCGCGTCGAGAGCGTAATCCGCGATGTCGGTCTTTTCGAGTTCTTCGATCGTGCGGCAGAGAATGCGTGCCACGTCCACTGCGACGTTCCCTACGCCCACAACCGCAACCCGCTTCGAGGTGAGATCGAACTCGTAGTCTCTATAATCAGGATGGCCGTTATACCACGCTACGAATTCCGTCGCAGAGTGGCTTCCGGAAAGGTCTTCGCCTGGAATTCCCATCTGCTTGTCCGTCTGGGCTCCCGTTGCAAAGCAGATCTGATGGTAATGCCGTTTGAGGTCGTCGAGGGTTATGTGCTTCCCGATGTCGACGTTGCCGAAGAAACGGAAAGCCGGCTGGGCGGCGACTTTATCGAACACGCGAGTGACGTTCTTGATCTTTTCATGGTCTGGCGCGACACCGAATCGTACCAGGCCGTACGGGGTAGGGAGGCGGTCGTACATATCGACTGTAACCGTAAACTCTTGCTGTTTGAGAAGGTGGCCGGCGGCATAAAAGCCCGCCGGACCCGAGCCGACGATAGCTACTCGCAAGGGCTGGTCAGGAGTTCCTGGTTTCGACATGAATGTTTTTTGGTGTGTAAGCGTGATGGTGGTCAGCCCTCAAGATAGCCAGAGGCGCCCTCGATGGCCCCTTCCGTCCCGATCACCAGCACGCAGGATGTGCCGCTGAGGCCGACAGTCTCGCGGCTCTTCCGATCCTGAGCGATGCACAGCAACCCCGCGAGCCCGGCGGCGCCGGACGGCCCGGCGGCAACCGGGGGGACCTGCTCACCTAGTAGGCGCACAGCGGTCTCCGAGGCCTCGTCGGGAATCGCCATGAATGCATCGACCGAGCGTTCGAGCAGGTACCAAGCCAACGGCGATACCTCTCCACATGCCAGACACCCCATGACCGTCCGGTGCACGTCGGTCACCGAAGTCGGCCTGCCGTGGGATGCGCTCTGAAAGAGGCAGTCAGCACAGTCCGGCTCGACCACGATCGATATCGGTCGGGCCGCACCGTGTGCCTCCCACAGGTGACCCACTACAGAAGCAGCGAAGCCTCCAACGCCACCTTGCAGGAATACGTGGGTTGGCCGTTCCGACTCGGGAAGCTGCTCGCCGACTTCCGCTAGGATGACCGTGTATCCCTGCATGATGTCGCGGGGAATGTTCACGTTGGCTTCATAGGACGTGTCCGAGACGACGAAGCGCTCGAGGTGCTGTGCGTCTCGCTGCGCTTCGGCGACCGCATCGTCGTAGCTCCCTGTCGTTCGCACGATCTCGGCGCCGTATTCGGCAATGGCGGCCTCACGAGCGCGACTCACCGCAGGGGGAAGGTAGACCACACTGTTGCAGCCAAAAATGCGTGCTCCCCACGCAACGGACCGGCCGTGATTGCCATCGGTGGCGCAGGTCACGGTTATTCCAGAGGCGATCTCTTCATGGGCGCCCTCTAGAATTTCGCGGCCGGTGACCCCGCTTCTACGGGTCAGGCGTTGCACTTCGTCTTGGATGATCCGAAGCACTCCGTATGCGCCGCCCAACGCCTTGAAGGTCCCGAGCCCGAACCGAGCGCCTTCGTCCTTATACCTAAGCCGGCCGATGCCCAGTTCGCCGGCTAGCGCAGCAAGATCCAACAGTGGAGTGGGTTGGTAATCCGGCCAAGAGGTGATCTCGTCGTGCACCTCCCGATGCCGCGCGAGGTTGAGGATCCACTGCTCGGCGAGGGTGTAGGGAGCGGCCCTGTCGAGGTTGGGGTTCGGAAGGAAGCGGAAAGGGAAAGAGCTGTCCTTGTCACCGCCCACTACCTGCTCACTCTCTCCAATATCCACTCCGTAATCAACGGCAAAAACTCCGGCACAAACACTTTTTCCAGCGTCGCATACTCCGTCGGGCTGCCTGTCGTCGCCGTGATGAAGAGGTGGTTGGCCCGCGGCAACACCCGAACCGTGTAATCCGGGTGGTTCCCGTCGCGCAACGCTTGCTCCAGGGGCCCGCGGTTCTGAGCCGGCGGCACTTGGAGATCGAGTTCGCCAAAGAGTGCGAGGATGGGTGTGTCGATCGTACGGAGCGTGACGGCAGGATCGTAATCCAAGAAGTACCTGAGCCACGGTGTCTGCAACGCGGTCAGCTGCGCCTGGATTTGGGCGTCGATGTATGCGTCCACGTCCGTAATGGCGTTTCGCTGGGAGTCCGGCATCTCCGCAATTGACTCCCTCAACCGCGTCTCCAAATCGGCAGCCAGCTCGTCCCAACCATCCCCGCTTCGGATGGCTTCAAACGTGCGCTTCTGAAATGCAATTTGCTGCTCCATGTCGGCCTCTGTGGCCCCGCTCGCCCGCATGATCAGCGCACCCTGCTCTATCAAGATTTCGGCGCCGGATACGGAGGTTCCCGCCATCAGGACCATGAACGCCACGTCATCCGACATGGATGACGCTAACGGCGCGACGATTCCCCCTTCGCTGTGTCCGATTAGGCCGATCCTCTCGGGATCGATATCGCTCCGGTTCTTCAGGAAATCCACTGCGGCAAGGACGTCGCGGGCAAAATCCTCGGTCGTCGCCTCCGACACCGATCCCGTGGAGCCACCCACACCCCTGTCGTCAAAACGCAGCACCGCGATCCCGTTTCGGGTGAGGTGATCAGCGATCAGGTGAAAGGGTTTGAAACCGAACAGCTCTTCGTCCCGGTTTTGGGGACCGCTTCCGGTAATCATGACGACGGCCGGGTGCGGCGCTCCGGACTCGGGCAGGGTCAGGGTGCCGGCCAGAGTGATGTCGGCGTTGTGAAACGTCACTTCCTCTTCAGCGTAGGGCAACGGCTCCGGCGGCTCCTTAGGCATCGCCGCCGCCTGGCTCGAGCGCTTGAGAAAGAACGTGCCGCCGAGGCCCGCCTGTGTGAACGCACCGCCGATGGAGTCGCCCACCTGCCGCCCGTCGAACACGGCCAGTCCCGGCCCTGCCGGCAGTTCCATATACACCCTGGAATCATCGTATGAGACATTCTGTAGCTGCACGCCGGTCGCGCCCTGTTGCGGAATGTCGATGGTGGCGCGCAATCCGGTCTCGCTGGTGGTAAAGCGGACAGTGATCCTGAGGGTCTGTGGCCCGATCGTGAGTGAGCCGTTCCATGCACCGTCGATGGATTGTTGCTGGGGCAATATTGTCGCGGCGGCTATCGTGTTCGCCACCATAGCACCGACGATCCAAAACAGTTTGTTCACGATACCGACTCCTTTGTCAGGTAGACTCTTTACTCAAGGCGAAGACTCGGGTTCGACGATAACAGCCGTGCCGTATGCCAGGATCTCCGAAGCCGAACCCATGACGTACGAGCTGTTGAACCGCGTCCCGATTACCGCGTTTGCACCGAGTGTTTTTGCGTGGGCGCACATACGATCATCTTTGAATATCCTTATAAGGGTCCGACCGATAAGTGAACCATTTCTCCCTCGCGACCGACACGAACAAAACAACCGCGCCCACGATTGCAAGGAGAATGGCTCCCTTGATGAAAAAGCCTCCTGGGAAAGATCGAGGGCGTCGTCGTGAGATCCGACGAGCCCGAGAGCGGCATAATAGGCCCGGCGCATGTACTGGGAGACCAGTGCACCGAAGGCCTCGACGTCTCCGGCCTGGGCACGCCGGACCAATGTTCGCTCGTCGGTGGGCAATGAATGCGCCAGGGTTGTCTCCAACGCGACATCTCCTTGCTTACCTCGTGGTGGCTTCGAACAAGGAGTACACGCTAGTTGGGCGTTTATTCGACGTTCAGTCTGGTAATTCTGAGGAGGTAGCGCAAGTAGTTGGGGTTAGGGAGGGAGCGGGGAGCGGGGAGCAGGGGGTACCTTCCGTCCTTCCGCCTTTTTCCGTCTTTCCGTCTTTCCGTCCTTCCGTCTTTCCGTCTTTCCGTCCAATCTCACGCGTCGCCCAAGAGATCCTCCAACAGCTTGTCCACCACCTCGGTGATTGCCGATTCCTTGGAGAGGATGCTCTGGAGCACGTCGCCTGCCTCCATCGCCAGATTGTCAGGATGCTTTCGATCCCGTTCGAATCGAACGATGTGTCCTAAGAGCAGTGGCACCACCGCGTTTTCGGGAAGCTCTTGGCGTTCGCGGTCTTCGAATCTGGGCACGCTTGCAGCCCACGGCTCTTCCGGTTCTTCCGACTCGGGCTCCTGAAAATATTCGGCAGGAAGCAGCGCGAACAGGCGGCACTGTAGGCCGGGCTCCTCCTCCACCGCTGCCAGCGCCAAGCGGACCGGATCTGCAAACGCATCGCGGGCTTCGAGGTCTGATAGCATATCGGGGGGGACGGCGCTGCGCGCGATCGGTTTCTTGTCGCTCTTCAGGAACGTACCCATGCAGATCATCCCCTCAGGGATGCGCGAGTCGGCGATTTCGGCCACGCGGACCGGGACAGGGTCTTGCGTGGTCACAAATGCTACCGCCGCATTGGGATCCTGCCCCTCGGAATTGGGAGA
>JADFIT010000062.1 GCA_022566515.1 Gemmatimonadota bacterium
CTCGCCGACCGCTACACCATCGAAGAAGAACCCAGTCCCGCGACTACGCCAAAGCGCTCATTGAGCGGCCACGATCTTGAACACCCTGCCCTCGGCCACCAACATGTAAAGCTCGCCGGCGACATCTTCACCAAAGGAGGTCACGCTTCCAGCAACGAGTCCCCAGTCCCGCTCGTCTGCAACAGCGCCGACGTCGAACCGAAAGCTCCTCAGGAAACCGCCACAAAAGTCCGAGTAGAAGTAATGACCCTGCAACCCGGTGATGGCAGAACCGCGATAGACATAGCCTCCGGTGATCGAGCAGTTTCCTGCAAACCCCGTGTTATCGTACTGCAGGACCGGCATGACCAATCCGGACATGTCGCAGGTGCCGGAGTTGAAGCAGCTCATCCCCTCCATGATATTCCACCCGAAGTTGAGCCCGCCTTCGTCCGCACGGACGATCGTTATCTCCTCGAACCTGCTCTGCCCTACGTCTGCTACGTACAGCAATCCATCCACGTCGTCGAAGGCAAAGCGCCATGGGTTGCGCAACCCGTATATCCATATCTCGCCGCGAGCCGATGCACTCCCGGCAAACGGGTTGTCGGCCGGGATCCCGTAATTCATGCCCGGGTCCGGATTGTCCACGTCGATGCGCAGCAGCGAGCCGAGCAGGGTTGTCGTGTTCTGGCCGTTCCCGAGCGGATCACCCCCGCTGCCACCGTCACCCAGCGCCACATACAACATGCCGTCGGCACCGAAAGTAATTTGCCCGCCGTTGTGATTCGAGAACGGCTGGGCGATCGACATGATCGTCAAGCCACTGTTTTCATCCGCAGTGTTGCCGGAACCGCTGTACCGGGCGACACGCGAATCTCCACCCTGATCGGTGTGATAGACGTAGAAGAATCCGTTGCTGGAGTAGTCTGGATGGAACGCCATGCTCAACAGACCCCGCTCCCCTTGATGCAACACGATGTTTTGGATGTCCAGGAACGGAGTGCCCAGTAGCTGGCCGTTGTCCACGATCCGGATGCGGCCGCTCTGCTCGACGATGAAGAGGCGGTTGTCGCCTGGCGCATGAGTGAGAAATACCGGCGCGTTCAACCCGCTCACCACCTCCTGCAACATCAATCCGCCGGCGCCGTTGCCTTCCCCGGAGTTGGTCGGCCCGCCGCCTCCGCAACCGGCTGCCATCAAGCAGATCAACCCTCGTGATAATCTCCTGACTGGTGTGCTGTAGGACATAGCTGTAGCAACCCACTAATGAGTCAGGAAGGCTGGCACGGTGGGATCAGAATGCGCTGAGGCCGGTCACCGCCTGCCCGATGACCAACGTGTGGATGTCGTGGGTGCCTTCGTAGGTATACACACTTTCGAGATTAGCCAAATGGCGCATGGCTTGATATTCGGCGAGAATCCCGTTGGCGCCAAGCAGGCGTCGCGTCTCCCGAGCGACTTCGGTGGCAATGTTTACGTTGTTGCGTTTCGCCAGCGACACTTGTTCGGGCCGCATGGTGCCGGCATCCTTCAAACGGCCGAGCTGCACGCACAACAACTGGGCCTTGGTGATCTCCGTGACCATCTCGGCCAGGCGTGCTTGCTGTAGCTGTGTCGCCCCGATCGGCCGCTTGAACGCGACGCGACTCTTGGCGTAGCTGACCGCTTCTTCGTAACACGCCATAGCAGACCCCACCGCCCCCCACGCGATCCCGTAGCGCGCCTGGGTCAGGCACATCAACGGGCTCTTCAAGCCCTTGCTCTTCGGAAGAACGGCGTCGGCGGGGAGGTGAACGTCTTGCAACACCAACTCGCTGGTGTCGCTGGCTCGCAGCGAGAGCTTGCCTTTCTGGTCCTTCGCCGAAAACCCCTTCGTGTCGGTGGGCACTATGAAGCCCCTGATGCTCGCTTGATCGCCGATGTCGCCCGTCTTCGCCCACACCACCGCGACGTGTGCGGTTGAGCCGTTGGTGATCCACATCTTCGTGCCGTTCAGCACCCAGCCATCGTCGGTCTCTCGGGCCGTCGTCAGCATCCCTCCAGGATCGGAGCCGTAGTCCGGCTCTGTGAGGCCGAAACACCCAACGGCTTCACCGCTGGCCAGCCGCGGCAACCACGCCCTCTTCTGCTCCTCGCTGCCGAACGCATAGATGGGGTACATGACCAGCGCGCCCTGAACCGAGGCGAACGACCGCACCCCACTGTCCCCACGTTCCAGCTCCTGCATGATGAGGCCGTAGGCGACGTTGTTGAGTCCTGCGCATCCGTATTCTTCCGGCAGGTTGGCACCGAACAGGCCGAGTTCCGCCATTTGCGGCACCAAGCCCATGGGGAAATTACCGTCGAGGTAATGCTCTGCAATGATGGGCATGACCGCGTCGTCAACCCACCGGCGAACCGTGTCGCGAATGGCTTTCTCCTCTTCGCTGAGGAGCGAATCCACGTCTAAGAAATCCAGGCCCTGAAAAGGCATTCTCGTCAGTCCTTACGAGGTGGAGGATGTATGGCCGACATCCCGCATCGCACGAGGTGTAACGCCGACCTCACGGGCCTTCTTTCTGAAGATAGCACCGTGATCGACCGGCCGGCCGCTTTCAGCCTGCCACTGGTGAATCATTTCGTGGAGCATCGTCTGCTCCACTTCGTGCCAACCGTCACGCGCCACGTGGCGGCTGCTTATGGCGATCTCTACAGGTGCGTCGTTGGCGTCCAACATCAACTCGCCGAGCCTGCGTCGCATACGTCGCGATATGCGCAATGAGATGCGAGACAGCTGCCCGTCGAAGAACTGTCCGTTGAACTGCTTGTGCATTGCGGTGAGTTGTCGGAGCAGCGGGAGATCTTCGGGCCTCGCGCTCGGCTTCCGGCGGCGGCGAGCCCGCTGTGGCGGAGCGAACGCGTCTACCGGAAAGGCGAGAATCACGGCCTGCGCCGCTCGCCGCCGCTGGAGCCGCGTTCCCGGCTTCACGAACGTCACGATGGCCGCGAGTACGGAATCGGGCGCGTAGGCGTACCCCCGATGTATTCGTAGGACACCCCTGGGAGTTACGCTCACCATGACGGCGCGGTTTTGGTGCGACTCAACGCGCCGCACCCCACGGAGGCCGAGCGCGGACAACCTCTGCACCAAGAACGCGTCGTTAAACAGCTCCGGCTGTGACTTCTGGCTCATTAACTGTGCGCCGCCGGGCGAATACCCCAACATCCGAACGCTTGAACGTTTTATGCCCCTGCTCCCAAAGGTAAACCTCCACCTGAATCGAGTCGTCTTCGATACAGATGCGATGGAACGCCGATGCCCTGCCGCCGCGTGACGATTGCGAGATCGTGCCCGCACATGAAACGACAACCCCATCCAACACGTCCACGTTCTCCTGGTGGTCGTGGCCACATAAGACAACGTCGACTCCCGTGTCGACTATGCGCCGCTGGGCGCGCTTCCAGCGGGCCAGCCCCATCCGCTTGGAAAGCTCGCCGCGAAGGACGTTGTGGTGCAGCACCAACACGCGGGCTTGGTCCGGCCGCGCCTTCTCGAACAACGACTTCACTCGGCGCGCTTCCCGTCGCGGAAGGTGCCCTTTCACAGCGATGTCTCGCAGCCGGAGTGTGAGGGAGCCCCATGCGACGCCGTGCGCCGTTTGCGCGCTGGCAATGATGGCTTCGGTCAGGTCCAACGTGGGCGTGAGGACCGGCCCAAAATGGTGCCGGAACTTGCTGTATTTGACCTGCGAGGCGAATGGAATGAACGGCCGCCACCACCACTGCACGTCATGGTTGCCGGGAATCACAAACACGGGTGCCGTCCTTTCGAGTTCCTGCACCAGAAGTCTGGCCGCCTGGAATTCGCCGTGTCGGGAGCGCAACGTGAGGTCGCCGGAAAAGACGATGACGTCCGGCTCGAGGTCGGGTATGAGGTTCTGGACCGCCGCGACTTTCTGGAGGTCGGCAACGTCGCCGAAGTGAATGTCCGACAGGTGAACGATGCTAAAACTCACGCTATCTCCTCATCGCTGCCATTGCCTCATGACCCGGCGCATTGCCATGTTGCTCAACACATACCAGATCGCCACGCCGGCCATGCCGACGAGTCGAACGCGCTCGTCCGTTGGATACGGAACGAAAATGTAGAGACCCACTGCGACCGTGGACAACCCCGCGACGATCCGCGCCGTTCTTCGAGCGCGCATCTCGATCTCCCTGGCGCAAGTGTCACACAACTGCCCGAGTGGCAGCTCGACTTCGCGATGGCACCGAGGGCACTCGTGCTCAACCAAGCCGGCGATTAACGGCATCCGCAAATTCCAACGTCGAAGCATTCCCTCCAATATCTCTCGTCGTGTGAGTTCCTTCGCGTATCGTTCCCTCCAGCGCCCGCCGGATACGATCGGCGTTTTCCTCTTCGTCAACGTGGTCCAGCATCATGCAAGCGGCAAGGATGAGTGCCGTTGGATTGGCGATACCCTTGCCTGCTATGTCCGGCGCGGAGCCGTGTACGGCCTCGAAGAGTGCGGCATCGTCTCCGATGTTGGCGCCCGGCGCCATGCCGAGCCCACCAACCAGGCCCGCCATCAGATCGCTCAGAATATCCCCGAACATGTTGGTGGTTACGATGATGTCGAACTGCCACGGGTCGAGGACGAGCTTCATGGCACACGCATCGATGATCACGTCGTCGACTTCAACTTTCCCCTTGTAATCGTCGGCGACTTCCCGGCCGACGTCGAGAAAGAGCCCGCTTGCCGCCCGCAGAATATTGGCCTTGTGACAGATCGTGACTTTCTTACGCCCGTTGGCGAGCGCGTATTCAAAGGCGAACCGAACTGCCCTCTCACAGCCCTGCCGCGTGACGATCGCCGTCGACTGCGCCACGGCCCTGGGATCTCCACCCACCGATATGGTAGTCTCGAACCCTACATAGAGTCCCTCTGTGTTCTCCCGCACCAGCACGAGATCGATGTCGTCGTAGCGCTGGTGGGGAATCATGGACTTCACCGGCCGGACATTGGCGTACAGTTCAAACTCCCGACGAAGCAACACGTTGACCGACCGAAACCCGGTGCCGACGGGGGTCGTAAGCGGACCCTTGAGAGCCAGGCGAGTTTGTCGGAAGCTCTCGACCGTGCAGTCCGGAAGCGGCGTGCCTTCCGACTCGAGGGCCCCAAGGCCTGCGGTCTGTTCGTCCCAATCAAACAACGCGCCCACCGCCTCGAGAACCCGCAAAGTTGCCTCGATAATCTCCGGACCGATGCCATCGCCCCGTATCAGAGTCGCGGGTATGCTCACTACAATCCCGGAGCCAGCGTTTCCAGCGCTTCACGGAAGGCCGTCCACGGATCCGGGCCGGTGCCCTTCACAACGCTCCGCCACCAGAAATCACCCAGCCGCACATCGACCAGCACTATTGTCAACTCCGCCCGCCCTGTCCCGTCGGACTCGCGGAAGAAGAAAAGGCTGGCGGGGACCAGGGCGAGGCGATCGCCAACAGCGCCGGTAAGGGATCGCATCTGGCTGAACAACGGGTCGGGTAGTTTGCTGAGTCTGTGCCGCAGCGCCGCCGTGGCCATTCGATCGGGATCCACCAGGAGACCCGGCGCTAGCCGGGCCACGCGACGTAACTCTTCGGGCATTACCCACATCACCTCGGGTGTCCGTTCCGTCAGGGCGATCGCGATCAGACTGTCGGCAACTCCGAGCGCCGAATCCCGGGGGGACAGCGCGTCGTCCCATTCCAGCGTGGCTTCGGCCAGAATCATGGTCAGGGGGTACACCACCACCTCAACTCCGATCATCGCACTCAGGGGCAGCGGTGAGCCAGGCGCCGGCGACCCGTCTCCGGACGAAGCTGAGGCGCAACCGGTTGCCGCTATCGCGGCGATAAGGGGTATCAGGCGTTGCGCCACTCGGGCTTTCTCCCTTGCAACTTGCTCTCGATGCCTTCGCGGGCATCCTCCAACGCCATGAGGTCTCGAAGATACAAATTCTCGACCTTGGACAAGGCCTCTTCGTAGGCGGAGTAGTACGCCTCGAACTGGGCGCGCTTGGCAAGCTGCAGTACCGGTCCCGACTTGGCGGTCAATTTTCCCACAAACTCCTGCAATTTTTCTTCGAACTGGTCATCGGGAAACACGCGATTCACGAGGCCAAACCGTTCCAGCTCCTGTGCCGAGATCTCCTCACCGGTGAGAATCCACTCCATGGCCTTGCGCCGCAGGCTGGCGCGGGGCAGCACCACTGCCGCCAACGGCGGGAAGACCCCCATATCGATCTGTGGCAGCGCGAAAGTCGCGGATTCCGACGCCAGCACCATGTTGCATCCGATCGCCAGCTCGAACCCACCACCCAACGCCGGTCCGTCCACTGCCGAAATCGCGATGACGTCCAGCATCCGCATAGTGTCGAAGATGCGGTGAAACACCTGCATCATTCGCCCGACCTTCTCGCGCGTGTGGTCTCCGATCTCGACACCGCCGCAAAACGCTGGTCCACGGCCGCGAATCACCAACACCTTGAGTTCACGATGGTCCCGTAGATCGAGCAAGGCGGAGTTGACCTGCTCCATCATCTCTATGTTCATGATATTGTGCGGCTGACGATCGAGCGTCAACGTGGCGACATCCGCTTCGTATGTCGACTCCACAAACTGTTCTGGCACGCAGCTTCTCCCGCGAGAATCGTGTTCAATCAATGGCGGCGTTGTTGGCGTTCGATCACGGACCCCACCAGCGGGGTGAAGACGGCGGATTAGCTGCCGAGGGTGAGGCCTCCGTCTACCAAGATAACCTGTCCGGTCACATGGCGGGCATCGTCAGAACAGAGGAAGACGACGACTCGAGCCACGTCTTCCGGCTCGGCTACCCGCCCGAGGATCGCGCTCTTTTCGGCCCTTTCCAGAACTTCCGGTGGGAGTTTGGTCAGCGCTTCGGTGCGGATGAAGCCGGGAGCCACGGCATTGACGTTGACGTTGGACGCTCCAAGCTCCACGGCGGTGGATCTCGTCAACCCGATGAGGGCCGCCTTGCTCGTGGCGTAATTGCTGATGCCGAACCCGGGACGCAGTGCGAGATGCGAGGCGATATTCACGATCTTGCCGTATCGTTGGGCTCGCATGGCCGGGGCCACGGCACGGGTGCAGTTGAACGCGCCGGTGACGTTCGTCTCGAGCACCTCATGCCACGCGTCATCAGAGAGGCGCCACAGCGCGCCGTCGTGGGCGATCCCCGCGTTGTTGACCAGAAAGTGCACACCGCCCAGCTCGGCTTGGAAGGTCTCGACAAACGCCTCCATGTCGTCCCGTTGTCGTACGTCACAGCGCTCGCTGAACACACGCACGCCCTGGGCTCGCAGCGCCGTTTCGGTGAGGAGTGCCTGCTCGAGAATATCGCGGCCCGGCAGCTCCACGTAGTTGAAGGCCACGTGGACCCCGCGGCGGGCAAATTCGAGACCGATGGCCCGACCGAGACCGGTGGCACCACCCGAGATCATGACGACCTTGCCGTTCATTGGCTCGGGCTCCGACGATGTCTTCTCCGGTTGCTCAACCAGCATCGAGCCCGACGCCCGTTGCCTCGCCGACGCGCTCCAGGCACTCTGGTCAGATCCGTAGGGAATGGCTATCTCATGCTGTTAAGGGCGTCTCGAACGTAGTGTTGGAATCGGGTTTGGGAAAGGGTCCGCAACGTGCCCGGCGTCAACGGTTCAGCCCCATTCCCCAGCGCATGAGGCTCACCGGGAGTCCGCCGTACCCGAGGAGGGCCTCGTGGAAATCGCGCAGCGTGTAGTCAGCTCCGGCAGCCTTCCGATAGTCCTCACGGAGGGCCTTTATTTCGCGGCGACCGACCGCGTAGCACAGTTGGTAGCCTGGAGCGGCACAGTAGCGACGGACCTCGGCTTCGGCGGTATACCGCCCGATGATCGCCCCATCCACCAATAGCTGCACTGCCTCATCATAGCCCATCCCACCGGTGTGGAGCCCTACGTCAACCAGAATCCTGACGCCCCGCAGCAGCAGGGCGATGAGCTGAAAGAACCGCTCCTCCTGCTGTCGATAGAAACCCTCTTCACCCATCATCTCTTCGCAATACAGCGCCCAGCCCTCATACACCAGGGCCGACCCCATGAGTCTTCGCACCACGCGGGGCTGGGCCTGAGCGGCCAGGAATTGCAAATGGTGGCCGGGGTATCCCTCGTGCAGCACTGTAGAGGGAATCATGTACTGGCAGTGGTTACGAAGCACTCGCTCCCGGGAAGTGCCGTCCAAACCGGCGGCGGGAGGGGTCACGTAGAAGAGCCCCGTGCGATCTTCGGCGAACGCTCCCGGAGGCTGGTACGCGGCAACCGGGATCACAGGAAGCAGGAAAGATGGCGTTTCCACCACCTCGAGGGTGCCCGGATACAGGGGGACGATGCCCCGCTCTTCCACAAACCGGCGGGACCGCTCCACCTCCAGCGCGTAGGCCTCCACCACTTTCCCATCCGGGGGGTCGTTGTTCTGGAGACGTTCGGCGAGATCCTGCCACGACACCCCGCTGTCGATTTTTCCGGCGAGTTCGGTCAGGGCTCGCACCACTTGCTCGATCAGCGCCTTCCCGTATTCGCGGAGATCGTTGGCTGAGCTACCAAGTGCGTGTTCGACTCGGAGCCGGAAGTCGAACGCCTCCTGACCGATGGCGAATCCGCCTTCCTCCGGCAGCAACGCCATTCCCGGCAGGTCGCGCGCAAACGAATCGAGGGCCGCGACGGCCTGGTCTCTTACATCGTCAAACTCATGATCCCCTTCGGGCCCAAGGTGCTCACCGATCTCGTGTATCAAGGCGAGCCCGCCGTCGATAACGCCCAAGCACGTTTGGGTGAACACCCAGGGACAATCTTGCAGCGTTGCCTTCGCCTGCTCCAAGAACCGTGGCACTGCCTCGAGCCTACTTGCGGCCGCGCGCACGCGGTGGCCCAGGGGTCGATCGTCCCGAACCAGCAGGAAATACAAACCCTGGAGCAGCTGCGACAGCCAAAACTCCGGATTCTTGACGTGAGGGCGTTCGTGTGTGAATCGATGAACGGTCACCCGTATTTCGTTGAGCAGCGCCGTGCGGTCGAGTTCGTCATCTGTAGTCTCGAGCGCCAACTCCTCGATCGCATGAGAGATCGAACGAAGTGCAGCGATGCTTCTTTCGACGCTCTCCACGGTGAAATCTCCGAGGCGTCCATCGTGCTCCGAGAGCCCGGCTCCCGTCGCCTGAACCGGATCGAACTGCCACCGGATATCCAGGTAAGAGTTTACGAGGTCGTCGAACGCTTGTGGTGTCGTCAAACCGCACTTCCCGATTCTTTATCGGACGCCTGCGACACGATGCGGTGACAGTCCTCATCACTCAGCACTCGATCCGCGAGCTTCGCCGCTCCGAACAAGCGCTCGCACAGCACGTCATCGGACGCGTCGTAGCCGTGTTCGGCAAGCCAGCATTTCACATTGGAGAGACCGGATACCGGCGAAACTTCGATACGCTGCTGAGCACCGAATGAGGCGGCCGGAACGCTCGAGTACACGCGATCGGCGAGCCATGTGTTCCCCTTTTTGCGGGCCTTGATGATCGCGGCGGCGTGCACTCCCGTGCCTGTCCGGAATGCGTCGTCACCCATGACGGGATAATTTGCGGGAAGCGGCACCCCGATCGTTGCCGCCGCAAGCTCACAATACTCACGCAGGGCCGACACATCATGGGTGTGAGCCCCAAGCAGGTGAAGGTTGACGATCAAGAGATCCATCTCCGCGTTGCCCACCCGCTCGCCCACGCCAAGGGCTGTGGCGTGTACACGATCTACGCCGGCTTCGATTGCAGCCAAGCAGTTGATCACTCCCAAACCACGATCTCGGTGTCCATGCCAGTCGAGTTTGACATCTTCGCCCGAAGGGATGACGATCTCCTCCTTGACGAATTTCACCAGATTGCGAACGCCGGTTGGTGTCGCGTGACCCACCGTGTCTGCCAGACAAAGTCGTCGGGCTCCCCAACGAATCGCATTGCCGTACAACGCCTTCAGCGTTTCAGGCCTCGCACGCGTCGTGTCTTCGGTGACGTACATGACGGGAAGGCCTTCGCGAACAGCGAAGGTTACAGCCTCCTCACTGACCTTCAACATGCGATCGAGCGTCCAGTCTTCGGCGTACTGGCGTATGGGCGAAGAGCCGATGAATGTGGCTGCTTCAATCGCTATTCCGGCTTCCTGGGAGATTTTCGCTATCGGCTCCACATCGGCGACCACCGTCCTGGCGGCGCAGTTGGGAGCGATAGGGAGGTTGTGCTGCACTATCTCCTTCGCCAGCACTCGCACCGCCTCCACAGCTCGGGGGCCCGCACCGGGCAAGCCAATGTCCGCAGCCACGATCCCCAGGTCCGCCATCAGATGCAAAAGCCGGCACTTCGCTTCGGTGCCGGGATCGATCGCTGAGGGTGACTGGAGACCATCCCGCAGCGTCTCGTCGTTGAGATCTACCTCGACCGCAGACCAGTCGATGGCGCCGAGTGCGTTCCAGTCGTAGATGAGATCAGTATCTTCCATCACCACCAGGATGGTCGGAGTGTTTCAGGGCGTCAAGCGCGTATTAATGCGCTTCGCTGATTTCCCCACCGGCCGCAACCAATCCGGAGCCGGCACGGCCTGCCACTTCGGTGCGGTCTCCGATCAGGACGTGTTCGAGGGTGGAATCCACGATTCGAGCCTCGCGACCAACGATCGCATGACTGAGCACGCTGTCCCGCACCATGGTGCCCGCTTCCATGCTCACGTTGGGACCGATGGTACACGCTTCGAGTTCGACGCCCTCCGCGATCCTGACAGGATCCACGATCGTCACTCCTCTGGGGTAGTCGCGTCGCGTCGCCCGGCCTTGTTGCAATAGATGCAGGTTAGTCTGCAGCAGCGTTTCGATCTTCCCGCAATCGTACCACCCGGCCACCTCGGCGGTTTTGATCTTGCTGCCATGATCGATCATGTATTGAAACGCATCAGTGAGATACCACTCGCCCTTGTTTTGCGGCCGCGCCAACGTGTTTTCGATTCCGTCGAACAGGAGTTTCCAGTCTCGAACGTAATAGAGGCCGATGTTTGCCAGTCGCGAAATAGGCTCGGATGGTTTCTCGACGATCCTGGTCATGTTTCCCTGATCGTCTGTAACCACCACGCCGAACCGCTGATAATCCTCGACCTCTTTCACCCACATGACACCGTCGGCATCTACCTGTTTGATCAGCGTCAGGTCGGCGTCAAAGAGCGTATCGACAAAGACGATCAAGATCGGGCCGTTCACATAGGGCCTGGCCAGATTGATCGCGCCTGCCGTACCGTCTTGAACGACTTGCTCTACGAAACGCGAGGGCAGCCGATAGTGCTGCTTCACGTGTGCTTCTACCTGTTCCTTCAGGTGGCCGGTGATGAAGATGAGCTCCTCGATATCGAGGCCGTCGAGCTTGTCGATCACGTAGTCCATCACGGGTCGTCCGGCAACCCGCAGCAGTGGCTTGGGTACATCATTGGTCAGGGGAAGTAAGCGGGTACCTTTTCCGGCGACGGGAATAACGACCTTCACCTACACTCTCCCGTAGCGGTCTTCGAGACGCACCACGTCGTCCAGCTCCGGTGTCGAGACTTCCAACAGGTCGCTCGACACGATCGCTTCCATTTGGTGAACGGTTCGCGGCGTGACGTGATAGCGCTCTCCTTCACACATCCGCCGTTCGGTCAACTCGCCGTCTATTTTCACGCGGAAGATAATTTCCCCCTTCAAGACATAGATCGTCTCGTCCTTCCGCTCATGGTATTGCAGGCTCAGTAGGTGCCCGGGCTCGATGTGCAGAATCTTGCCGACGTAACGGTCGGTCTTCGCCCAGATCAACTCATAGCCCCACGGTTTCTCGACGCGCTGCGGAAGTTCCATTGTGCCAGTGTAGTAAGGCTTAGTTGTCTACGCCCATCGGCGCTGTGAAACTACGTTGCCCTGTGCTGCGGCTCTGCGCTTATCAGCAGCTCTGCATCCATCCGCGGCTCAGTAATGTAGCTCCAGGGACGAGGGACTAGTGACGCAGGCCCTCACGCACACCCCACATCCCACACAACCCTCCGGGCGAAGGACGGGCCGACCTTCGTCGTCGAGCCCCAGCGCGGCCACCCCAACAGGGCACGCTTCGGCGCAGGCGCCGCATTCGGTACCGTCCAACGCGATGCATCGTTCGGTAATGAGTTCGAGGCTAGCCATGCTGTAGCCCGTCCAACCGTCAGCCGGCACTGTGAGCGCCTCCGTGGGGCAAGCCACTGCGCACGGCATGTCGTCGCAAACAATGCAAGGCTGCAGCTTCGGGTCGATCATCGGTGTTCCGGCCGCCAGCCCACCCGCGGTCGGCACTTTGATGATCGCCTGCACGGGACAAACCTCCAAGCAGTCACCGCACCGCGTGCACGAGGCGAGAAACGCAATCTCTTGGAGCGCTCCGGGCGGCCGCATGTAGCGGTTTCGCACGACACGCCGCTCGGCGCGCCGGCCGATCTCGCTCATCAGCCGTCCGACGGTCGTTCGAAAGAATGACCGTCGATCGCCGCGATCGCGGGTCAGAAAGTCGGTTGGAAGCTGATCAGCCACCGGAAACTCAACCTCTCGCTACCAGGAATTCGCTCATGTGCCAAGTTCGGTTCCGACACAAAGAAGGGAAACTCTACTCGCACCGGAAAGCTTATGTCTCCGATCCGCAGCCCGAACCGGGCACCAACACCTGCGTCAGACACGGGTGTCGCCCCGTTCCCGAATGTCGAACGCACCGCAAGGGTGTCGACGAGCGCCCCGTCACCAAACACCGTGACCGCGGCACTCCTGAAGATACCGCGGTCACGTCGAATGATGGTCTTTTCCACCTCGACGCTGCCGCCGACCATCCACCGGCCGCCGATCCCCGGTCGGAATCCGCGCAGGTTCCCGTTTCCGGGTGAGTGGTAGATGATATCCGTCCGCACTAGACCGGGGAATAGACGTCGTGGCCCCGATGATCCGCCGAGCAAGGAGCCTTGCGTGCGAACGAAAGGATTGCGGAGCGTTTCGTACGGATCTGCTCCGTTCAGCGGAATGCGGCGTTGCAGGATGGGAGGATCATCGGCGAGGTATCCACCCGCAAAGGCACGTACGCCGACGACAAATCCGGCGATCGGCTTGCGAATCGAGGCGCTGCCGGTGATGCGGGCAAAAGGCTCCGGATCCGTCGTGTTCCCCCTTGGGGGCTTCGAATAAGTGAGTCCGGCGCGATAGTCGAGGCGCACCCTCGACCGGCTCCCCCACACGGTAAACCGCCAATCGTCGAACCGACCGATCTCCACCGTCCCCCCATTCTCCCACAGCGTACCGTCGAGGAAGTTGGTCTGGCGGGTGGCGACCCACTGGGCGGTCCATCCGCTGTTCCGCACATTGGGAGACGACGACGAGCGCCGGTGAGCCTTGGAAAATTCCAGCCGCGCCCCGACTGTCCCCTCCTGAGACCACAACTCGAGGGACTGTGAGGCTCGAGGGTCGCGAAGGAACAGCGGATTTTCCAGTTTGAAGTATATGTCAAGGACATCGCCGCTCGTCGCCTCCTCGAAACCGGAGACGCCACGAATCAACCATAACGTGGTGCGATCGTAGCGACCCATATAGTTGCTGCGAAGACGAACGCCGACCGTCGCGTCCGAGGCATCGTTCCACCAGAACGTCGGTGCTATGGAGATGACCTTCCGATCCCGCGCCGCCGGTTCGCTGAAGAAAGTATCCCAGCGAAACTTCGCGTCACCAAAGTCGAGGAAACCTCGCTGTCGATTGTTGGTGAAGTTCCAGTCGTGACTCGTCGTCTCACGCGCCGACAAGGTCCCCGTCGATTCATCCAACCGCGCATGAACCAGATAGCGCACCTCCTGCTGCCGGTATCCAGACGTGTCTTGCGACACCACCCCCCGTGGCACGACCGCCAAGCCGGCGAGAAAGGCTCCCACGAACAGTTGCAAATGCAGCCTCACAGAGTTGGATGGTCGCGCGAAAGGTATGCAGACCCACTTCCCCACACCACCAGCTTTCAGACCTCCGCTATTACTCCGGGCCGGAATTGCGGTGACGTATTCACCGCTGAGGGCGCGGAGGGTTTTGGACAGGATAGACGGGATATCGTCATGTGAATTAGGCATTCCCGTCGTCCTTCCGTCCTTCCGTCTTCCGTCCTCGCTCACGCCGTCGATGGGGCAAACTCGACCGGTCGTCCGGCCCAATTCCCCGTTCGCTGCGGGATAAAACACCCACCATGAAGTCCGATTAGCTTAGTAGCATGATTTTGCTACCAATTCTGGCGGTGTTCCAACTTCAGATTCCCGAGCCCGTCGGCTTTGTCAATGATTTTGCCAACGTGATCAGCCCCCGCGAGGAGCAGATCATGGAGATTCTGATCGCTGAGGTGCGGCAGAAATCCGGGGGAGAGATCGTGGTGGTCACCCTCCCGGATCTCGACGGCCGGGCGGCCATGCAGGTGGCCCGGGACATCGGCAGGGAGTGGGGGATAGGAGGGATGGGGGAGGCGGGAGACCGGGCCCGGAACGCCGGCGTGGTGCTGCTGCTGCAACCCGGGCGACGGCCCGGAGACGGCCGGTCGGACATCTTCATCGCCACGGGAACCGGAGCTGGGGGATTCATCACCGATGCACTGGGCGGGCGGATCAGGGACGCCATCGGGAGCAGGGCGGTGCAAGCGGGGAGCTTCTCTTCCGGTCTGATGGTGGGGGTACAAATGCTGGCCGAGGCCTACGCTCGGGAATACCAGTTCGCGCTCACCGGCCGGATCGCGCCGCAACAGCGCCCTCGATCACGCACCGGCCGGCGGTCTCCCCTAGGGATGGTATTTTTGCTGCTGTTTCTGATACTGATGATGGCGGGCGGACGGGGGCGGGGGCGGGGGCGGGGGCGCTACGGTCTCATGGGTGGAGGCATGGGGCACTTTTTGCTCTTGTCGATGCTCATGGGCGGTGGGCGACATCGGTACGGTGGCGGCTTAGGCGGAGGTTGGGGTGGTGGTGGGTTCGGCGGTGGCGGCTTCGGCGGCTTTGGTGGCGGCGGGGGTTTCGGCGGAGGAGGAGCAGGAGGGAGCTTCTAGATGGCAAAGAAAACCAAGCGTGAGCGGGCACAGATATTTGCAGATCAGATGGCGAATGTCCTGGGGGACAATTTGCGCTCTCTGATCATGTTCGGGTCGGCCGTACGGGGCGGCTTCGGCCCCGGGCATGCCGAAGTCAACCTGTTGCTCATCGTGAACGATGCCTCGATGAGTGCACTGCGGCCTATCGGACGGGCAATCACCGACTGGGTGAAGCGACGTTTCCCCGCGCCGCTCATTTTCACCGAACGTGAGTGGCGTGCGTCAACCGACGTGTTCCCGATGGAGATCGAAGACATGCGGGACGCACACGAGCTGCTGTACGGCGCCGACCCGTTCGACGGTCTCGACACAAGCAGAGAGCAGCTGCGGCACGAGTTGGAACACGAAATCAGAGGCAAGCTGCTGCAATTGCGGGCCGAGTACACCGCGGTGGCGACGGACGGGAAGGCCATCACCGGGCTTCTCATCGATTCGGCGGGGACGTTTTTCGTTCTGATGCGGGGCACGGTGAGGCTGACCGGAGAAACACCGGCGGAGAATCCTTTGGCGCTCGTGAAGATGGCCTCCGAGGCCGCGGGGCTCGATGCGTCGGCGTTCGACTGGGTCGTCGACAAGATCGCCGGCCGCAAGGTTCGAGCCCTCAAGCCGTATGACGACATTGGCGCACGTTACGTGGACGAACTCGAGAAGCTGGCCCACTTCGTCGATAGATACGACGAGTGGACGGCGGCAAGCCCGGCGCCAGCCGCTGCCGCCGGTGAGGACACGACCGGTGAGAAATAGGAGTCTTAAGATGAAGAGATTGGTGATTGGAATCGCGCTGCTGTCCTTGACAGGTTGCGGCTACAACCGAATTCAAACGTTCGACGAGCAAGTCGAGGCGTTCAAGAGCCAGATCGCGGTACAGCTTCAGCGCCGGCACGATCTAATCCCGAATTTGGTGGAAACGGTCAAGGCGTTCGCCACTCAGGAACAGGAGGTGTTCACCGCCATAGCAGACGCCCGATCGAAGCTGGGCGGAGCCATTCAGGGCGGCGACATCCAAGAGATGGCCCGCGCGAACCAGGGAATGCAGTCGGCGTTGGGAAGGTTGCTGATGATCACCGAGAATTACCCCGAACTGAGATCCAACCAAAACTTTCTAACCCTACAGGACCAACTCGAAGGGACGGAGAACCGGATCGCTACGGCCAGGGAGGACTACAACAGCGCGGTGCGGGCTCACAACGGGTATATCCGCCGGTTCCCGGCGGTGCTGACGGCAAAAGCTATCGGCTCGCAGGCGCACGCCTACTTCGAGGCCGACGAGTCTGCGCAGGAGGTGCCCAAGGTCGAGTTCTGAACGCAGAAGAAGCAAGAGATGGCAGAGGAAACGGCTTAGACAGACCTGCCTCTCCTGCCTCCTCTGCCCCACACGGGCCTAGACAATCCCTCCAAGAGACGGCACTATCCCACCCATGAATTACGCCTGGGTCATCGACCAGACGAAGTGCATCGGCTGTCATGCATGCAGCACCGCCTGCAAAGCTGAGAACGACGTCCCCCTCGGCGTGCACCGCACATGGGTGAAAGCCGTCGAAGTGGGTCAATTCCCCAACGTGCGACGCCACTTCGCGGTGCTTCGCTGCAACCACTGCGCCGACCCTCCGTGCGTCCACATCTGCCCGGTGAACGCGATGTTTCAGCGGGACGACGGGATCGTGGACATCGCGCACGACCGCTGTATCGGATGCAAGGCGTGCATACAGGCCTGCCCGTACGATGCGATTCACATCGACCCAGTCGAGAACACGGTCGCCAAATGTCACTTCTGCGCTCACCGCATCGACAAGGGCTTGCTACCTGCGTGCGTGGTCGTCTGTCCGGTCGAAGCACTGGTGTTTGGCGACATGGACGATCCCCAGTCACGTGTCAGTAGATACATCGGATCGACCGCCATGACTGTACGCCGCCCCGAACAGAACACGCGCCCGAAGGCGTTCTACGTCGGGGCACACGCCGCGACACTGGACCCCCTCGCCGCCGCGCACGAAGACGCGTACATGTGGAGCGAGCGGCGTACCGGTACGGCCAAGGATTATTCCGCCAACTTCAGCGTGTGGTCGTTGCTCAGGAGTCCGACGAACAACAACCGCACGAAAAGGAGCAAGCCGAGCAGCGGCAACGGTAGAGTCCCACGCTCCCGCATGCCACAGGCGCGAGTGGCCTACGACGTGCACCACCTCATCGCTTGGAAGGGGAAGGTTTCGAGCTACCTGTGGACCAAGTCGATATCAGCAGGATCGGCCTTCGTCGGAGCGGCGGCTTTGCTGTTGGGCTTCGACGCGGCAGACGTCCTATTGTCGAACGTGGCACCGGTGGTGGCACTCGTGGCGCTCGCCGCCACAGGCGCGCTACTCGTGGCGGACCTCAAGAGACCCGAACGCTTCTGGTTCATTCTGTTCAAACCCCAGTGGCGCTCCTGGCTCACCAAAGGGGCGTACATTATTAGTGCCTTCGGCGCCGTGGTCAGTATCTGGCTCTTGCTCGAGCTAACG
>JADFIT010000222.1 GCA_022566515.1 Gemmatimonadota bacterium
TACCTTGGATCTCGGGATTTAGCCCCATTAGATTTACTGTTAAGATTTCTTCATGATAGGCTGTAACTTGGGACGCCAAGCCTCACAAGCACCCTGGTGACGGGTCAGGGCGGCTGGACGGTGTATGTAATTCAGACCGAGTCTGGCAAGTTCTACACAGGAATAACCGTTGATCTCGAACGGCGCCTGGGTGAGCACTGTGGGGGGAGCCGTGGGGCCAAGTTCTTCCGCACATCGCCCCCGAAGCGGGTGGTGTATGAGGAGCGGCATGCAGAGCGGTCTGGAGCGCTGCGGCGGGAGCGCGAAATCAAGGGCATGTCACGCGCGGAAAAGCTGGAGCTAATCGGTGTGCGGGTCCGAAAATGAGAGCCGCTGAGGCCGGACCCGGCTTCCATTGGGGCTTCTCACGCTTATGTTGCTGCTTGCCACTCCCCCTCATGAACTAACCGGTGGAAGCATCGATGAATTGGAAACAGCTCACTATAGCAATGGCGTTCGTCATCATGGTAGCGTTGGGTGTGCTCACTGCCGTCTCAATGGCTGGGCAGACGGAGTTGGTGGGAATCGTCGTCCTGTTTTTTGCCGGCTTGGGCGCCGGTGTTGCAGGGAAGACCGTGATTGACAATGTGCGCCGTTTGTCGCGGGATGTGGGTCTTGTGAAGGTGAAATCCACCCCCAAGACGGCCAACGCTCAATCCCGCAGTCGGAATCAGAACGAAGGAGGCCGGCAGCGAGCCGGCCGAAAGAAGTCCGCCCGCGTCACAGGCAAGGTGAAGTGGTTTGACGACACCAAAGGGTTCGGTTTCATCACGCCGGACGACGGGAAGAAAGACTGTTTCGTTCACCGCTCGGCGATCCAGGACGGCAGATCGCTGCCGGAGGGCAAACGAGTTGAATTCACCGTCGTTACCGACGACAACGGGCGGGAAGCGGCGGCGGATGTAGTGGCGCTCTAGCCCTTCACGGCCTCCGTACTCTTTACCCTCCCGGCCTTTTCGGAACGGCAATCGCCTCCCCGGGGCGCGGCCTAATTCCCGCAGCATCCAGCCGTGCATTGAGGTCCGGCATCGTGGTCGTAATGATCAGGTTCAGCCTCTCGATCAACGCGGGCACTCGTTCCCACGCCCGGTCGATCTGCCACGAGTCTCGAGTCGCGACCGGCCTGAGATCGACCTCGTGGCTTGGAGCGGAGGAGTGACGCAAAACACGGTTGCGTCATGGGTGCAAGGGAAGGAACGTGCTTCCTTAGTAGCGTCAGCGTGTCGGCCTTCACGGGATGGACCGGTGTGTTACATTGGCCGCCCACCCGTGGGTCGCGTGACGCGCTTTCAATCGACCAACAACAGGAGTTCTCGATGAACCACTCGCTCAAGTCCGCAGCCCTTGCTCTTGTGCTGCTGCCTTTGACGGCCGAGGCGGGAGCGGCCCAGAATCCACCGCCCCAGAAGATCGACGCCATCTTCACCGAGTTCGATCACTCCGGATCAGTAGGATGCGCGGTCGGTGTCGCACGCAACGGCGAGTTCGTTTACAAGAAGGGCTACGGGTACGCCAACCTGGATTGGGACATCCCTATTACGCCGTCTACCGTTTTTTACATGGGCTCCGTGTCCAAGCAGTTCACTGCGACCGCAATAGCTCTCCTCGCTCACGAGGGGAAGCTGAGTTTGGACGACGACATTCGGAAGTACCTGCCCGGGATGCCTCGGCGCGACCCGCCGGTGACGATTCGGCAGGTGGTGCATCATATGAGCGGCGTGCCTGACATGTACCGGGTGATGCGGCAAAACGGCCTCAGCACGTGGGACCGATTCAGCCGGCTGGAAGCGTTGGAGTTGCTCGCAAAGCAAGAACTCGACTTCGCGCCCGGCGAGAAGTACCAGTACTCGAACGGCGGCTATTTCTTGCTGTCGATGGTCGTGGAGCGGGCCAGCGGGAAGTCTCTCCGGGAGTACACGACGGAGAAGATTTTTCAACCGCTGGGTATGAACGATACGCACTTCCACGACGATCCCGTGCATATCGTAAAGCACCGGGCGATGAGTTACGGAACCCGAGAAGAAGGGGAGCAGGGTGTGGAGGGGAAGTACTACCAGAGCTACCAGGGGAACTTCGTGCTCCCCGGCGCCGGTGGGCTATACTCTACCGTCGAAGATCTGCTCCAGTGGGATCGGAATTACTTGAGCAATCAGCTCGGCGGCTCGGACTTGATGGACCTGGTTCACACGAAGGGTGTGCTCAACAGCGGGGAAGAGCTGAGCTACGCTTTTGCGATCCGGGAAGGGGAGCACCGAGGCCTTACTACCTGGGGACACTCTGGCTCGTTCATGGGGTTCAAGACCTCCTATGTGCGCTATCCAGAGCAGCGGTTCTCTGTATGGGTGCTGTGCAACATGGGTGAGATCGTGCCGGCCAACTATGGGCGGCAGGTGGCGGAGCTGTTTCTCGAGAAGGAGATGGCGGCCGTTGAGGAGGGGCGGCAGTCATCAAGCCAGCTTTAGGTTGGCGACCGTCGCGATCCGCTCGAAATCCTTGTCTGCTGTGAGCAGGAGGCAGTCGTGCCGGATGGCCGCTGCTGCGATCTGACAGTCAGCAGTCGTGACCGCGAGGCCCTTCGATGCGCATCGCCGATGTAGACGGGCCGCAGTGACGTAGTCGGCACGCCCGACTTCGAGCAACGGGAAGGGCTCCAGCCGATCGACCGCCTTGTGGAATGCTGCCTCTGGCCGAAAGGCCTGCAGTATCTCTTGGAGAATAAGTCCGGTCAACACGACGTTTCCGTTTGCGGTTAGCAGAGCAGCCAGCTTGCGCACCACGGTGTGATTCGCGGGCCCGCCTTTGCGAAACGAAAGCGACCAAACAGAGGTGTCGACGAGGACTCTCAACCGCGCCGCCTGCGCTCTGCTTTGTAGTCATACTTTGGGTCCCACTCGAGCATCCCGAACAGGTCGAGAATCTTGCGCCTCTTTCTGCTCGCAACGTATTCGGCGAGCGCCTCGTTGACGGCAGCTCGCTTGCTGCGATGCTTACCCAGGCGTTTTGCCTCCTCCACCAGCTTGTCGTCGAGGTCGAGGTTGGTTGCCATTGAATCACTTTCCACACAAGTATTCACACATATTACTACACAATATGAAGACCTGCAACCAGCTCTGTCTACTGCTCCAGCTCCTCGACTGCCACTGGAGGGCGTCGAATCTTCCGAATCGCCGCGAGGTGTTCCCTGTAGGTGTTGGAGAACACGTGCTTGCCGCCGGCACCCGCCACGAAATACAGGTAGTCGGTCGGGGGGTGATCGAGGACTGCCGCTATACTGGCCATTGACGGCTGGCTGATGGGGTGAGGCGGAAGCCCGTCGATCAGGTAGGTGTTGTAGGGGGAGTCGATGCGGTAATCGCGATTTTGCAGCCGGCGCCGCGTACCCAATGCATACACTACAGTCGGATCGGCCTGGAGACGCATGCCGCGTTCCAGCCTGTTGCGGTAGACTGAAGCCACTAAGGGCCGATCGTCGTCTTCGCGGGTTTCTCCCGACACGATTGACGCCAAGGTCACAAGCTCGTCGCGGGAGAACCCCATCGCCTTTGCGCGACGGGTCCACTCGAGACGCCAGCGGCTCTCGAACTCATGAACCATCCGGCTCACCAGCTCGGCCGGCGTAATCTCCACGGGAACGTAGTAGGCCGTTGGATAGAGATATCCCTCCAGGGTCCCACCACGTGCAGCGACACGTTTCCGGAGCGTGGCGTCTTGGGCTGCGGTCATGAAACTGTCGGGCGGCATCCCGAGCGCACGTTCGACAGCCTCGGCTACTTCGACGAGCATCGCTCCTTCAGGAACGACCAGCTTGCCGAGTGTCGGGCCACGGTTCAGCACTTGGAGCAGTTCGCCCAGCGGTTTGCGCTCCAGGAAATACACGCCGGGACGTATGGAATCCGTCCCACGGCTCATGCGCGCGTATCGACTAAACGCTGTTGCGTACCTGATCACACCGTGCACCGCGAGTGACTCCGCAATCGCCTCGAGGGACGAGCCCGGCGGGATCGTCACCTCGATCCGCTCGCGCGACGGTGGTGCGGTGCATGCGGACAGCACGGCAATCCAGACTCCGAACACTCCGCGGGTCAGGGTTTTGACCAACCTCGTTTTCATGCCGGTATTGGTGCCCGGCGTGGCTGAGCGCATGGCAACCTCTAAGTGTCGCAAAACTAGACAGTCAAGGGCTCAACCAACGGTATGGTAGTAATCGGAAGAAGGCTGTGATGTAGGTCGAGGAGTTGTGAATTAGGACTCCTCTTTAATTTGGTTCTTCCGGGAATTGTGGGGTAGGTGATTGAAGGGATGATCATAGACCCTTCCACCCCACCCCGGATGAGCCACAGAATCCACGGAAAGCACGGACCCCCGCAGCCCCCCCTCGTAGGTTGTGTTGCCCTCCACCCCCAAAAAGGCGTGGTGGTGAAGGGGAAAAAAGTTCTGTCGGTTGGGTTGGGGTCCGTGTGTTTCGTGGTTTC
>JADFIT010000223.1 GCA_022566515.1 Gemmatimonadota bacterium
AACCTCGGCCTCAATGACGCTACCGTGTCGGCACTGGCGGAGCAGACCGGCAACCCAGCCTTTGCGTACGATTCCTACCGTCGCTTCGTTCAGATGTACGGCGCCGTGGTCTTGAATCTCAACTCGGACGAGGGCGCTCAGCCTATCGAAGACGCGATCGAACAGATCAAGAGTCGCTGTAATGCGAAGCGAGAGATCGATCTCGATCCCTCAGACCTGCAAGAACTGGTAATCACCATCAAGTCGCTCGTCGAGCGGGAAGCCGGGCTGCCGTTTCCCGACGATCCGTGGGACCAACTGTGGCGTGCTATCGAAGCAGTATTCCGTAGCTGGCATACGGAACGAGCGATCCATTACAGGCGCATCAATAACATCCCCGATCATTTAGGCACCGCGGTGAACGTCATGACCATGGTGTACGGAAACATGGGCGAGGACTCCGCCACGGGTGTCGTCTTCACGCGAAACCCGTCTACCGGTGAGCCGAAGCTGTTTGGAGAGTTTCTGGTCAACGCGCAGGGAGAGGACGTCGTAGCAGGAATCCGGACTCCAGAGCCGATCGACGCCATGGCCGCAAGGTTCCCCAAGCCCTACGATCAACTCAGCAAAACCTGTGATACACTCGAACAGCATTACCGCGACATGCAGGACGTGGAGTTCACGGTAGAGCGTGGCAACCTTTATCTCCTTCAGACGCGCTCCGCCAAGCGAACCGCTCAAGCCGCGATACGTGCCGCCGTGGACATGGTCCACGATTCACTCATCACACAGCAGGAAGCCGTGTGTCGGGTGGATCCGTATCAGCTCGACCAGCTGCTCCACCCGACCATCGACGCCTCTGCTGCGGTCGATGTTCTGGCGAGAGGACTTCCCGCCTCTCCGGGAGCTGCCGTGGGCCGGGTGGTCTTTGATGCCGACCGTGCCGTGGAGCACACCGAGAATGGTGACCCGGTTATCCTCGTGCGGCGCGAGACCAATCCCAACGACTTTCACGGCATGGTTGCCGCCGCGGGCATTCTCACCGAACGGGGGGGAATGACCAGCCACGCAGCTGTGGTGGCGCGGGGAATGGGAAAATCCTGCGTCTGCGGTTGCAAGGGAATCCACGTTGACGAGCAGAGCCGGCTGTTCGTCGTCGATCATCGCGAAGTGAAAGAGGGCGATTGGTTGACTATCGACGGGTCCGACGGCCGGGTGATTGCGGGACGCGTCACACTCATCGATCGCACGCCGAGCGAACAATTCGAGCAACTGATGGAGTGGGCCGACAAGTTCCGACGCCTCCGAGTGCGGACCAACGCCGACACCCCTGCAGACTCGCACCGTGCCATTCAGTTCGGCGCGGAAGGCATCGGTCTCTGCCGTACGGAACACATGTTCTTCGAGGAGAGTCGCATCGATGCGATGCGGGAAATGATCGTGGCAAAGGATCTTGCAGGGCGACGAGAAGCACTCGCCAAGCTATTGCCGATCCAACGGGGTGATTTTCTCGGAATTTTCCAGGCCATGGATGGTTATCCGGTGACCATCCGCCTGCTCGACCCACCGCTGCACGAGTTTCTGCCGCAGGGAACGGAGGAGATCAAGAAGATTGCGAAACGCATCAACGTCCCGTTCGAGCAGCTGCGCAATTTCGTCGAGATGCTGACTGAGGTGAATCCGATGCTCGGGCACCGCGGGTGCCGCCTCGGAATCACGTATCCCGAGATCACCGAAATGCAGGCGGAGGCCATCTTCGAGGCGGCGTGCGACGCGGTGAATGAAGGCGTGCAAGTATTTCCGGAAGTGATGGTGCCACTCGTCGCCTACGCCGAGGAGTTCAGAAGGCAGTCAGACCTGGTGCGCAAAATGGCCGAGCGGGTATTCGCACGCCGCAAGGTTCGGATCGATTATCTCGTGGGAACGATGATCGAACTCCCCCGGGCTGCGCTGACCGCCAACGAGATCGCAGAAACCGCAGAGTTCTTTTCCTTCGGAACCAACGACCTAACACAAACCACGCTCGGTTTGTCGCGGGACGATGCGGGCCGCTTCCTGCCGGCCTATATCGATTCCGGCATCGTGCCGCAAGATCCCTTCCAAACCATCGATCGCGACGGTGTTGGAGCCCTGGTGGAGATGGGAGTCGAACGGGGGCGAAGCACGAACCCGGCGCTGAAAATAGGCATCTGCGGCGAGCACGGCGGCGATCCGAAGACGATCAAGTTCTGCCACGACGTAGGCATGAACTACGTGTCCTGCTCCCCTTTCCGCATACCCATCGCCCGATTGGCGGCGGCCCAGGCTGCGTTGAGCAGTGAAGAAACAGTGGATACGCGTTAGCCGGAGGTCTCGATTACGTGCCGTAAAGCGCTCTCGAGCTGAGGGAACCGAAAGCGAAACCCTGAGGCTTGCAATCGTTCAGACGACACACGCTGGCCCGCCAGCAGGAGTTCGTCCGCCATTTCCCCCAACATGAGGCGCGCTGCGACGGCTGGCAGCGGTATCGCAGTCGGGCGCCTGATCACCCCACCCAGGGCGTGGGTGAATTCGCGGTTTGTTACCGGAGTCGGCGCGACTACGTTCACGGGGCCGGCGAGGTCGCGACCGCGGTCGACCAAATGACACAGACTCGCCACCGCATCGTCCAGCGCGATCCAGCTCATGTATTGCTCTCCACTGCCTGCCACACCCCCCAGGCCCAGCCTGAACGGCGGCAGCATTTTTGCCAATGCCCCGCCGCGTGTGGTGAGTACGGGTCCGATTCGGGGGTGTATGACCGTGATTCCGCCCTCACGTGCCGGCCCGGCGGCGTTCTCCCACTCAACAGCCAGCTCGGCCAGGAATCCCGAGCCTGGAGCGCTCTTCTCCGTCAGCAGCTCCTCTCCTCGATCACCGTAATATCCAACCGCCGATGCCGAGATGAGCAGCTGGGGCGGGCCCTCGGCCCTCGCCAGCGCTTCACTCAATATCCGGGTGCTGTTCAGCCGGCTCTGGCTAATGCGGTCTTTCTTGGCCCTCGTCCAGCGCCCCTCCCCAATGTTCTCACCGGCGAGATGGACCACCACGTCGAACCCCGACACAATCGCAGGGTCGAGGGATGAGGCCGAGGGATCCCACTGGCGGGTGGTCTGGCCGGCAACGGACTCCGACCGGGTCAAACCAACCACCTCGTCGCCGCGATCTCGGAGCGCAGCACTGAGGTGGCGGCCTATGAGGCCGGTCGAGCCGGTGATCAGGATTTTCGTCATAGTGAGCGACCTGCGCTGATGAGGTTCAAGCATCCTCGGACACCGCGCGATTCCCCAGCCTAACGAAATTCGGGCCCGGCGCAATGCGTCGAGCCCGAGCAGGACGATGGAGGCGCGGGGAATCGAACCCCACCAACCCTCGAACACAAAGCCATCCGGTGCGGAGGGTGCAGGAAAATAGTGGGGTTCGGCCGTTATGAAGTCGCACGGCAGACGCGGTCATGGCCAAAGCAAAGAGCCTGCTGCCTTCGTAGTTGGCAACAGGCTCCTGCGACACTCGGCATCGTTAGCCGGAATGATTAGTAGAAGAAGACCTTCGCCTGTTTCGTACCCGGATTGTTCACGTCGTCCCCACCCAAGATCATCACTCGTGCCACTCCGTTACCGTCTACGTAGCTGATGGCTGCGTGGTTGAAGAAATTCACCCCGCCGAGCGACTGCAACGTATTGGATCCCGTCGCGCCCCCGAACGAGGTCACCGTACCGTCCGAATTGATCTGGGCCGAAATGTTCTCCGTGGATCCCGTGCCGGCGGCCGCGTAAAGGCCGGATGAGACGAACAGGTTGCCGCCCGCGGCCAGCGCCGTGTGCTTGGTTCGGCTCTTGGTCATGGCGCTGGCGTTGATCGTCCAGGCTGTTAGATCGCCGGTGCGCAGGTCAATCTGTGCGAAGGCTATCTCGTCGAGCTTCGTGGAGTTGTTTTGGAAGCCCCCATCGCTGGGCAGTACCGTTCCGGTTTCACCACCTACCGAGTAGAGGAAGCCACCGAACGTCTGTACGCTGTGGTAGCCGCGAGGCGAGGGCAGAGATGCCACAGGCTCCCAGGTGCCCAGGTTCCCGAGCGTATCGATCCGTGCCCGGTACACCGTGGCGACCGGCGCGTGGTCGGTGGTCGCTCCGCCCACCACATAAATGGCGCTGCGGAAGATGACCGCTCCAGTCGAGTGCAGCGGGACCGGCAAGGCTTGTGCGTTGCTCACGACCCCGAGGGTCCCGTCGTTGTTGAGTGGGGCACGGAACACGGTGCTTACCGGTTGGCCGTCCGCATCTTCGATGCCTCCAATGAAGTACAGATGGCCCGAACCCTTCACCTTGGAGTTGAACGGCGTAGCGGCGACCATCGTGTGAAACGCCCGTCCGGCCGTCATGTCGGTCACGCCCGTCCAACCGCTGAGCGTACCGTCGTTTTGAATGATGGAAAAGTCGACATCCAGACGTGGCGTATCGCTGTTGCCGGCACCGCCGGACACAAACACGTATTGG
>JADFIT010000063.1 GCA_022566515.1 Gemmatimonadota bacterium
GCTTCAGCTTCAGTTGGTAATAGGAGCTGGACCTCGGAGCCGCAGTTTCATTCCCGAAGCCGTGAAAGTGGATGATCTCCATCCCGGTGAAACTGGCGTCGAGCGACGCATCAACGTTGCGGGCCAGCTCCTTGAAATCATGTCGATACCGAAAATCGAAACGTCCCAAACGTCCGGGTCCGCTGGCGTAGCCGGCACTGAACTGTACTCGAGAGCTGAATGGTTTCTTCGCGAATCCGTAACGAGAGTATTCTGCGCCACCGGCGACAAAAAGCCCCACATCCCCGTTGAGCGCAAAGCTCGGCGTGGGTATCCACCGGTGACCCCAGTCGGGACGAACCGCCCCGTCATCCCAGTGCACGGGCGGCTCAACGCGCCTGCGAACCACGTCCGTCTTCGGACCGCGGGACACCTGAGTCCTCCCGCCGGCGTCGTAGAAGTAGACTCGGCCTCCTCCGGCCTCCGTCGCATCCACCAATTCGTCAGGATCGCTTCCACCTATGACTCGAACCCTCATATCCCGGGGAATCCGACCACGAACCACAGCACGGTCGGCACCGTCGAGGAGATACACACGGACCTCGCGTGTTTCACGGCGGTCGAAGACACGACGGAAATAGGGAGCCGGCGGCTGTTCGCCGCCGTCGTCATCCCTGTCATACAGCCGGACCTCCACATGATCGTCGTCGATCGCGGTGATCTCCGCAATGTCGGCATCGTCTGTGGCACGCACGTCTGCATATTGGGACACGATGTCGTATAGCTGATCCGCAGCAACTTTCAAACTATCACGACGTACCTTGAGCTGGCGGGTGAGCTCCGCACCGATCAAGCCGTAGTGCTCTGGTGGCATCTGGCGAACTGCCGACTCGATCACCGAGTCAGTCAGCTTCTGTTGCAGCTCGGTAACAACCGAATCCCATGCCGGCTTGTCCAGACCGATAAGGAAGCGGCGGTCTAGGTCCCAACAGTTCACTGACAGCCCGACAATGCTGGGATATTTGTCCCCAAACGCCACCAACCGCGGTTCATAGAAGCGCAATACACTCTTCAAGAAACCATCCAGCTTGATGAACGCCTGGTCACGATCTCGGGGGATTGGTCGCCAGACGTAAGCGTCACCGTCGTCGAACCGGGCCCACCACCAGTTGTTGACGCTGCGGTCCCTGTCCCCCACCAAGAGATCAACCAGCCGGGCGGTGAGGAACGCTCTGGTATCCATACGATTCCGCGGGCTGAGGGAGAAGTCCTCCATCATGCCCGGACTATCTACGATCCTCCTCGAGCCGGCGAACCCCGGCGTGCCCTGCGGGCCATTATTCGGACGCTCCTCGAACAGGACCAGCAACCCGGCGAAATCCTCACGAAACTCGCCAAGCCGTGGATCGTCTGGGAGAACAAGCAGACGCGGTTCGACGTGGAGCACTCCCGCGGCGCTCAACAGCGGCGCCACAACGAGGGCGCCGGATGGATGAAAAGCACTAATCTGATCCTGGAGGATTGCTTCCACCGGCGTGCCGCGAAACTCCTCGGCTAGTCCCTGGGCCGTGTATTTGTCGACCGACCGTAAGACGTACCGCTTCCCATCGGCCCCTCTCATATGCAGGGTCATGGTGGTCGCACCACCGCCGACGCGTATGGGAGTGAGTCCGTCCGCGAGCCGAGCCAGATCTGCGACCTCGACCCTCATGGGCGTCACCCACAGATCCCGGTACCCACGGCCAGCCATCGCTCCGTGCAGCCAACCTGCGCCGTAACGCGACCCTGCGACAACCAGAACGGACTCAGCCCTCGCCGGCCGAACAGTGGGGATGTCTTGACCGGACAGTCCAACTGGCACCGCAACAGACAACAATGCTGTGCCGATCAATCCGTGGCGGACCGCCCCGCCGGACACTCGGAGTAACCTGGTCACCTAGAACCATATAGTGAGCGTCCGGCAGTCTGTCGAGCCCTCTCAACAGCTACGCGCCAAGCGCCTTCCTACCCTCAGCTAGAGAGTGGGAGTGGTCGCTGCCTTCAACCCCTGCTTAGACTCGGCCGTCGACTGAAACCGGTGCACCAGGCGAAAGCCGAGAATTCCAAGCCTCTCCGACCAACGCCAGCTGGACCGGGTCATCACCGACGTGGGCGTCGCGTACTCTGACCCTACGGCGTCCATGAACCGGCCGACCGATGGGAAGCGCATCTGCGGGTTCACCGACATCGCCTTCGCCACCGCCAGCGAAATACCGGATGGGACGCCCCGCACCAGCTCGTCGATGCGCGGCACGGGCTTGGTAAACCGATGTGCGATCGTGGCCTGGTCCGAGTCTCCCGCAAACGGAGCTTGTCCCGTCAGCATCTCGTACAACACGCACGCCAGGCTGTAGAGGTCGCTCCGGGCGTCCAGATGGTCTCCCGTAGCTTGCTCCGGACTTACGTACGCCGGCGTCCCGCCTGAGGAATCCACCATGGCACGCCAGGGACGGCCCTCGACGTGCTGGGCTCTGGCGACTCCGAAATCGGCCAGCACGGCGTGCCCCGCCGACATCAGGATGTTCTCCGGCTTGATGTCGCAGTGGATTAGGCCGCTCTCGTGGGCGTGTTCCAATGCCTCCGCAACGTCACTGACGATGTTCAGCGCCTCGGCGACCGAAAGCCGCTTCTTCTCGTTCAGGAGATCCCGCAGCGATCCCGCCTTGAGGTACGGCATGACGTAGTACAGGCTGTCAGCAGCCTTGCCGGAATCGATCAACGGAAGGATGTGGGGATGCTGCAACTGGGCCGTCACCCGGATCTCGCGAGAGAACTGACGCTCTCCCACATCGGCGACGACCTCGGGCGACAGCGCCTTGATGGCGATCTGCCGTCCGTGCTTTACGTCGCGAGCCAGGAATACGGTGCCCATCCCACCACGCCCCAACACACGGTCGAAGATGTATCTGTCGGACAGGGCCGCCTGGAATCGGGCGTCAGCAAGCTGCGTCATGGTATACCCTACGATGCAACCCTCGTGTCTGATTCAACCAATCTGTAACTTCATATACCACAATAATTTACCATAGTACGTTTAAAGCCAATTCGATAGGTCCTGCGGTCGCCGGTGAAACCACCGTCCCAATAATCGGACACCAGCAACCATCCCAACCCGGTCCCCCGCAGCCCACCCCACATACATGAGGATGCACCACCCAGCTCTACGGTCGCGCTCCACCCCAAAGGGTGGATTGACTATCCGGAGCCGCCCCGTGTATGCTCTTCACGACACAGGCAATCCCTTTTCCATGTCAATGACCGGGTTCTCCCAGCCCGGAGGACGAAGCGATGCTCAGCAAGGCAATCCAGGAAGCTCTCAACGAACAGATCAAGCAAGAGTTTTTTTCTGCCAACGCCTACCTGGCAATGACAGCCTATTTCGAGGACACCAACTTTCCGGGCTTTGCCAAATGGACGCGGTTGCAGTACGAAGAGGAGATCGCCCACGGGATGCGGTTGTTCGACTTCGTGCATGCGCGCGGTGGTCGCGCCACTGTCTACGCTATCGACCAACCCGCAAGCGAGTTTGCGTCCCCCCTCGACGTGTTCGAGAAGGCGCTACAACAGGAGCAAAGGGTCACCGAGCGGATCGACAGGCTCTACGAATTGGCCCAGAAAGAGAAGGATTACGCTACGCAAATAGAGCTGCAGTGGTTCATCACCGAGCAGATCGAGGAAGAGAGGATTTTCAACGAGGTCATCCAGACGCTCAAGCTGGCCGGCGACAACCAGGCCGCGCTGCTGCTACTCGATCGGCAGCTAGGTGGCCGCCAGGCCCAGCAATCCGAGCAGTCCGCCTGAGGCACCGCCCAACCCACACTTCTCGGACGGAAGGGCGGAAGGGCGGAAGGACGGAAGGATGGAAGGACGGAAGGCCCCGTCTCTCACCTACGAGGCTGGCGGAAGAAGATTGCGAGGTTCTGCTCCGCCACCGGCTTTGTGTATCGCGACACGACCAAGAAGAGAATCAGGCTCGTCACAACGCCCACCTCTACCGCGTCGATGCCGTGCGACGCGAATCCACGTTGGCCCGTGAGTTCCCAAGCCAGACACGCGCTGAAGCCCCCCACCATAGACGCCACCGCACCACTCGCCGTACCGCCGCGCCAGTTGAGTCCGATCACTACTGGAACAAAGAAGAAACTCGCAATGAACTTTGCTTGCTCCACGACGATGGCTTGCACGTCGCCGAACTCCTGAAGAGCGAAGTACACGGGAATGAAAGCCAGCACCACGATCGCGATGCGGTTGACCATGACCAGATGGCTCTCGCTGGCATCGGGGCGCAGAAATCGCCCGTAGAGATCGTGCGCCACCGAGGCACCCGTCACGAGCAAAATAGAGTTGACTGTCGACATGATGGCACTCACCATGGCGACGATCAGGAGCGCACCAACCAGCGGCGGCAGCACCTCGAACGCCATGATCGAGCTTGCCTGATCCGGAGAGGGAAGATTGGGGAACAGTACCCGCGTCAGAAGTCCGATCGCGAGTACACTCACCCCAATGAAGAATTGGAAGCCGATGGCGACGGCAATCGCCTGCTTCACCGTTCTTTCGTCTCGCATGGAGTAGAACCGCGTCATCTCGTAGGGCGCAGCGGCGATCGAAAGCGAAAATGCAGCGCCGAAAGCGAGGAGTTCCTTCGGACCGTAATACCAGCCCAACAGACGTCCGTCGAGAGATCGTAGAAAGCTCACCGCCTGGCTGAATCCTCCCGCGTGGCTCAACAGCACCGGCACCGCCAAGCCCAACCCCGCAACCATGATCAGCGTCTGCAGGAACTCGATGTACGAACTGCTCCGTACGCCACCGAGCAGTGTGTAGAGGGCGGTGCTCGACACGATGATGAGCATCGCCGTGAGCGGCTTCATTCCGAAAACGACGCGGGCAATTTCACCGCTCGCCTGGAACTGTGCTACCAGGTAGACGGTGTACGACACCACGATCAATATGGCGGCCAACGCTCGCGCCGTTTCACTGTCAAACCGGGCGGCGATGTAATCCGGAACCGTGAGGGCACCAAACCTCCGTAGCTTCGGCGCAACGAAAAACGCGGACACCAACCAGCCTGCCCACACTCCGAGCCAGATGAACCACCACGACACACCGGTCAGATAGTGACGTCCGACCGTTCCGACGACTGTGCCCGCGCTGATCTGCGTTGCCGCAAGGACGGCTCCGCCCACGAACGGACCTATCGTCCTTCCCGCGGCAATGAAGTCTTCCTCCGTCTTGGTGCGCAGGGCGCTCCAGATGGAGATGCCGAGGATCACAGTGAGATACACACCGAGGACGACGGCGAGCGTGTTGCTCACGGCGTGCGGTTCGGGGACGGAGTGGGTATGGAGGTGGAGGTGGACATGGTACGACGGCGCCAGTACCTTGCCAGCCAAATTGCCGTCCCGAAAGCGACCAGCAACGCCACCATTGCGTCTGCCAGCCGATTGATGGAGAGCGAGCCGCGCCGAGGCAGCAGAATCAAGCTCGGCACGTTGTCGGGCCGCGCGACAAGACCGCCTCTTCCGTCGTCACTGAACCGGGGGAAGCCATCTTTGACCGAGAAGTCGCCGACACCGATCACTCGAATCTCAACCCGGCTGGTGCCGGGAGCGGTGGCGATGCTCGGCACGAACATCGGTACACGATCCACGGCACCGTTGATCTCATATCGCACATGCAGCGGGAGGGACGACGCGGCACCGGCCACACCGAACTCGTACAGACCGGCGGATTCCCGGAGCGTCCATTCCGTGCTCAGCATTCGAACCGACTGACCGCGGAGCTTGATGAGAACCAGGCGAACGGAATCGATGGGGCCCTGGAACCGATAGCGGGCATCAACCACGGCACGTCCGGAGTCGATAGTGACGTCCACTGCCACCGTCACGAGCTGCGTCGCCGCGGCAATACCTGCCACCGTCAAGCCGAGGATGCCTATCACATCAAACGTCGGATCAACGTTGCAGCCTCGTACGCCGAATTGGCCGCACGGTTCACTGCCCGCACTATCCCCGCTTTCAGGAAGGGAAGGCGGTCGGAACGACTGTCGGCACAAGGCCCCAACTCCCCGATGTCATTCAGCATCGGAATCGTTCCCAAGGGAAGAGCAGGATCGTGTTCGAAGCGCGCGCCGCGGGCGTAATTTAGAGGGACCAGGATGCGCGACAGCTCCGTGATGGTGCGATTGCCCACAGCAGTATCTATCGCACCCGGCTCTGCCAGGGCGGCGTAGAATCGATCCAATTGCTTCCGAAGAGACGCCAACTCGTCCTGCAACACGGATAAATCCACCATGCCTCTTCCCGCTACCTCGTATTCCGCCACCGCGTCGAGCATTTCATCAACTGCCCCACGGTGATCGAAGGGCAGGATCTCGGAGTTCAGTACCCGTGCGATCGCCGTCACATACACGCGCAGATCCTGCTCCAGATATTGCCGATTCGCCACGTCCGGCAGATCGTCCTCCGTGTGCCAGGCTATGTTTCCGCCGCAGCCGCCCACCGGGTAAAACCCGAGATCCTTACGCTGTTCGTCTGGAATGCCCGACAGCAGCATGAAGAACGACGTCAGGCCGATCTGGTTGAACGAATAGTCGCCGGCGCGAATGGGCCGGCGGCGGCCGGCTTCCTCGCCGGTGGCGTCTGCGATGGAGTCGCGACACAGCCGATCCGCTTCGGCCATCCACATGACGTCTTCGAACGCACTCGCCTGCCAACATCCCGGCGAGTCGATATTCACGGCAGCCACACAGTATTTGCGAAGGTCGAGGGCAAAGCGGTCGGCGAACCAAGTCGATCCGGCGTAGCGCCCGGTGGAGTGCCCCGGCCACCATGCGATCTTCAACGATCGTCGCAACCGGCCGCGGTGGGCGTGGAAGATGCGCGCCAGCTCGAGGAGCGTGGCATCTCCCACGGCGTTGTCTCCGATGCCTACGTCCCAGCTGTCGTAGTGACCGTGCACCAGGAGGAACTCGTCGGTTTCGCCCGGAATCGTGACCACCGGCAGCTTGCAGCGGTACCAGCCTTCGTCCAAGGCGGTACGTACGGTTATGGCAACTGAGCCGCGGGCGAGAGTCAATACGAGCGCCTCACCATCGGGCCGGTTGACGGCAACCACCGGCGTGCGCGGCTTGAAGCGCAGGTTGTCTCCAGTGGGCGTTCCCCAAATCGGAGTGCAGATGCCCCAATGAATGTTGCTGCCGGGATTGATGTAGACTTGCGCTACCGCACCCGCCTCCTCGAAGCGCCCGACGGTCGACGGCATGGCATACCCGTTTGTCACGACGACCTTGCCGCGAACCACTTCGTCACTTCCCTGATGCCTGTCGTCGAAAATCTCCCCCAGGTCGCGCATCGGCGGCGCCTCCAAATAGACGCCCCGTGCCGTGACCTCCCCAGCCTCCGTGGTCGAAACGGAAAACGCCGGCGGCTTTGCACGATACTCGTTTCCCTCCACGGCAACCGAGCCACTGCGCGGCAGTGACAGATAGAGTTCCGGTTCGTACACCGCATGGCCAATGCCCAGGCGGTCCAACTCGCTGACGATGTAATCCGCCGCCGTGTGCTCGTCGGGCATGCCGGATTCTCGAACCAAGCTCGAGAATCGTTCGATGAGGCGCCAGCCGACGTCTACGGAAACGTCGGAAAGAAGGTCCCGCTCCGCGTCGGACCCACCGTTCACCCTCTCCGTCACAGAATCACCTCCGCCCCGCAGGTTGCACCACAAGGTTTCCCGTCGATTGCGCCTTCCGCAAGGGAATTTCCTTGACTCTCGTGCCACGTTGTCAACTTTACATGGTCATGACGGGTGGGACTTGCCGCATCAAACGACTCCCCACTCCCCGCTCGCCACTCCACAGCGGATTAGGAACACCGGTGTCAAAGCAACACGTCCACATCGAGCAACTCGATCGGGTAGCCGTGGTGACGCTCGACCGCCCACCGGCGAACGCCCTCGATCTTGCCTTCACACGAGACCTCGAAGCGGCCCTGGCCGAAGTCGAGTGCGGCGACGCCGCCTCCCTCGTCCTCACCGGCTCGGGAGATTTCTTCTCGGCGGGTCTCGACCTGAAGGTGGTCCCCGGCTACTCCCGCGAGCGCCAGCGCGACATGATCGTCGCCCTGGGAAGGCTCGTCGGCAGGCTTTATGGCAATCCACGGCCCACAGTTGCCGCGGTGAACGGCCACGGCGTCGCTGCGGGGACGCTCCTTGCCCTGGCGTGCGATTATCGGATCGGGCCCCAGGGGGATTACCGATTCGGTCTCACCGGAGCCCGCGTCGGAATCCCGTATCCTGTTGCGGCACAAGCTGTTATAGACGCCGAGCTGGATCCCGCCACGCGGCGAATCCTGCTCCTGGGAGCTGCCCTGCTGTCTCCCGATGAAGCGGCCGCTCGGGGCATCCTCGACGAGTTGCATCCGCCGGAGAGAGTCCTGGAACGGGCCATCGAGGTGGCCCGAGAGCGGGCCGAGCTACCCGCCGACAGCTACGCGAAGATCAAAGGCCAGCTTCGCGCCGCCGCGTTACGACGTATCCAGGATGCGAACGACGGCAACGACCCCTTGCTGCAATCCTGGATGACGGTCGACTCGGCAAATTCGCCGTAAGCTGATTCTTCCTGGACGCTCATGGCCCGTCTGCGTATCTTCGCCCGGCAGAGTGATACGGCGCCGCGGACTCCGGCCACCGGGTTTCGCGGCATCGATGTCTCTCGGAAGCAGCGCGGTGATTCGATCCCTTCGGAGTAATCGATGACTGTCCCCACAGACAAAGAGCTGTCGGAGCATTGGCGCAACGAACCGGCGCCGTTACTTCCTCTCCTGCACGCCTTCCACGACCGTGATGGCTACTTGTCGGACGAAGCTATCGATCACGTTTCGCAGGCGCTGAAGATTCCCATCGCCGAACTGTACGGAACCGTCACCTTCTATCACCACCTGTCACGCCGTGAACCCGGCAGCCATGCGCCCCAAGGCGTTGCAGCACCCCGCGTATGCATGGGACCGATTTGCAGCCTCCGGGGCGGGCCCGCGATCCTGGAGGCTTTGAAGAGCGAAGGCGCGACTGCCATGCCCTGCGCTGGGCGATGCGACGAGCCAGTGCCCGTGTTGCGGGGCGCTGAGGTTTTTGTAGGCATGACTCCAGAAAGCTCGCAGGCTCGTTCTTCACCGATGCCGCCACCCAATCCCGACGGCGTAGAAGAGTGCGTGTTCGCGGCGATTCGTGAGCCGGGCAGGGCAGGTATCGACGGTTATCGGAAGACGTGCGGGTACGAGGGCCTCGAGCGGGCTGTGGCCGTGTCGCCTGATGACGTGACAGAGATCATTTCCGAGAGCCAGCTCGCAGGGCGCGGCGGTGCCGGTTTTCCGACAGGCCGGAAGTGGAAGGCCGTGGCAGAGGCATCCGGCGAACCCAAGACCGTCGTGTGCAACGCCGACGAGGGGGAGCCCGGTTGCTTCAAGGATCGCGCGATACTCGATTACGACCCCCACGGGTTAATCGAGGGAATGGCCATCGCCGCATACGCGAGCGGTGCGACACGTGGGTTCATCTATCTGCGATACGAGTATCCGGAAACGATGAATATTCTGGAGAGGGCGATTGGCGAGGCGGAGGCCGCAGGCTACCTGGGCGAGAGCATACTCGGGAAGGATTTCGACTTCCGCATCTACCTGCGGCGGGGAGCCGGAGCGTACATCTGTGGCGAAGAGGGATCGCTGCTCAACAGTCTCGAGGGCAAACATCCGTTCCCCCGCAATCGCCCCCCTTACCCCGTCACTCACGGTTACGAGAACCTTCCCACAGTCGTCAACAACGTCGAGACGCTGGCATCGGTACCGCACATCCTGCGTCGCGGCGCAGAGTGGTACCGAGGCCTCGGGCAGAACGGACATGCGGGAACGAAGCTGATCAGCCTGTCGGGCGACATCCGCAGGCCGGGAAACTACGAGGTTCCCATCGGCCTACCGTTGCAGACGCTGCTCCACGACTGGGCGGGGGGACCATCCGACGGCCGGTCGATTCGAGCCGTGACGATGGCGGGATTGTCCGGGGGTTTCCTTGCCGGCGACGATCTCGATGTCACCCTCGACGAGCCGAGCATTCGGAGCGTGGGATCGATGCTGGGTGCAGGAGGGATAATGGTGTTCGACGACAGCCGGGACATGATCGCCGTAGCCCACGCGGCCATGGAGTTTTTCGCCGAAGAATCGTGCGGCAAGTGTTTCCCGTGTCGCATTGGTACGCAGCGCCTCACCGAACGGCTGGCAGGCGGGGGGCAGGGGCAGGGGCCCACAGACCTGACGGAATGGATCGATGAGGTTACGGATATCGGCCAAACCATGAAAGCGACCAGTGCCTGCGGGCTCGGAATGGCCGCACCACTGATCACCGAGAGCCTAATGCGTTGTTTTCCACGGCTGGTTGCGGAGCACGTGAAGTCTTGATGCGAGGGCGCAGACCATGATAATGAAGTCCAGTACAGCGGTGGCGAAAATGACCCTCGACGGGGAGGAAGTAGGCTTTACCCCCGGCGAGACGGTTTACGAGGTTGCTGAGCGCCACCGTAGGGAAATCCCGACACTGTGCTACGATCCACGGCTCGAGCCATTCGGGGGCTGCCGGCTGTGCGTGGTGGAGTTGGAGGGAGCCCGGGCCCCGGTCGCCTCTTGCACCACGAAGGCAGAGCCGGGGATGGTGATCCGCACCCGGACGGACGCGATCGACGCGCACCGCAGGACTCTGCTCGAGTTGGTGGCGTCGGAAAACCGGGAGAACGATGTCGATCCGCTTCGCGGATACGCATCGCAGGAACTGGCCACCCTCCTCGATCGATACGATGCCCGGACGGGACGTTTCGCCGGAAGTCACTCCGGCCGGACCCGTGATGACGACGACAATCCGTTCATCCTACGAGACTACGATCTCTGCATCTCGTGCTATCGGTGCGTCCGCGTGTGCGCGGAGCAGCAGGGCGATTACGCCATCAGCATCAAGAACCGGGGATTCGCCACGGAAATCACGACGGAGTTCAGCGGATTACTGAGGGGATCCGCATGCGTGTTCTGCGGGCAGTGCGTTCAGACATGTCCGACAGGTGCCTTGGCCGATAGGAAGGCGTTGGCCAACGCGGAGGTCCCAGGCAAGATCGAGAAGACGCGAACGATTTGCCCGTACTGCGGGGTGGGATGCTCCGTCGATGTCATGACGAAAGGCGAGAGGGTCGTCGGCGTTCAGCCAGCAATGGACGGGCCCGCCAACGAGGGCGCGCTATGCGTGAAGGGGCAGTTCGCCTTCGATTTCGTCCATCATCACGAGCGGCTCGTGAAGCCGTGGGTACGCGGTGAAGACGGGCGACTGCGGGAGGCCAGTTGGGATGAAGCGCTGGACCGGGCGGCCCAGGGGTTCCTCAAGGCGGTGGCCGAGCACGGCCGCTACTCGGTGTACGGCATCGCATCGGGGCGGGCGCCGCACGAGGCCGCCTACACCATGCAGAAGTTCATTCGTATGGGGTTTGGCACCAATCAAATTGACAACTGTAGCCGTGCTTGACACTCCCCCACGGTTGCCGGTCTGGCAGCCACCATCGGACGGGGCGCCATGTCGAACCCTCTGGCCGACATGGATAAACCCGATGTGATCTTTTGCATCGGCACCAACATGACGGAGTGCCATCCCGTTGCGGCGACCCGGCTCAAGCAGGCGCTGGCAAGGGGGGCAAAGATGATCGTTGCCGACCCGCGTCACATCGGGCTCGCCGACCTCGCGGATGTGTACCTCCCGATCCGCGTTGGCTCAGACGTGGCACTGTTGTTGGCCATGGCCCATGTGATCGTACGGGACGGCCTCGTCGATCCCGTTTTCATCGCGGCGCGGACCACCGGGAGCGAAGCGTTTTTCGAGCACGTCGGTAAATTCACGCCCGAATGGGCTCAGACCATCACGGAGGTTCCGGCGGCCGATATCGAGAGGGCCGCCCGCATATACGGCGAGGCCGACAGAGGCGCCATCTACTACACACTGGGCATCACGGAGCACATCTGCGGCGTAGACAACGTCCAGAGTCTTTGCAACCTCATGCTGATGACAGGAAACGTCGGCCGCGAGGGCACGGGCATCAATCCGATGCGCGGGCAAAACAACATTCAGGGGGCCGGCGACTGCGGAGCGCTGCCCAACAACTATCCCGGCTTCCAGCCGGTAACCGATCCGGCCAATCAGGCCAAGTTCGAGAAAGCCTGGGGGAGGAAAATCGACCTCGAGAACGGTATCACGAAGGTCACGGCTTTGAATCTCGCAGGCGACCGGATTCGGGCGATGCTGATCGACGGGGAGAACACGCTGCTCTCGGATCCCGATCGAAAGCACTGCGAGCACGCCTTGAGGAGCCTCGATCACCTCGTCGTGATGGACATCTTCATGACCGACACGGCGGAACTGGCCGACGTGGTGCTACCGGCAACCGCCTGGGCCGAGACCGACGGTGTATGCGCGAACACGGAGCGGAGAGTTCAACGGCTGCGCGCCGCGGTGCCCCCGGCAGGTGAAGCGAAACCGGACTGGTGGCTCATCTCAGCGATCGCGAAGCGTATGGGCATCAAGGGATTCGATTACGCATCGGCGAAGGACGTGTTCAACGAGCTGTGTGAGGTTTCAACCATCTACCATGGCTTGAATTGGGACCTCATTGAGGATGGTGCATACCATTGGCCGGTTCCCGAGAAGGGACATGCCGGAACGCCGATCCTGCACCAAGACAAGTTCAAGAACGGCCGTGGCGTCTTCATGAGACCCCAATACCGGGACCCGGCGGAGACAATTTCGGAGCAATTCCCGATTTGGCTCACGACGGGCCGTAGGTTAGAATCCTACCATACCCGCACCCAGACCGGACGCTCTGAGGGCATGGATTATCTGCTGCCGGAGGAGACGCTGGAGGTACATCCGGCCGACGTGGACGCCTGGGGCCTCACCGACGGCGGTTGGTGCAAGCTCACGAGCCCGCGAGGGTCGGTGGAGGTAAAAGTCCAAGCGACAAATCGCTCGCCTAAAGGCACGGTATTTGCTAGTTTTAGCTTCAGCGACGTTCCCATCAATGCTCTAACGGGATCGGGATATGATCCCATCACGGAGACCGCCGAGCTGAAGGTGTGTGTGGTGAAGGTTGAGCCTTGCGAGGGCATTATCAGTCCGGCGCCGGTGATCTAGATTATAGAACCAGTCAGAGGAGCAAGCAGTGCGACAGCGACATCACCACAACGACATCGTCTATCCCGGCAGTATTCCGTTCGTACTGGTGCATTTTGCGTGCATCGGCATTCTTTGGACCGGTGTCAGCCAGGCTACGCTGCTGTTGTGTGCCATACTGTACTTCGTCCGGATGTTTGCCATTACGGCCGGTAACCACCGCTACTTTTCGCACCGGGCGTACAAGACGAGCAGGGCGGGACAGCTGTTTATGGCAATTATGTGCCAGACGGCGGCGCAACGCGGTGTCCTGTGGTGGGCGGCCCAGCACAGGATGCACCACAAACACTCCGACACGGAGTTGGACCCCCACTCTCCACGCCTAGAGGGGTTCTTGTACGCTCATGTCGGGTGGATTTTTGCCCGCAAGTCGTACAACATCGATTATTCGGGGGTGAGCGATCTCACCAAGTATCCCGAATTGGTTTGGCTCAACAAGTACCGCTACCTTCCCGCGTTTGTGCTGGCGGTGTCGATCTACTGGATTGGCGGGTGGGAAGCGCTGCTCGTGGGCTTTTTCCTGAGTACGGTGATCCTTTACCATGGCACTTTCGCAATCAACTCCCTGGCGCACGTTATCGGGAACCAGCGGTACGTGACCGGCGACGACTCGCGAAACAATTGGTGGTTGGCTTTGTTCACGCTTGGCGAGGGATGGCACAACAACCACCACCACTTCCAGGGCTCCACAAGACAAGGTTTTCTGTGGTGGGAAGTGGATATCACGTTCTACCTCCTGAAATTTTTGTCGCTCTTCGGAGTCGTGTGGGATCTGCGCGCTCCCTCGGCGGCTGTGATTAGCGGCGAGCGGCGGCTGGCGCGGCCGATCGTCGAGAAAGTGGCCCAGGAGCTGGCTGCCACCTTCTCGGTCGCAAGGATCAGCAAGCATATTGCCGAGGCATGGGCAAGTACCCACGGTCTCGAGGAGCTGCGTGAGCGGCTTCTGAAAGCACGGAACCAGGCGGAGGCCCTCATGGCCGAAGTGCACCTGCCCGAGATGCCGACCCTCGACGAGTTGCGCCGCCGCGCGAGAGAGATGTACGCCCAGTCACCGTCGCTGGAAGACATTGCAGAACGGGCACGGCAGATCATTCTCGAGGCCGTGTCGGTGGAGCTGCTGAACGGACCCCTCACACCGGCGAGCGGCACCGCGTAGTCGACGCCGGCCGCCTCACCGGTACGTTGCTGGCCCCATGAGCCTCAAGACCGAAGCGATGCCGGCCGGACCCCCACGGACCACAGCCGGCGACAGGATTCAATCCCTGGCAACCGAGTACGACCTCGTGCGAGCGGCCAGCGAGAGTTTTTGCGCTCCCTTATCGCCGGAAGACGCGACTCCCCAGTCCATGACGGACGCGAGCCCGGTGAAATGGCACCTCGCACACACAACCTGGTTCTTCGAAACGCTGGTGCTCGAGCAGGCGATAACGGGCTACGAGCCCTTTCAGGCCGAGTTCCGTGTGTTGTTCAACTCCTATTACCACAGCATAGGGGAACAGGGATCCCGTCCCCAGCGGGGACTCATCACGCGGCCCGGCATGGCAGAGGTTTATGAATACCGCGCCCATGTGGATCGTCACATGCGTGATCTATTCGATGACGCGTCGCGGATTACCGACGATCTGGCGCGGGCGATAGCTGTGGGACTGAACCACGAGCAGCAGCATCAGGAACTCATGGTGACGGATTTCAAGCACCTCCTATCGCACAACCCCCTTCGTCCGGCATACCATGATGCAACAGGAGATTCAGAGACCAAGCTCGAGCCCGTCTCGTGGCACGCGTTCGACGAGGGGCTTCGCTGGATAGGCCACGACGGTGAGGGATTCGCATATGACTCCGAAACACCGCGGCACCGTGAATTCCTCGACGCATTCGAACTCGCATCCCGTCCCGTCACCAACGCGGAGTACTTGGAGTTCATGAATGACGGCGGCTACGGGCAGCCGCTACTGTGGCTTTCGAACGGGTGGGCGACCCTTCAGGAGCAGGGGTGGAAGGCGCCATTGTATTGGGAGCCGCGTGAGGATGACTGGGCCACGTTCACCTTGGCCGGCATGCAGCCGATTCGCCCCCGTGAGCCCGTCACCCATCTGAGCTATTACGAGGCCGACGCCTATGCCCGATGGGCCGGTGCGCGACTACCGACCGAGGCCGAGTGGGAGACGGCCGCGGCGGGTACGGCGATCGAGGGGAATTTTGTGGAAAGCGGCCGGCTCCATCCGGCGCCCGCCGGTGGCAACACCGGCCTGATGCAACTCTTTGGGGACGTATGGGAGTGGACCCGGAGTCCGTACGTCCTCTATCCCGGCTACAGCGCTCCCGCAGGCCCGCTAGGTGAGTACAACGGCAAGTTCGCGTGCGACCAGTGGGTGTTGCGGGGAGGGTCGTGCGCCACGCCGAGGTCCCACATCCGAGCCAGCTACAGGAACTTCTTCCCGGCCGGATCCAGGTGGCAGTTCAGCGGCGTCCGGCTGGCGAGGGATGCCAAGTGAATAGTCTGACGGCCTAGACGCTTAGGATAGCTCATGACCGTGCTCATCGTAGCGGCTATCGTCGTCGGAGTGCTAGCCCTCATCGGCACCATCATCGTCGTCGCCCTCAAAGCCGAGAAAAAGCGTTCTGAAGCGCTGCAGGCGGCCGCCGAACGGATGAAGTTCACGTTTTCCCGAAAGGGAGACCCCGATTTCCTGGATCGGTTGAAGGGCTTTCATCTCTTCTCGCAGGGTCATTCGAAGAAACTTGCCAACGTGCTAATGGGTAAGGCGGGTGCCCTCGACGTGGCCGTCTTCGATTACGCCTACACCACTGGAGGTGGCAAGCACTCGCAGCACTGGCGCCAAACTGTCATTTTCTTCGAAAGGGACGACATGAGTTTGCCGAAGTTTACGCTTCGGCCCGAGAATATCTTTCACAAGATCGGCCAGGTATTCGGATATACGGATATCGACTTCGACTCCCACCCCGAGTTCTCCAAGCGGTATCTTCTGAGAGGTGAAAACGAGGAAGCTGTTCGCGCAACCTTCGGCGAGGAAGCGCGTTCTTTTTATGAATCGGACCTCAAGTTGAGCACCGAAGCTGCCGGGCCGCAACTGATCCACTACCGGTCGGGAAAGAGAGTTTCGCCCGATCAGATCTCGGAGTTCATCAAGCAAGGCGTGCGCGTGCTGACGCTGTTTCGGAAGTAGGGCCCCCAGCCCCCATGGCCGACAAACACTTGATTCTCGTTCACGGGCGAGCCACGAAGCCTCCCAAGGCCGCCAAGAGGCGACTCGTAAAGAAGGCGCTCGTCGAGGGATTGAAGCGAGTGGACACCAAGGCCGCGCACGCCGTCGCAAGCGGGCGCGTCAAATTCACTCTCGCCTACTACGGCGACATCAACAACCGTCTCATGATCGCCGCCGAGCCCGAGCGCAAGGGCGAGATGGTGAAGATCGGCGACGACTGGTACGAACCGCCCCACAGCTACGACGAGGATCTGGACCGCCTCCTGCGACGCCCCACCAGCCGCCACTCGCTCAGAGACTACAAGCGCCTGCTCAGGGAGGTGGACGACCAGCGCTTCAAGGACGACATCGCCAGGATCGCCAGTCCGATCCTGAACCTGTTCGGCCTGGGAACCAGGATCATCCAAAAAACCCTGCCAGACCTGGGCGCGTACATGACGAGTCGTGTTGTGGGTTCGGAGATCCGCAATCGCCTCCAAAGTCCGATCAAGCGTGCGTTGAAGTCCGGACAGCAAGTGGCCATCATCGCTCACAGCATGGGCTGCATCGTCTCGTACGACGTTCTGTGGAAGCTCTCGCGAATGAGCGAATATGAGGATGTGAGGGATCGGAAGGTGTCCCTTTGGCTCACGCTGGGAAGCCCGCTGGGCGAACCCGCGGTGCAGGCGGCGCTGTACGACGCCCACGAACCCGACGACGGCATGTATCCGACCAACATCTCCCGCTGGGTGAACATCGCGGCGCGGGATGATTTCGTCGCCCACGACGCTTCCGTCGCAGACGACTTCAAGGAAATGCGGCGGCGGGGGCTCATTCACCGCATCCGGGACCTCCCGAGGATCAACTCATTCTGGGTCGGCACCCACGGGTCCAATCCCCACAAATTCTACGGCTATCTCAACCACCCGAGGGTGGCGAGGATCGTGGCGGAGTGGCTGAGCGACCCCCTCCCTCCCT
>JADFIT010000224.1 GCA_022566515.1 Gemmatimonadota bacterium
GACGCCGACGCCCTGGAAGCGGTGGTGCGGGGGCTGTACCCACTGGTGTTGCGGTGGGCCCTCGTAAAAACCGGCAGTGCTCAAGACGCCGAGGATGTAACTCAGGAGACGATGATCCGCGTGAGCAAGTACATAAGCCGGTTCGAGAGCCGAGGAAAGATCACGACGTGGGCCTACCAGATCACGTCGAACGCGGTTGCGGATCATCGCCGACGGGCTCGGCGACACCTGGAGTTGTTGGATGAGAAGGCGGATGTAGAGAACCAACAAGACGAAGTACCAGTTCGCGCCGACGCGATTGACGACAGCGTGGCGGCGCGTCTTGTACGGGCATTCTTCGACGAACTTCCAGAGAAGCAGCGCGAGGTGTTCCACTTGGCTGATCTAGAGGGCTACCGCTCCTCGGAGGTGGCCGAGATGGTCGGCTTGAATGCCGCGACGGTCCGTGGTCACCTGTTCCGGGCGCGCCGTTTCATTCGAAGGAAAATTCTGGAGACCAACCCCAAGTTGGTGGAGGCGTACGGTCGTGAACTGTGAACTGGCATTCGAGCGCATGCTCGACGCAGATCCCGAGGAACTGGAGGCTCGCGGCGATTCCGGGTTGGATGTGCACATCCAGGGCTGCGGCCGCTGCCAGGCTGTTGCCGCCGAGTTGCTGGCGGGACACGAGATGCTGGCCGCTCGGATCCTGTCCGTCGAGTTGGATCGAGGTGTTGAGGCGGTGCTGCCTGCAGTGCGACGTGCTGCTACTCAGCGGATTCGCCGCAGGCGGCTGACTCGGTTTGCGCTTCCGGCTGCGATCGCCGCCGCGTTGGTGCTTTTGGCCATACGTGACCGCGCGCCGTCCACGCCGTTGGTAGATGCACCAGCGCAACTCGCCGGCCAACCACCGGCGCAGCCAACCGTTCGGCTGGCTCCCAACACGAACGCCCTAGTTCTCGAGACCAACAATCCTAAGATCACCGTTGTGTGGTTCTACTAAGAGAGGAAGACATGAAACCCGGACTCTGGGCAAGCAAACTTGCAGTGCTGGCGATGTTTCTCACGGCTTGTCGTAACGGCGTCGCCCTCGAAACGAGGACCTTTCGGTTGCAGTCCTTGGACGACTCAGTTGCGAGGACTATCATCGACCCGTATGTCTTCTGGGATCGGCCCAATGCGCCGGGAACGGTCGCCGGGACGCAGGGCGTGCTCACGGTTCGTGAGACGTCGGACAATCTGGACAGAATCGAACGGGTGCTCGAGGAATTCGACACTCCCCGAAAAACTCTTGCTCTCCACTTCCAGGTGATTCTTGCAAACGGGCAGTCGACTTCGGATTCATCCATCGCCGAAGTCGTGGCGGAGCTGCGAAATCTCTTTCGGTTTCAGGGCTACCAGTTGATCGCCGAGGGATACATAGCGGGTCTCGAGCACACGCACGTGGAGCAACTGATGTACGACCTGCGGCGCGTTCCGGGACGACCAATTCCGTCGAGTATGATGTACGCAGGATACCGCGCGGCAGCTGATATCGGTACGGTGAGTGGAACCGGAGACGCTACACAGATCGAGTTGGAATACGTCAGCTTGTATTCCGCCGCCGGCGACCCCCTGTTCGGGGCGTCGGTAGTGCTCGGGATCGGTAACACCGTTGTGCTCGGCACGCTCCAGTTGCCGGGGAATGAGGCCCTGATCCTGGCGGTGCGCGCGGAGCTGGTGCGGTAGTGTGGTTACTGGGGGCGCGAAGAGACAGCCGGCACCGCGACCCGACGCCTGACCATACCTGCGCTAAGACAGCAAAGCGGACTACGGCTCGCCCATCCGATACGCCTCTCGCGTAGGCTTCATCGGCCGCGGCAACCACTCCGGCCGCCGCAGCCCCCCCGGCCCCGGCGCGGGACGCGTGCGCGCCATCCACTCCTTGTAAACCTCGTGCGACTTCGCCGTATCGACCGAGATGTCCCCTTCCCGGTCGCCGTCGAGGGCCCGCTCCAACCGCACGCGTTGGTGCCATGCGTGGGCGCCACTGATGGGATCCGGTTGTACCGGGAAGGTGAGGTTTTGGTGTACACCGCTGTCGTGCCACCATACGAGTTGCGAATCGCGGTCTGACGATTCGAACGGCTCCACACCCTGTTCCCTCCTCATGAGGTACTGCGTTCCGTCCTGTTGAATCGTGACCTTGGCGGATGACCAGCGGGTGTTGTCCTCGGTGTCATGGGTGCGCCAGCGGCCCATGTGGTGGGAGCAGGCGACGACGCCGGGTCGAATACCTTCGGTGACCCACGCACGCAGCACGTAATAGCCGATCCGCGTATTCACCCGCACGAGATCGTTGGTTCCCACTCCTAGTCGCTCGGCGTCGTCGGGGTTGAGCCACAGCGGGTTCGAGTGGGCAATCTCATTCAACCACTTCGCGTTGCCGCTTCTCGTGTGGATCAGCACCGGCAGACGGAACGTTGGAATGAGGCAAAACTCGTTGTTTGCGGCGTCGAGCTGACTTTGTGCCACGTGGCTGGCGGCGTATGTCGGGATGGCGTACTCTGACCATCCCCATTCGTCCAGCGTATCCGAGTAAAGCTCCAACTTTCCACTCGGCGTGGGAAACCCCTGCCGTATGACGCCGTCGATCTCCACTCCGATCTGCGTACGGCTCTCGTCGGCCACTACACGTGTCTCGGGATCCACGTTCGCGCCGTCCGGTCGGGCCACTTCAGTCTCGTGGGTCTTGTACACATTGGTGGCAATCTCGAAGGCCCCAACCCGCCGCATGTACTCCAGCGGTGTCAGCTTCTCTCTTGCAGCTGCCTCTGGGAGCCCAGGCACTGAGTTCTCGAAAATCCACCGATAGTAGTCGTCGACAGTGATCTTCTTGCCCGCTTCATAGGGCGACTCGAAGTGCTTGCGAATGCCGAGCGCTCCATCGGGATCGATCCGCCAGGAGAGTTCGATCCAAAATTCGTTTTCCTCCCACACCTCACCCGGATTGGCGTCACGCGTGTCGTTAATGGGCTTTCCCATCCGGTCGCGGAACACCCGCAGCACCGGCTGCCGGAACCCGATCCACTTGGCTGCGTGGGTCTCGTAGGAGTGGAGGTCGTGCCGCTCGCTTCCCAGCCCTACCGGCAAAACGTAGTCGGCGAACCACGCGGTTTCACTCCAGACCGGCGTGAGAGCCGCATGGCACTCGATGAGCGACTCGTCCTTGAGCACTTCCATCCACGTGAAACCATCCGGATTGGTCCACACCGGGTTGTAAACCCGCGTGAAATAGACGGCCAACTTTCCGCGTCCCTCTTTGAGGAAATGGGGAAGCAAGAACGACATCTCGTAGAAGGCCAGTGGGAACTCCTTCGGCCAACTCAGCTCATTCCACTGGTCCGTCGGGGAAGGTGACGTGTGTGCCTTCGGGACGAACTTGTTGAACGTGTTGGGGATCGTGCCGCCCTTTGTCGCGACGCTACCGGTCAAGACGTTTAGGAAAAACAACGCCCGCGCGGTCATCCAGCCGTGAAGGTTGCCGGCCGCAGCCGCGCGCCAATTGTGGGCCGAGAAGGCTTCGCCCGCGTTGGCGATAAGGTGAGCCACGTCGATGATTTCCTTCGCCGGCACACCGGATTCCGACTCGGCGAACTCGGGCGTGTATTGGGCGTACGTCTCTTTGAGCCGGACCAGGAAGTTCTCGAACGTGGGTGAGTCACCGGCGTGACGAGCCTTCATGAACGCCTCCCAGTTCACCCACCGCCGCACAAAATCTCGGTTGATCAAGTCTTCCCGAAGGAGCACGTTGGCCATTGCCAGCAACACCGCCGTCTCGCTTCCCGGGTAGGTGGGCCACCAGTAATCGGCGTGAGTAGCGGTGTTGGACAGTCGCGGATCCATCACGATGACCTTCGCTCCGCCGCGTTTGCCTTCCATGATGCGCTGCGCGTGCGGGTTGAAATAGTGACCGCTTTCCAAGTGAGCGCTGATGAGAAGAATGACCTTGGCGTTGGCGTAGTCGGGACTGGGTCTGTCGATACCCATCCAAAACGCGTAACCACAGCGTGCGCCTGCGGAGCAGATGTTGGTATGAGAGTTGTGACCGTCGATTCCCCAGGCAGCCAGCACGCGATTGGTGTAGCCGTCTTCACCAGCCCGGCCCACGTGATACATGATCTCGTTCTTGCGATCCTCCACCAGCGCCTTGCGGATGCGGCCGGCGAGATCGTCCAGCACGTCGTCCCACGACACCCGCTCCCACTTTCCTGCCCCCCGCGCTCCCACGCGCTTCAGTGGATAGAGAATCCGGTCGGGATCCTGTATCTGGTTCAGCGTCGCGGGGCCCTTGGCACAATTTCGCCCCCGGCTTCCCGGGTGCAGCGGATTGCCCTCGAACTTGCGGATCACACCGGTCTCCAGGTCGACGTAGGCCAGCAAGCCACAAGCCGACTCGCAGTTGAAGCAGCTGGTGGGAATGAGCGCGTACGATCTCTCCTTGCGATT
>JADFIT010000003.1 GCA_022566515.1 Gemmatimonadota bacterium
GTCAAGAGAGACACTGCAGCAAGCGCAACCCACTTTTTTATGGTTCTTCCGGGAATTGCGTGGTGAGTGATTGAAGGGACGATTCTAAGACCCTTCAATCCCACCCCGGATGAGCCTCCGTGGATTCCGTGGCCATTCACTCCGGACGCCGCGTGTGTCGCGATGGCCTCCGACATTCGCGATGACGGGGCCTTGGATTCGAGGTGGGCTACGGCCCTCAGCCGACACCTCGACCGGCACTAATGAGTTTCTAGAGATTGAACCGGTACGCTAGTCCGCCGTGCCACGCAATATCAAATTGCGTCTCGTCCACGCCCGCCCGATCGAAGTCATACACGAACCCGGACGCCTCTCCAAAGATGCCAAAACCGCTCCTGGGAAACTCGTAACTGAGGCCCGCGCCGAAGCGCCCTGCGAATTTGGAAAAGCTGTCGAGGCGGCGACCCCCAGTGTCGTCGATCGTGACGCCCCCGGCTCCGCCGAAGACATAGGGCGACAGCCCCATCGAGAACGGGTATCGTAACTGGAGATCAGCTCCGTAGAAGAACCGCTTGATCTCCGCCCCTTCGAGTCCACCTACTCCGAAACCCCGCACGTCACTCTTGGCGAAGTCAAAGCTGCCCCTGACCGCAAGGTACTTATTGAGCTGCAGGCCCACACCACCACCGACATTGAACCCCGTATCGAAGTCCGCCGTACCGGCGGCGTTGAGATCCTCGAGTGAAGAAAACCCACCACCATGCCCGAACACGAATATCGAGCGCTGCGCCACGAGCGGATTGGCAGCAACCACAAGTGCGACTAGTCCGACTCCGACTGTTGAAAAATAAGACATATCTCCTCCATGAATATCGTTGGCAGTCGGGGACGGCGGCGGACACCATTACCGCATAGATTTGGATGTCGCCCAACTGCAAGTGTTGGCTGAATGGAATGCGGTACTGTGAAAACCGCCTAAGCAGTCGTCTTGTTCCCATAGTCGACAAGCGTACTTGCCTATTAGAACTTGATTGAGACTCCGCAAGGACTAGTTGACGGAACTCAACTCACGCTGGTCGACCCGAAAAAACCCGCGGTGAGTAGAGGAAGGATTACACGCCCTGCCGTTCTTGGGGCCGCAGCTTACCGCCCCCGCCGCGTCCAGATCAGAATCACGCCGCATCCCCTAGTCGGGCCTCCATACTGTGCGGGGATTTCGTTTGGTCGCCGGTAAACTTCGATCGCTTCGACGTCGAGCGGGTCCAATATCTTCAAATCCTCATTACCGACGGAGGACACAATCCCATCCAAAAAGACCGTGGGCGATCCACAAGACCCCAACCCAGACATCATGCCCCGCAGAACGACGTTGTCATTTTGGTCCACCGACACACCGGGCAGACCTCGCAGGAGATCGCTGACACGTCTGGCGCTCGCTCGTCTTTCGATGTGGTCGGGACCGAGAAAAAGGCCGCCAGCCGACCTGTGTTGCCGTTCGTAGAACCCAATTGTCACGAGATGGCGTACCGCCGGTTCCGCCGTGATGGTAATGGGGTCCAACTCGTATAGTGCGATCTGCTGAATGTGGATTCCGACTGTCACCGTGACACTGTCTTGCAACTGCACCGGTCCATCGACCACCATCCCGTACCCCACCCTGCGCGCTGCCACGTAAAACACCCCGGCCCGCGGTGCAAGGATTTCAAATATTCCGTCCTGGTCTGACTGCGTGCTGGCCACGGAGTCGCCTTCTTCCGTGACCAGTGTGAGGAAGACGCGGTCCACGGGGCGATTGGACCACAGCTCGAGGATCTGACCGTTGAGGATTTGTCCAACGGCCAATTCCGGCCTCACACCCAGGAGGAACACGGTAGCAGCGAAGATGCTATCGCAACCGCTCGACAACGACCGCCTCCCCGAACTTTTGCGCCAACGCGCTGAGATAGCTCTCCTGCGTGCGATGGTACCCGAAGATCAGCTTCGACATGACCCGGAAAAAGGGATTGTAAATCTCCCCATCTTCCGTGACGGTTACCAGCGTCCCACCGTCCTGCTCCCGCAACTCGTACGTCCAGGTGCCTCCAAAGGGGAGGTTGTCGTCGGCAATGCGTGTCACCAATCGCTCCGCGGCAGTCGATTCGATCACCTGCATCGGCAACTCGCCAGTTCGCTGGCGTAAGGTCCACAGCTCCTGCCCGTCCCGGTCCGGCAACCGTTCGACAGAGGAAACCTCCGGCCACCATGTGTCGTACTCATCGAATGTTCGAATCACCCGCCACACGGAATCGACGGGCTGCCGGATGAGCACGGAGCTGGACGCGACGTGAGCCTGCGGCAAAAACAGTCCGATCACGTAAAGCAAGATCCCGATGCCCAACAAACCACCAACCCCGATGAACACCCATTTCACGGTTGCCCTCCTGTCTTCTATCGGGTCGTGCGCTCTCGCCCCGCGCCCCGCTGGATCGTTCCCAGCCCGCATTCGGCCGACTTCCGGCCCATCTGGGTCGTTACCGCACCTTAGTATAAAGCCCGTTGAACACGACCCGCCAGTTGGCCCCCCCGTCCGTCGATTTGCGCCAGATTTGTCGCACCCCACCACCCTCCGCCTGCTCCCAGATGATTTCGTCGATCACGGTAGCGCCTCCCTCACTCACCGTTTCGCCCCGCAACACCATTCTCCCCTGGTCGTCGAGCCCGCCGTCGAGCAGCAGCAATTGCCCGTTGTCGTCTACCCAGGATTGGTGCCACTTGCCCGTCTGCAAGTTATAGATGTTGTGGCTCTGTCCTGAACCGCCGTCGGCAGCCCGCCACTGTTCGTGCAACACGCATCCGTTTAGGATTTTGCGGATCGTGTTCGTCCCGACGACCGTGCCCTGCTCATTCTTTACCTCCCAATCGCCGAGCCAGAAATCGAACTGGCGGTAGGGCGACGCCGAGCATGCGGTAGGCTGCTGCGACTCAGCGGCCATCGGGATGAGAGCCACAATGCACGCGAGGACCGTCACAAAACGACATCGAGCGTTCATAATTCAAATCCCAGATTCGATATTCGACATTTACCATTCCATATTTCCAGCCATCCACCGGCGATAGGCCGAAAGCTAACCCAATATCGGAGTACGTCGCAATGAACGATGATTATCGATTATCGAATATTGGATATTGAATATTGGATTAATATTGGACATTGGATATTGGACATTGGATATTGAATACTGGATTGCCACATGACATTTGATTTTTCAGGCCAGGTCGTCCTAGTAACCGGCGCATCACGAGGCATCGGTGAGCAAATGGCGCACGACTTCGCGGAATGCGGTGCTCAACTCATCGTGACCTCAACAAGCTCAGACGATCGCGAAGAACTCGTCGAGCGCTTCGGCGTCCCTACCAGTTTCTATCCGGTCGATTTCACCGATCGAGCGAGTACCAACGCATTCCTCGACCAACTTCGCTCCATCGAGCGGATCGATGTCTGCGTGAACAACGCGGGAACCACACGCCACGGGTCACTGGACGCGGCCAGCTCCGATGACTGGGATGTCACGACAAACGTAAACTTGCGAGCACCGTTCTTCGTGACACAGGCCGTGGCGAACTCCATGAAACGCCACGGGTACGGCCGCATCATCAACATTTCCTCGATCTGGGGACACATAGCAATGCCTACGCGTTCGGTATACGCAGCCACAAAGTTCGGTGTGCGTGGGATCGCCTTGGCCGCAGCAGCTGAGTTGGCGCCCTTCAACATACTCGTCAACACCGTGTCTCCCGGGTTCACGCTGACGGACATGGTTCGGCAGAACTATTCTAAGGCTGAGCTAAAGGAAATCGCAGCTCGCATTCCGCTTGCTCGACTCGCCGAACCCAGCGACATCTCGAAAGCCGTCCTATTTCTGGCAAGCAAGCTGAACACTTACATCACCGGACAATCTCTCTTGGTTGACGGCGGCTATTCAATTGTGTAGTCCACCGATAGATCGCTTGAATATCGAATGTCGAATATTGGAAATTGAATATTGAATATTGAATATTGGATATTGAAATTGGATGGGTATATTGGCGCGTCCAGTCGTTTCACGCTTCAACCTGAAACGTAATCGTCTATTGCCCCCGTCAATCGCGTTCATGCTAGGATTCATCATCGGCGCGGCTTTGATCTCGCTGCTCCGACGCGGAAGCTCCGTACCGCCGGGACGAGGCCCCGCAACCGGCGTATTGGCCACTCAAGTGCAACAGATCAAGAATGCCGCGGGTAGCTGCTGGTGGTGTGGAGATTACGAATGCGTCGACGCACCAGATGATTCCAAGTTCACGGTGGGAGACAAGGAACGTATCTGCGGCCCCAGGTCTAACCCGAGATGGGCTGGGAGCTGTCCTTCAACCACCACACTCGGCGACGGCTCGAGCTGGCAGTTCAAGGAAAACTGCGACTGCGACGGGTAACACCGGCTTACCTGCTAGAGCGACCGAACGCGATCAAGCAAGATCTTCTAGTTCGAGGGTGCCCCCGTCCCCCCCGCCCCTTCCCCCGCCACTAGCTGCTCCAGCAACACCTTGAGAAGTTCAGTGCTGATGGCGGCTCGCGCCCTCACTTCGTAATCCCCGAAACGCACGACTCCCTCAGCCGTGCCGTCGGCGTTGCCGATGACCTGCACGGCACCCTCCGTCATCGTAGCGACCGCATCCCCGGCAATCGGAAAGATCGTAAGCGTGAGTCGCTCGCCAGAATCCAAAATCTGAACGAGCCGATATCCCGTCCTGCCAGGCGTGATCAACGTCCTGGCAGTCTCAACCACCAGCCCTTCCACTCTGATGCGCGGCACCTTCGCCGGCTCCGCCGGACCGACCGGGAAGTCCGCTGGCGGTGGCCCAAGAACCGAGTCCGTAGCACCCAGCACGTCCAGGGGAACACTATCCAACCCTGTCGGCACCGGCCCGAGTTGGATGTCCGTGGAATCCAGGATCGAATCGACCGGTGGGAACTGAGCAGGCGTGGTTGGTGTCGAGCGGACGCCTTGCACCACCGCGGCGCTACCTTCAGCCGACGAGTCCGCCACAGCAGCGGGACGCCTTCCACCGAACGGAACGAGCATCGCCAGGGCAACGCCGACTACCACCGCGATGATCAACCACGCGACCGCCGGCAATCCCCCTGGCTTTTGCGACCCCCCCGGCTTGCCTCGTCCACGATGTCCTGGAGCCCGTCGCGACCCCGAGGCGCGGCGGTGGGAACTCGAAGGTCGAGGTCGCGGCGTGGCCACTCGGGCGCTTCCGGAGGGACGAACCGGAGCCGGACCGGGAGTAATCGGCTTGACGGGCTTCGCCGGCGAACCGGGGTCCGCCTTACCACTGGAGACGTCGACTTGGGGATGGCCTTCGGAGAACCGGTCGACGCTCAACTCCTCGACCTGCACGTCCCAAACGGCCCGGTCTTCCACCGTTACTAACTTCGGGGGCTCCTCAGGAGGTGCCAGGTGGACGTTTGGCAGACTCGTCGGGTCCCGCACCGCAGCGGGCGCAGGAATGTCAGCGACGGGAATCTCGGCACGTGCCGGCGCAGTGGGTTCTTCCTCAGGAAGCTCCTCTCCTGCGGCAATTGAAGATACCTCGGCCTCCCAATCTCCTCCGGACTTCACTATGACGCTGCCCGAATCTGCCGGAGATTTCGCCTCGTCATCTTGATCGCCGGATTTCTCCAATTCTGAAGCAACGTCACTGCTTATACCACTCCTGCGCGCAACCGGACGCTCCTCGAGCATGTCCGCCATTCCCTTGGAGATCTCCAACTCCTCGCCGGGATCGGCCTTCTCTTCTTCGTGATCCCCGGGCTGAGCGATCTCCGGCTGCGCCACTTCGGGCTCCATATCCACCGGATCCAAGCTGTCCAGACCTGCCGACTCGATTTCGGCTTCTTCCGCCTGTTCCTCCAGTTCCGCTATCTCGGGACTCTCGCTTCTGGCCTCGGGTTCCTCCCCACTCCACTCCGCCATCTCGAGCACGATCTCGAGCACCGGCATCACGTCGTCGTCGGAGCGGCCCTCCATGATCTCGAGTGCTTGCCGCACTTTGGCAAAATCAAACACCGCGGCGTAGTTCACCAGCACCTTGCGGGCCTCGCCAACGTGGCCCCCTTCGATCAGCAAACGGGCATAGTGGAGATGTGTGTTAATGCCTTTGGGAAGGACCTTGAGAATCTTGCCGCACACGGCGATCACGCTCTTGCCGGACCCATGCTCCGCATATAGTTGGCCGGCCTTGTCATACATCGCCAGAGCGGCCTTCGTGTCGCCCTCCATGAAACACAAATCACCGGCTTTGACGTAGAGCGGTAGCTCCCGGAGAATGCCCTTGGTCCCCTCGAGATGCTCCAGGATCTCGCGGTACACCGCCAGGGCCTTCTTCGTTTCGCCCTTTTGGGCCAGGGCGCGTGCCTTTTGCTTGCGAGTCTTGACGTCCACCGTTTCCACTGCTCCGGTTGTACACTGCCCCCATCGACCGGTCAGTCCGGCGAGAGGCCCTTCACATCATTCCCTTAATTAAAGACAAGCCTCGACTTTGCGCAGTGGGCAACCTCACACATCCAAACGAGCGTACCTCCTTGGGCTGGCGCCGTTTACACGCCGAGCGTCCAGGTTTGTGACGCAGCTCACCTATCGGGCATCGCCCCCCAAGATAGCACTGTTTGGTTGCGTGGTTCCAATCCGGGCCGGGGCATCGCGGGCCGGCGATTATAGGCGAGGCATGATGCGGCCGCCCTCGTGTGGCTCGGCTACAAAGCCGGACAACTCCGCAAACCGAAACGAGCCCCGCCACAAGACGGGGCTCATCTCTCGGATGCAGCGGTGTCGAACGGTATCTACGTCACGGGAGCAGCGTCGCCAAATAGGACGCTACCGCGCGGATCTGCTCCCGCGTCAATCCGAAGTTCGGCATCATCGACGTCGCACTGTCAAAGGTGGGATCCGCCATCTTCTTCATGACGAACTCAACACCTCTGCGCTTGATGACATCGTCCAATGACGGACCCACCGCACCTCCCTGCCCTTGGACGACGTGGCAACCCAGGCACGCTCCCTCTTGCACGACCGCCCGACCTCGAGCGATGACCTGCGGGTCCGTTGACAGGATCGTATCGGGCACCGCACCACCATTCACAGGTGAAGTTTCCCCAAACGGATTGGCTCGTTCCGCAGGGTCGGTGTTGGACGCCTGCAGAAACGCCAAGACACTACGCACCTGCTTCCCCGTCAGATTCGCTCGAATCCGCATGTGGTTGACAATCATGACCCAGCTGCGGTCCGTGTGCTCGAGAGGAGAGCGCGGGTTGTGACACCGGCCGCACATGTTGCCGTAAACCCGAGCTCCCTCCCCCACCAAGCTTACGTCTTGTGCGCCAAGCGTGAGCGGGAAAACCGTTATCGCCAGTAGCGCCGCACACCAAGCCGGACCGATTCGAAATAGTGAGTGTTTCATTTTGTCCCCTCAAAAGCCGAAGGCGATGTGCATGACGAGGCGATCGTTGTCGACCTCCACAACGTCCTCGCGGTTCACCTCGTAGCCAACCATGAAGGCGATGGACGGGCTGAACCAATAGTCGAGTCCGAACCCCGCCTGCCACGCCCCCTGGTCAGTTACCGTGCCATCGAGTTTGCTATCGAACACCTGCGTCCACCGAAACACCGGCTCCCACGCATCGATGCGATACGCTGCCTGACCGTAGAAGCCCTGGCGGACCAAGGTCGGGAAACCGGTGGGTTGCTCGATTTCTTGCCGGGTCTGAATGTATTCACCCCGAAGCTCGAACCCGCTGGTCCGCAACTCACCAGCCACATTCCACCCGGTGAAGTCGAGCACGTTCTGGTCGTCGTAGTCCCCGTTGAAGTAAGACACATTCAGTTCCGCCCACGGCGGCAATGCGATATCGAGCCGACCGCCGAGCATCTTGTTCGTGTTGCCGTCCTCAGAGGATGCAAGAAACTCCAGCTCTGGAACTTCCTCGGTTGGATCGCCCTCGATGGACGGCCCCTGCACGGCGTACATGTTGATGCCGAGGTTGAACCGGCCGGCATTGACGACTCCCCGCACCATGACTCCCATATCCGACAAGATCGGGAGCAAGGGTTCCGCACCGAAGGCGGATACGTGGTGTCCGTAAATCGGTGGGGCCGTGGAGAACTTATTGATCCATGTCGGATGCAACCGATCTCCGAAGACCCCGAAGGGCAACAGGAACTTGCCCGCTACAAACGTCAAGTTGTCGGTGGCGATGAAGTCGAGTTGGGCGTATTCCAACCCCGTTTCGGTCACGCCGCCTTCCAACGCGAATTCGAACTCTGCTTCGAAGAGAACTCGGTCTTGAAATTGAAACAGAAAGATCGGGTTCATGCTCGAGGTAAACGCGTTGATATTCTCGCCCTGTGTTTGGTATCCGTAGCCGACCGTTCCGTAACCGGTTATGAGAACCTGGTTGGTCGGGATGATCCGTTGCGCATCCAGCCCCGTCGTCAGCCCTGTGCACAGCAGCAGGGCCAGTCCGACGCCAGCTCTAGTTGTGCTAGTGGCCATGACCGCCTCCCGTCTTTTGACCTTCGTCTTCGTCGTCCTCAGGGGCAGAGATCGGCAGGTGGAACTCGCCGCTTTGCTCCACACCGTTGACATCAATCTCCACGTGCATCTCGTACGTTCCCGCATCGCCGAAGAGATATTCCACCTCGTACTCGCCGGCCCCCTCTTCCGCCACCACCAGAACACTCTCCTCGCCGGACAAGTCATGCATTTCGACTACCATGTCGAGACCGGGCGCAGGTTGATCGGGCATGCCGTCCGCCCCTATGGTGAATGCGTGCAAGTGAATGTGAGCCTCTTGGCCCGGCAGCACCTGTCCGGGTGACATCTCTACCTCCACCCAGTACGGACCAACCACTATGTGGTAACGTTCCGCCTCGACCTCGAACTCCCCCATCTCATGCATCAAACGGTGTCTGGTGGGCATACCGCTGAACTGCAGATGGTATTCTCCAGGCTCGAAGAACATCACATGCGCGGCGTACCCGTCGCCTTCGGCATGCATTTCCACCGTGCGGGCCGCGCCGCTTTCGTGATGCTCAATCCGGAGAGCGCTCTGCAGCATCTGAACGTGCTGCCCCCCGTCGCTCACGTGGACGTGGATCTCCACTTCCTGATACGTCTCGAGACCAGCCGTTTCAATCTCGAATTCCACATCCAGTGTGAGATCTTCGAGCGCTGTGGGGTTGTCTAAGCCTGCACAAGCAGCGGCAAACGCTGCCGTGACGGCAACCACCGCATATTTCGTCAAATGTCGCGCCATTGTCTCCTCCTCTTATTTGTCCCCCGCAATACCGGGACATCGGTGCCGCCACGGCATCGACTACACCGACTGGCGGCGAATATGGAAGTCAGCTTCCGATTTCCTACATAAGCACGGTGCGTACCAGGTGGCAAGCAATTTATAACTCATTGTTCCAGTGGCACTTACGCCATCCTCGTCATTTGTGGGCTGGCGAAAGTGGGTGAAATACCCAATTTTATGTGGGGGATTTGCCCCATTTCTTGCTGTCAGGGAATGTTTCACTGGTCCTGGCCCCCGTTTTACGGGCGGTACGGAAGCACCAGGCGGAGGGCATCCTTCTTGCCCGGTGTCCGGGAGCATGGCCGCAGCAGAACGTGGTTAACCGAGAGCGGTAAGGTGTCGCGAACTACCGGCAGACATGGTGGGTGGGAGGCGATCCCCCTTCGGGCGGGGCTCGGCCGGCGTATCCTGCATTGGTTTCTGGTGCTCTCGTTGATCCCGCTCGTTCTAACGAACTCGGTCGGCTATCTCATCTCCAAAAGCATTATCGAGGACCAAACCAGCCGCTACCTGAACGCCCTGACCGAAGGAGAGGCCCGCCACGTTGCGGCTGAAATCGCGCGCCATGAAGCGTCGTTGTCGGCCTTCGCCAGGGGGAACCGGGTCCTCACCGCGAGCCTCGAGGAAGCAGTCAGCAGCGCAACACCGGCTTCGCAACGGACTCAGGCTCTTGCACGGCTTTCCGAACGTCTCAACCGCCAGCTCGGCGAACTGCGTCCGTTATCCGAACTGATGGTGATCGACACTGCTGGAGTAGTGGTTGCTGCGACGAATCGCACTCGGGTCGGTGAGGAGTGGTCCCGGCCGAAATCGTCCCGGCTTGGAGAAGACAGCCATTCGTTCGCCGTCCGCGACGATGAGCGGGAGCGTGAACCGCACCTCGGGTTGGCGGTTCCGATCCAGAGCGACAGTGGAACAGATCTTGGCATCTTGGTGGGCACTGTAGCTTTCGACGAGCTTCAGGAATTTCTCCGCATACCACCCCACCTCGCAGGCGACGTACATACCTACCTCGTGGACGATACGGGCAGGCCTCTAGTGGTTTCCCACCGCCACGATGAGGTCGATTACGACCGTCCCCTCATGGGTGTACAGGAGCGTGTCGTGTCGAGGTATGCGAATTACGAAGGCAAGGAGGTTCTTGGTACGGCCGTACCCGTTCCAGGAACCGATTGGCGGTATGTGTCCGAGGTTTCAATAGCGAGTGCGTTCGGGCTGCTGCGGCGCATGGGCTTGTTTGCTGTCACCTTCGAGGCGGCATTTGTGCTGCTGCTCCTCGCGGTAGTTTGGCTCGTTGCCGGCTCGATCATCGCACCGCTGCACCGGTTGGTTGGCGCGGCAGAGCGCATTCACGCCGGCGACCTCGGCGTGGAGGTCGAGATCGACCGGGACGACGAGATCGGAGATCTCGGCAGGACGTTCAACCAGATGTCCCGGGAGCTGCGTGAGTCGTCCCAGCGAATCACCGAACTCCACGACCAAGAAATGCGCCGCGCCGCCCAGTTGGCATCGGTAGGCGAGTTGGCCTCGGGTATTGCCCATGAGATCAAGAATCCGCTGGTGGGGATACTCAGCGGAATCGACTTGCTGGCGCAGGAGGCGCGTACAGGAGACGCATCCAAAGCGGACGATTTCGCACGCGAGATCCGCGTGCAGCTGCGGCGAATGGAGCGGGCGATCAATGACCTCCTCAGCTACGCGCGACCGAAGCCGCCCCGGCTAGTGTTGGCAAATGCGTCCGCCCTGGTGGAACGCATGATTCCACTCGTGAGGCCACAGGCCGATACTGGGGGCGTAGATATCGTGACGAAAACGGACGGAGACCAGGCACAGATCAGAGTGGATCCTGAATTGATGACCCAAGCCCTCGTCAATCTCGCGTTGAACGGCATTCAGGCCATGGAACCAGGAGGCAGACTCGAGATTGCCACCGCACGCATCAACTCCGAGGTGCACATTGCGATTTCGGATTCGGGCCGGGGAATCCCGGAAGACCGGCTCACAGAGATTTTTCGCCCCTTCTTCACATCAAAACACCAGGGAACGGGTTTGGGTCTCGCCATCACGCGAGGGATCGTGGAACGACACGGCGGCCGTCTGGAGGTTGAGAGCACAGTGGATGTCGGTTCGACGTTCCGCATCACTCTTCCGATTGCCACCGAGCAGGAGGTGGCTTGATGGCCCAACAGCGCCCCGTGATCGCCGTCGTCGATGACGAACTGCTTCACCGGACTTGGCTTGCCGAACATCTCCAACGCGGCGGCTATGAGGTGGTGACTGCTGTAGATGGCAAAGAGGGCCGAGAGATCATACAACAGCAGAGCCCGGCGTTGATGTTGCTCGACGTTCGCCTCCCCGGCGAGAGCGGTATCGACCTATTGAGTGTCTTCCGCGGCATGGACCGAGATCTCGTCATCATCATCATGACGGCGTACGGCGAAATCGAAACCGCCGTGCAGGCCCTCAAGGCGGGCGCCTACGACTTCCTGGAAAAACCGCTGGATGCAGACAACCTTCTGATCACAATCAAGAAGGCGCTCGAGACCCGCCGACTGCGTCACGAAGTGGCCGTGCTGCGCGAGCAGCATCGTTGGCAGTTCGCCGACGTCGAGCTGGTCGGCCGGTCGGCGCTGATGCGAGAGCTTGCCGAAACGGTGAAGAAGATAGCGCGATCCGATTCCGCTACGGTCTTGCTGCTGGGCGAGAGCGGCACGGGAAAAGACCTGATCGCTCGGGCCATACATGCACAGAGCCGGCGGCGTGAGCGGCCGTTCCTTGCGGTAAACTGCACTGCGCTGCCGGATCAATTGCTCGAATCTGAGTTGTTCGGCCACGAGCGTGGCGCCTTCACAGACGCCCGGGAGCGGAAGAAGGGACTAGCCGAATTGGCGGACGGCGGCACCCTGTTCCTCGATGAGATAGGCGACATGTCCCGAGCGGCGCAGGCCAAGATCCTGCGATTCTTGGAGGATTCCACCTTCCGGCGCGTTGGCGGAACCTCGGACCTCAAGGTAGACGTCCGGGTGATAGCCGCGACCAACCGCAATCTGGAGCATGCCGTAGCAGAGCGGTCGTTCCGAGAGGACCTGTACTACAGACTCAAAGTGATTCCAGTCACCGTACCGCCGCTGCGCGACCGGCCTGAAGACATCGAGCCGTTGGCTGCCTACTTCGTGGATAAGCTCGCTACGGAACTCCGGCGCTCACCTCCCAGAATCCCCGAGGAGACCCAACAGTTGCTGGAGACGTATTCCTGGCCGGGCAACGTGCGGGAACTCCGCAACGTATTGGAACGCATACTCATTTTGGAAGACGCGGATGAGTTGCTGCCCGAACACCTTCCTCCGGAGATTCGCAACGGCGGGAAGCGATACGAGCAGGACGAGAATACAATTCGCCTGCCCGTTGATGGCGTTCGATTGGCTGATGTCGAGGCCGACCTCATCCGCCAGGCCCTCGCCCGCACCGGCGGCAACGTGAGCAGAGCCGCCCGTCTGCTGGGCGTCTCACGGGATACGCTTCGCTATCGACTGGAGAAACACGACGCCAACTGACGGCCGCTCTGTACCATCGATCCCTTCTTTGCCGGCGTGATCTGCTGGGTCGTAGGCATTCCCGTCGTCCTTCCGTCCTTCCGTCCTTCTTTACACGGAGTAGTCCGACATGTTGATGCCGTAATCAAGGCCTTCGGTCACCTTGATGATCGACCGCCTGTAATTCCCCGTTTCGTCCACAGAGGCGAGATCGACGAGTGCACTGCCATCAGTTCGGCCCCCTTCTGCCGTAACCACGATGCGCACGATTGGTCGATGCAACTGCGCCAAGTCGGGGTTGGCGCCGTGCACCACCGCGATCTCGTAGGTATCGAGTATCACACACGTTCCCACCGGATAGACTCCCAAGAGGTTGATGAGTGCCTTGACCAATATCGGATCATACCCCAGGTCCTTGTTCTCCCGCATCTCCCGCAATACCTCGTCGGGTCGAACGGGAACTCCTTTGCCGAACGAACGTACGGGGGGAGTGTCGTAGCCATTGGCAACGGCGACGATCTTCGAGAACATGGACAATTGACGCGGTTCTATTGTTTTCGGAAAACCGCTGAGATCCGTCTTCATGTGATGTTCGTAGGAGGCGACCATGGCGCGGTACGGAATCTCGCCGTGTCCGCGAAGCCCAAACAGGGCCAACACACCCTGCCACGGATGGGTTCTCACCACTTCCTCCTGCTCCTCCGTGAGCGGCACCTCGCTGTTTAGAATCTCGAGCGGAATCCGGCTCTTGCCGAAATCATGGAGCAGTCCGGCCATGCCTAGATCATACAGTTGCAGCTTGGTGAGTCCTATACGCTTGCCGATCGATACGCTGAAGATGCAGACGTTCACCGAGTGAGTGAAAATCTGCTCGTCGTACCCGCGCACCACGGTGAGCCCCACAAGCGACACCTCGTTTCTCAACACCTGGTCGACGATGCTCTGGACCGCCCGCTTGATCTTCTTGGCGCTCGCTGTTCTACCCATACGAACACCGCCGATCAACTCCTTGGTCACGGCGACTGACCGTTCGTAGGCGCGTTTCGCGACATCCTTGGCTTCCTCTGAATCGCCAAACGCTTCGTCATGCTCCGGCGGTGGCTTGAGCAGTATGTGCGTGATGCCCCCCTGGGCCATCCTCTGCCACAAGCCTGACAGATCGGGAACCCCGTCACTGGGGGCGTATGCAAGCAGTTGTGAGAGAAAAATCTGCCATTCGCGGCGCTGCACCCCTTCCTCCACATCCACCATGCCTATTCCGCATTGCCGCAATGTCGTGAGGACGTGGCTGAACGTCGCATAGTTGTTGAGGTTGAGGCGCAGGCGGACGGAATTGACATAGAGGAACTCGTGGGACACTCTGAGTTCGAGCGCGCCCTCGACCTCATAGAGACTCCGGGCCGTGTCAAAGATGCTGTCGAGCGCCCGCTGTACCTGGTCATTTTCGACCGGATACAGCTTGAGGCTGCGTAGGGCGCTGTAGAAGGCAATCAGGAAATCACGCCCGTGCTCCCGTATGGAGCCCTCGGAACTCTCCATGGCCAGGGCCAAGGATTTCCGCGGCTTTGGCGCCGGAACCTTTGGCTCGGTCACAAACCGATCTCCCTCAACGCACTGCCGACGGCGTTCCTAACGAGCGGGTCCTTGACCCCCTTCGCTTTCTCCAGAGCGGCTCTTGCCTCTGGCGTACCAATCTTTCCCAGCGCCAGGGCTGCACACGCTCTCGTCTCGGGATCGTCTTTACGCCTGAACATCCTTTTCGCGTTCAACATTTGGTATAGCGGATCCACACCGGCATTTCCGCAAAACAGCCCGTACGCCTCGAAGAAAGGCTTCTTCTCGGTCAGATCGGCGCCCCTAAGGGCCCTTCCGCTGATCACGGCCTCCACCTTCTGGAGGACCCCGGGGTATCTGTGTTGCACGCAATACTGAATACTAGCGATGCGTATGCCGCGATCTTCGTCTTCAACAGACCTTTCGAGTTGTTTCATCGCAGAAGCGGAACCGATCGCTCCCAAAGCATCTACCGCTGCGCGTCGGATTTCAGTGTCGGCATGCCGCAGCAACCTGCCGAAATCCGGGACCAACCTCGCAACCTTCAAGCTCGAGGTGAGTTGAAGGGTCTGCAACAGCACCGCGGTATCGCTGGTCTTGAGCGCAGTCACGACCTGCTCCGGATGTTCCTGAGCAACGCGCTCCGCCACCTGCCGAAGCGTCTCCCTCACACGCTCGTTCGTGAGCTTGGGCATCCACGCCAGCACTGTATCGAGCACGTGAGGCCCTAGTTCGCCGAAGAAGTCTGCAATATCGTCTTTCGTTGGCTGCACCGCCGCGTCGTCCAGCGATTGAATCAACTGACCGAGGGCCGTCGGGTTCGAAAGCTTCACCGGAAGCGCCGTGATGGCCTGGCGGTGATCGGGAGTCAACTCCTGTGTCTCATCGAGAAGCTTCCTCAGCCGACGTACCACTAGCGTCACCGATTGGAAATCGCCGACCCCGAGTAGGTGCGGAAGAAAGCTGTCGATAATCGAAATAATCTCACCACGGACTTTGGTATTCTGCTGTAGCTCGAACACTTCGAACAGAATCTCCAGCACCTTGGCGCGAAGGTTTTGTTGGTACTCCTGGTCGATCTCGCCCGTGAGGTACTCGACCTCCCAGTCGTCCAGGAAGTAGAGCGTGGAGTGAAAATCATCTACGTCGACCACGCCCTCCGGTGTATCCCCGGAAGCCTCTACTTCCCGCAAAAGGCGTCCTCTGATCTCCCCCGGCGATACAGGAGTCGACTCGCTTTGGGACACAGGGGTGTCCGCTTGAATGCGCGGAACGTCGTCGGAGCTTATTTCGACAAACCCATAGCGCAGGTGCTGAAAATCCTCCTCCCACAACAACGTGAGGAGATCGTCCGGATCCTCCGCCGCGAGTAAACGCGCATCCTTGATGACATGGAGAAACGCGATAATCTCCCTGTCTTCCACGCCCGGTGACAGCGTCAAAGAGCGCACTCCGTCTTTGAACAATGTCCACGGGATGCTGTCGGACTTGTCTTCCTGCGACAACACCTTCTTGTCTTCCCATAGCAGGGCAGACTCGGACACCTGCAACTGCAGTTCATCCAATCGCTGCCAGACAAGAGTGAGCGCCCCTCGCAGGGCGTCGACGGCCTGGAGGTAGATTTTATTGTTGGAGCTGTATAACTGGACGGCACTGAGCGCTTTCCAGAGAATCTGCAGCAGATTCTCGACTACGTAGCTCTCGTCGGCGCCACCGGGCTTTATGGGCTGCGTCACGACCTGGCTACCGTCATCGTATGGACGCCATCATGCCGCGGCACGGGCCGGCCGCCCTCAGGGATCGCGTCGGTGGCCCCGCCATTCAGAGTCGGGTCGACGGCAAAGCACGCCATTGCCCTCACCGATCGCCACCACGGGAGTTCTAATGCCCCGGCGACGGCGTCGCCGTGTTGCCTGTTCACGGGCACTAAAGTACTGCGATATCGGCAGTTACGCCACTGGTACCCACATCTGGCCGGCAGCTCGATACCGGTGGTTTGGCTGGAAGAAAGTGATGAGATCTTCACGACCTTCAACCGCTGCCCGGCGCCGCCACATTGCCCTCCACGGCTGGCACGCCGGCGGCAGACGGTTCTGCCGGCCCTTGGGCAGCCGGCTGGGGTCGCTCCTGCAGAATCGGCTGAGACGGCACACTGCAGCCCCACGTGGCCTGCTCCATGGCGTATCCCACGCGTGGGAGTACCTGTCCTGCACCGAGAACGAGACCCCAGACGATGAGTCCTTGAGACACGATGTGAGCCAGAACGAACCGATTTTTCCACGCGAATGAGCCGCCCCACACTCCGGTCACGATCACCATCCCCACGGCGGCCAGGTAGAGCCCGAGTTCGAAGCCGCAGGCGTGGGCATAGGGCCACTGCGTCATCGCGCCGGCCACGAGGCAGCCGATCGCGATCCGAGCCCACGTGCCGAGCCAACCGCTCTCGGAAGCCCTGCCAACTTTCGGAGCCCCCAGCGACTGCTCGGCCGAAGCCACAGGCCTCGCTCCGGGCGTAGACGGTCGAGATCGCCTGGTAGCTTTGGCAGTCTGAGCCGGTTTGGCCGTCGAGGCATCGCCTCCGAAGAAAAGGCCTTCCAGAAGACGATCCACGATCGCAGCGTCCTTCCGCTGCCCGGGGTCGGGCTGCGGCCCCTTGCTTCCGCTCATGACCGCAAAGCCGACGGCCGACGAACCAGCATCTACACTCCTCCTCTGACAAGCTTCTCGGTGGGCTATTTCAAGGTCACTCATCGAGCGGCGAGTAGCTGTGAGAGGAGTCACAAGGCTGGCGACGGGCTACCCCTTGATCACACCGATGGGCTTGAGCCGGGCTACTTTGCGCGCCAATCCCATCCTGTCAACCACGTCCACCACCCGATCCACGTCCTTGTAGGCGTGGGGCGCCTCCTCCGCAAGCTCGCTGTTGGAGTGGCAGCGCACGACGATTCCCTTTTTGGCAAGCTCCCTGCGCACCTCGTGCCCCTGGGCGACGCGTTTCGCCGCACGCCGGCTCATTCGCCTGCCGGCGCCATGGCACGTGCTGCCGAAACTCTCAGTCATCGCGCCTTCGGCTCCGACGAGCACCCACGACGCCGTCCCCATGCTCCCCGGGATGAACACCGGCTGGCCTACGCTGCGATAGATCTCCGGTATCTCGGGATTATTGGGACCGAATGCGCGGGTCGCTCCTTTGCGGTGCACGCAGAACTGCTCGCCGCCGTATTCCTCCACTTTGGCGATGTTGTGGGCGACGTCGTAGACGAGCCTCAGACGCCCGGCGTCGCCGAACGCGCGCTCGAACACTCCGCGGACGGTATGGGTAATCGTCTGGCGGTTCGACCATGCGAAGTTCGCCGCAGCACACATCGCACCAAAATACGCACGCCCCTCAGGCGAATCGAACGGCGCACAGGCCAACTCGCGATCCGGCAGCTCGATCCCGTACTTCGGCATGACTCGATCCATCTCGCGCACGTAGTCGGTGCACACCTGGTGTCCCAATCCCCGCGAGCCGGTGTGGATGAGCACCGTGATACGCCCGGTCTCCAAGCCAAGTACCTCGGCTGCAGCGCTGTCGAACACCTGCTCCACAGTTTGGATCTCCACGAAGTGATTCCCCGAGCCCAAGGTGCCCAGCTGAGTGGAACCGCGCTGGCGGGCCCGCTGCGATACCTGCGCGGGATCCGCTTGCGGCAGGCTCCCGCCTGACTCGGTGGCGTCAATGTCTTCGGGCAACGCCAGTCCCCGTTCCACGAGATACTTGCACCCCTCGACGAACACTCGGTCGAGTTCATGATCCGTCAGCCTGAGTTCGCCTCCGCGTCCCGTTCCCGATGGGACGCTACGACTGAGGTTGTGGACCAGATCTTCCAGCCTTCCGCGAAGGTCGGCGACGGTAAGCTCCGAGGCCAGCAGGCGTACTCCGCAGTTGATGTCGTAGCCCACGCCGCCGGGAGAGATGACACCGTCGGAGATCCGAAACGCCGCAACGCCTCCTACGGGAAAGCCGTAACCCTGGTGCACGTCGGGCATGGCGTATGCGCACTCACTGATGCCGGGAAGGGTCGCAACATTCATGAGTTGCTCCACCGACCGATCGTTGCGGATCTGGCTCCACAGTTCTTCGTCCGCAAAAAAGCGAGCGGGCACCCGCATGTCATCGCGTGCTGAGGCGGGCACCTCGTAGACCAACGGGCCGGGGCGTAATATTGATAGCGTCATATCGACTGTCACACGTCAAGGACCACTTCTGCTTCCACGTCACCCCCACCCCCACCCCCACCCCCACCCACCTGCCGAACCGAAAGGCCGTGATGCGTGGCAGCCTTCACCAGGGCCGGAGCTTCATCCACCGCCACTCCTCGCGCCCGCGCCGACAGCATCGTGTCGGTGGCAGCCACGATTTCTATTTCCACTGCTATCCACCGTTCGACCTCCGCGTGGAAGATCAACTCGTTGAGCCAATCGACCAACAGAGCCTCGCGATCGGTGGCGTTGACCTCGAGGGCCCGCCACTGTCCCGTTGACGACGCCGGCCGGCCTCGAAGCATCAGCTTCCCCAATCCTCTCGCCGCCTCGGCGAGCAACTCCGCAAATGAGGATGCGCGGATGCGCAGTCCCAGCTCGGAGGTGTGGTCGAAGAATTCGTGAGAGGCGCTCATCTTTTTCTGATACCATCTGAGTCCATGCAGTACACGCGTCTCCACTTGGACGAGGCAGCCGATTACATTCTCTCCACCTCTATTGTACGAAAGCTCACCCCGACCCATCGGACTCGCAATGAGACACATTGCTGCGTCACTGCTTCTCACCGTGACCTCTCTTGGGGGGGCCGGGGCCCAAAGCAACGGTAATGCTCCTCTAGTCCTCGAACTGCCGGCCAGCACTCGCGCCCTCGGCTTGGGGGGAGTCTTCGTCCTTTCGGGGACGACCAGCGAAGCGGTGCTTCACAATCCCGGTCTCATCGACACGGCGCGCGGTTTCGGCGTCGACGTCCAGCGTTACCGGTCGTCGGGCACGCTGGGTACTGTTTCCGCTGCCACCGCTCTCGGCAGTGGTGGGCTCGCAGTGGGAGTGCAGATCTTGTCGTTCGCTATGTCCGGCGCGACGGTGGTCGATGTCCCATTCGACGCGGGGGCTCTGCTCCAAAGCGGTCCCGTGGCCGCGTCGGAAATCGTGGGTACGGTTGGCTACGGGAGAGTCATCAAAGGGTTTCGCTTCGGAGTCGCGGGGAAGGTGCTGGAGCAACGCATAGGAAGCAACAGGGACGCCACTGCTGCCTTTGATATCGGATTGGTGCGCAGGGTCTTTGGGATCACCTGGGGCGTCGCGGCTCAGAACCTGGGACCAGGCCTAAGCACCGGCACCGGCGGCCCCGATATCCCCCTACCCCACCGCATCACATTGGCGGCATCTACTTCCACCCGGCCCGTCGGACCACTGGATCTGCTGGCAACCGCCGCCGTCTCACGGCGCCGGGACGGCGAGTTCATTCCCGCCGGGGGCATCGAGATATCCTGGTGGCCCATCATCGGTCGCACATTCACGGGGAGAATCGGGCTGAGGCGCGTGCCCGACGATGGCGCCAGTCCGGTTACTTTCGGGGCGGCGTTTACGGCCGACAACTTTACCATCGAGTACGCGTTGGAACAGTTCGACGGCCCAGGGGCCGCCCACCGTTTCGGTCTTCGGTGGCGCTAGTACTGCGTATCACAAGCACGGTGGGGTGTTGACCATCGTTCACCGCAGACCGCGGTGCGATATCACCGCCACATTAGGGTCTACTCACCGCAGAGACCGCAGAGGGCGCAGAGATGAACGGGGTGGATGAGCTTAAACGAAATCATCAGGGCGGCGATCGAGGTGCATCGTACACTAATAATCTCTGCGATCTCCGCGGTGAATACCTTACCGCAATTCGAGCCCGGAATACTAGTTTCCTGAGGAATCCGCACCCGCCCCCAACTTGCGAGTGAACGCCGGACTCAATGCCGAGAAGCCGATGTCATCCACCACGACGGTTCCTGCCGGCGTGATGTCGAACAGGAATCGTATGGCGCGCAATCGCCCGATCACCAGTCGCGGATTCTTCTCCAGAAAATCCTGCAGTAGAATCGAGTAGCTTTGCAACACCAGATCGAAGCTGTCTGCGAAACGCCTCTCCTCTTGACTCTTGCGCCGCAAGATCTTGATCTGCAGCGGCTTGCGCACCGGCCCATACCGACTGAGCGGGAGCCGGGCGACCTCTCCGCCGGAATCTTGAACTTCGATCGTCAGGTCGATTCGCTGCTCGTCTTCGTCTTCTTCGTCTTTCTCGGCTTCCGACTCTTCGTCTTCCTCAGAGTCGCCCCCCGCCGCAGAGCTGTCCCGAGCGGATTTGCGGGGCCTTGGTTTGGCATCGGTGGGCGCCAGGAGAAAGTCCAGCGTCGAGTTCTGATTCAGCTCCCATTCGGCCGGGAGCGTTGGCGGCAGAGTCACCGTGTAAGACGCCGGCTGGCCCAGCGAATCGGTGTCCGCTCCAGAAACACGGTTGTTCCACCCGAGCCACACCGCTTGGTTTTCCTGCGAAGCCGACGTGCTCGAGCGGTTGCGTGAGCGCAACATGAGTTTTGCCTCGCGCCACGTACCCAAACTGTCTCCTTGTAGCTTCACCCCCTCGGCAGTCCCCGAGGTCACGTCAATGTCTTCCTCGAACGTGGCGACCGGCCGGAAGCTGCTTGCTTGAAAGCGGGTGACGTACATCGTCTTCGGCAACCACCCGCCCACTACCCGATGGTCGCGAAACATCGGCAGATAGTCGTCACGACCCTTTAGGGTCGTTTCGAGGAAGGCCGATATGTAAAGCTTGGTGATCTCTCGCTGATCTTCCGGATCGAGCAACCGCCGTAGATCGAGAATGCGACCACTGCGTGGACCGTTGTCCTTGTTTCCCCAGACCGTGTTCCATTGCCCGTGATTGGCCCGGTACACATAGACTGCCGCCTTGAAGTGCGGCTGCCCATCGGTAAATCGCACCCGATGATACATGCGCAGCCCGTGAAAGCTCGTGACGTCCCCATCGTGCGAACCGTGAAACACGAGATAGTTCACATTCTCCAGCGGCACATACCTGCCGGTGGGGAGGTACTGCCCGTCCACCGGAGCGATGGCGATGATCGAGCGGATTCCAAAGTTGAAGTCGAACTCGAGTGATGCGTCGTCCGGGTAGTACTTCAACGTGTTGAACGCCGCGGCGTGGCCCACCGCCTCGCCACCACGGGAATGCCCGATGAGGGCGACGCGATCCATGTCGACCTTCCCGAAGAACGGATTGTCCTCGTCGGCATCGAACTCACGCCACGCTTCGAGGTGTTTGAGCAACAGCCATCCACGGGCATCGTTCTCACCGCGAACTCCACCATTGACAAAGTTTTGGTCGACGGATGTCAGGATGAATCCCCGGCTGGCAAGCAGTTCGCCCAAGTAGCCATACCCAGGGTCAGAGAAGTCCCGCATGTTGTGGTTTCCGTGTACGATCAACACGAGGGGAAAAGGTCCGTCGCCGTCGGGATACCACACCCTGCCGTTGATGGGAAAATCTTTCGGTTTGAACCCCCAGTACGAGTTCCGTTCCTTTGCCCGCTGGCCCAGGCTGATCAGCTTTGAGGCGTCTACCGATTCAGTTTTGATCGATACGGAATCTCGGAACTCGGGTCTCCGTTTGTCGGTTTCACTCCCGTAGTAAAGTCGCAGGACGGGAAACACCCCTGGGCGCGCCGGATTGGGGGCATCCAAGAGCTGCTGCGAAAGGACCACATCGGCGTCGTTGGGCGTCAGCTTCATCGCGCTGCTGCAACCCGAGATTGCGCCAAGACCCAGGATTGCCACCACCAACCGCCCACCTTTATGGTCCTTCAGGGAATTTCCGGGCAAGTGATTGAAGGGACGATTGTCGACCCTTCCATCCCAGCCCGGATCAGCCACGGAAAACACGGAAAGCACGGACCCCCGCAGCCCTCCCCGGAAGTTGTGTTGCCCCCCCACCCCCGAAAAGGTGTGGTGGTGAAGGGGAAAAAAGTTCTGTGGGTTGGGTTGGGGTCCGTGTGTTCCGTGGATTCCGTGGCCATTCACTCCGGACGCGGCGTGTGTCGCGATGGCGGGGCCTTCTTCCTGACGGGAACGTCCTTCCCCGGGAATGCCGGATGAACCACATCTATCCGCCATGTCCCAGAACCTACACTACCCTTCAACCTTGTAGCGCCAGGCAGCAATGCCGTCACCGAGGGGATTGAGTTCGAATGGAGCGCTCCCCTTCGGGGCCAAGGTCGTGCCCGAAACCGTTTCCACGGTGACTACTTCCCCCTCAGCATCGACGAACTCGAAGACCACGTCGGGAACGATCGTATCCTCCTCCTTGAGGTTGGAGATGGTTCCTTGGACTTGGTAACCGGCGTCTGTGGCCTGGAACAGCTCCACCGCCACGTCGAACGTCAGCTCCTCCATTCGTTCCAGCAGGTTCCGCGTCGATGTGGTGTCTCCGGTCAGTTGGTAAGCCGCTGCAAGCAAGCGCAGTGTATTCTCGCTCGACGGATCGATCTCGACGAGGCGCTGCGAGGCCTCCAACATCAGCTTGGCGGCCTCGTCTCGCGCCTTTTCCTCGTCCGGTGACACATCCTCCCCTTCTTCCCTGTCCGCTGGATTCGCCAAGGCGAAGTAGCTCTGAGCCAAGTTGTACACGCCATCCCGGTAGTGACCGTTCTTTGCCAATCCCACCAGGAAGGCCCGTACTGACGCCTCAAACCGATCGGCCTGGAACAGGGCGACACCCGCCGAGAATATATCGATGTCGGTCAGGACGTCCGCATGCGCCAGGATCGTGTCGGTGAATGCTAGCGCGTCCTCATCGCGCCCTGCGGCTTCGAGAACCTGTAGCATGCCGGTGAGCGCCTCCGAGTCCTCGGGAGCCACCTGGCGGTACTCGGCATACCACACAGCGGCCGAATCCCACTGCTCCAGCATGTGGTGCAACCGACCCGCGTTGAACAACGACGTGACATAGCTCTCCTCGTAGTCCCCCTCCCTCTGGCCCATCGCAATCGTCTTCTTGAACAAGCGGAGTGCCCCTGCAACGTCTCCTTCGGAGACCAAAACGCTGGCGAGGTAGTAAGGCACAAACGGCTCGTCGTCCGCAATCAGATCGGCCTTCCTGAAAGCCTCACGGGCGGTCACCAGGTCGTCGCTCCCCAACGCATCAGCGCCTTCGTTGTACAACGGAACCCATAGAAACCGCCGCTGGTTGTCGATGTCATCACCACATTCCGGGAACAACGCCTTCGCTTTGGTGAAAGCCGAGTCGGTGGCGATCAACTCGGATTCCCAGAGTCCGCTTAGGGAATCGCGGAAGCTCACGGAATCACGGCCCGGAGGCACCGGCTCGTGGTACTCGCTGTGCAATGTTGTGGCCGACAACGCGTGGGTCCGGCCCAGGAAATACCACACCGCGGGGTTCATCTCCTCCCCCCCGTCCAGTGCGTCCATCAGCACGCGCTTCGCATCGGTGATGGAGCGTGCCCGTTGTTCCTCCGACCGCGTTTCCGTGGCAACCTTCACGTACAATTCCGCGTTCCGTACCAAGAAATGCTGCGTGTCGAGTTCGCAAATGGGTGGCATGTAGATGGTGAAACCCTGTGCCGACACGGGCCGCACCGAGCCCACGAGAACCACCATAGCCACCCCCGCCAAAACCACCTGCTTCATTCAGCCGTAATCCTTTCAGTTGTGCTCCATATGAAACTGCTGCGGCCCTGCACCCCTTCAACCATCACCCTATTAGTACCCACGGGCCGAGACAATTGTGCCGCCTACAAGGCTCCCAACACAACCATATAATGTCGCCTGATTCAGCGGTAAAGCCAACCGGCTCCGGTATTGAATACCACCACCGAATCTGTGGATTCTATGCTCCCCTCCAGGACCAATTTTTCGAGGGCCACCACGGCCGCACCGCCCTCGGGGCACATGTCGATCCCCTCTCGAACCCCTATCCGGTCTGCCGCCGCCTGGAGTTCCTCGTCGGACACGGCAAGGGCCTTCCCACCACACTCTTTCAAGTAGCGCAGCATGATCTTCCCCCCCAGCGGGCCCGGTACCCTGAGCCCGTATGCGATGGTCTCGGGGTCGGGCCATGGTTCGGTGGCCAGCGCGCCGGCCTCGAACGCCTTCACGACCGGCGCGCAACCGGTGGACTGGACGCTGTAGAGACGGGGGAGCTTACCCTCGACCCACCCCGCCTCCCTCAGCTCGTTGAAGGCCTTCCACATCCCGATCAGTCCGGTGCCACCGCCGGTTGGGTAGATAATGCAATCCGGGAGGGACCACCCCAGCTGTTCGGCGATTTCGATCCCCATGGTTTTCTTGCCTTCGATCCGGTAGGGCTCTCGGAGCGTGGACATGTCGAAGGCGCCACTTGCTACGGCATGTTCGCGGGCAGCCTTGCCGCAGTCGCCGATGTGTCCATCCAGCAAATGCAGATCGGCCCCGAACAGTTCGATCTGCTCCACGATCCGAGGGGGCGTGCTCCTGGGTGCGTAAACGCGCACCTCGGCTCCAGCCCGCTGGCCGTACGCCGCCAAGGCAACGCCGGCATTTCCCGCGGTAGGAATGACAAACGATTTGGCGCCGGCGTGCGTCGCCCTGGTGATTGCCGCCGACAGACCTCGGGCCTTGAACGAACCGCACGGATTCTGTCCCTCATCTTTGATCCAGACCGTCGCGACACCAGTGCCTCTCTCCAGGCTCGGCGCTCGAAGCAAGGGGGTACATCCCTCACCCAACGTGACCGGCTTCTCATCGGGAGCCAGGGGCATCCATTCGCGGTAGCGCCACATGTTCCAGGGACGGGACGGCAGCAAGGCCTTCGTGTCGGGATGCGGCTTCGTGTCGTAGGCGACGAGCCACGGCTCTCCGAGGCTCGAGACGGTGGGAAGCCCGGACGCGTCATGCTTTTCGTCGGAAGCCGAGCACACTAACGACCAGTGATATGTCATCTCTTCCAATGGTTTAGGATCCGTTCGGCCAGACGAATGGAGAAGCTCGGCAGTGCTGCTATCTCCTCGACGGTTGCGAGACGAACTCCCGCCAGACTGCCAAACCGCTCCAACAACAACCGTCTTCGCGAGGGCCCCACCCCGGGAATGCTCAGCAATTCCGATGTCAGGGTGCGTGCGGCACGCCTCTTTCGATTGTAGGAAACGGCAAAGCGATGTGCCTCGTCTCGAGCGCGTTGCAGGAGCTTCAGAGAAGGGGCCCTGCGCGGCAACCGAAGGCTCTCCTTGCGCCCGGGAAGAAAAATCTCTTCGTCGCGCTTGGCAAGGCTGACAACGGGAAGGGCCTCGACACCGTGTTCCGAGAGCGCTTTCAGGGCCGCGTTCAGCTGTCCCTTGCCACCGTCTACGATCATCAGGTCGGGCAGCTTCTTCTTCTCTGCAACCCGTCTGGCAACGAACCGTGACACTACCTGGTGCACGGCCGCGAAGTCATCCTGACGGGCCTCCTCGCCGTTGATCTTGAAGCGTCGATATTCGCTCTTCTTGGGGCGTCCACCATCGAACCACACGAGCGAGCCCACCGTGTCCTTCCCCTGACTCGTAGAGATATCGACACACACGAGACTGCGCGGCACTACAGTCATTCCGAGGTCTCGCCCTAGGGCATACACGGGATCCTCTGCCCGTTCATCGGTCTCCAGGGACTCGATCTTGAGACTCTCGAGAAGGTGCCGGGCGTTCTGGTCGGCCAACTCTACCAACCTGTGATTCACGCCGCGGTGCGGCAGGAGCCATCGCGCTTTGGGGAGGAGTTCGCCGATCTTGTCTAACTCGCTCGGCGGGAACGGCAGCACGACCCGGCGCCCCTCTGCCTCGGCGGGCACGTAGTAGCGCACGAGAAACGCGCTCAACACCGCCTCATCCGGCTCCTCCGCGAGGTTGGTGAGAAACCGGTGCTCCACCGCCACCACCTTCCCCTGGCGAACGCGGAGCGTCACGCCGACCGCATCGTCTCCGTCCCGGGCGTACCCTATAGCGTCCGCATCACCCGCACCTACCACTTCCATCGTCTGCGGCTTCTCCAGCTGCTCCAGCCAACGGATCGAGTTTCGCAGTCCGGCGGCTCGTTCGTACTCCAATCGTGCCGCCGCCTCTTTCATCCGTTCACGCAGCCGCGTTCGTACCTCCACCGTCTTGCCCTCGAGAAACGCGATGACGTCGTCGATCATGCGGCGATAGTCGGATTGGGATTGCCATCCGACACACGGCGCGAGGCAGCGGTCGATGTGATAGTCGAGACATGGGCGGTCGGGATGGTCGGCCGGGAGACCGTAGTGGCATGATCGGACGGTGAAGATGCGCCGAATCACACGCAGTGTTCTGCGCAACCCGCCCACATCCGTATACGGACCGAAGAATCGCGCGCCTGGGATGTCGAGCCTGCGCACCACCAGCACCCGTGGAAACGGCTCGCCGAGCGTGACGGCGATATGGGGATAGCTCTTGTCGTCTTTGAGAGCGATGTTGAACCGCGGCCTGTACTCCTTGATCAGGTTGTTCTCCAGAAGCAAGGCTTGGGTCTCATTCGGAACGACGATGGTGTCGAGGTCCGCGATCTGGCGCAACAGGAGACGGTGCTTGGGGCTGTTCCGGTAGTCGGCGGCGACATAGGCACGCACGCGGGAGCGCAGCCGTTTGGCCTTCCCTACGTAGATGACTTTCCCCTCCGCATTCTTCCAGAGGTACACGCCCGGGCTATCGGGCAGCGCCGAAATCTTGCGGGCTATTTTCTCAGGAGGTTCCACGGGCATAGCCAAATCAACCTGCTGTTACTCGCCGCCGATAGGCAGCAAACTACGGGCGTCCGGGTGCCGCATCAGAATCGTGACGACCAGATACACCAAGGCGAAGGTGCCGAGCGCAACAACCGCGCCGAGGAGTATCTGATCGGAGGGAACGAGGCGCCCCGCCAGCAACGCTGCGCCGGTTGCCATGAGCGATGCTCCAAGAGTCATGACAATGGATGACCGTTCGACTTGGCCGATGATGCTCCCCGTCCGGCGTTCCAGGTAGACATAGTTGAGCAACAGATTCACATAGGCGGCGGTCGCAGAGCCGAGAGCAATCCCGGCGACGCCCCAGAATCGCATGAACACCACGGCGAGCACGGCTGCGAGGACGACGGTCAAGGCTGCTACTCGGACGGGGGTGCGAGTATCACCTAGGGCGTAGTGGCCGGAGGTCAGCAGCCTGACGGAGGCCTGTGCGGGAATTCCAATGCTGTATGCAGCGAGCACGCCGGTAACCACTTGAGTCTGCGTAGCGTCGAAGCTTCCGGTTTGGTACAGCGCCGCCACCACGTGCGAGCCCAGAGCGGCGAACACGAAGGCCGAGGGAATCACGAAGAACGCGATCCGCCGGGCGCCATCAGCAAGACGGTCTCTGGTTGCCTGGGCCGACTCCACGGCTGCGTCTCGGCTCAACTCCGGCAGTGCGGCGGCGGCTATGCTGACACCAAAGAGGGAAACGGGAAGGATCGCCAACAACTGGGCGTAGGCGAGAAAAGCCACGCCACCGCCACCGGTGAAAGATCCCAACTGGGTGTCGATCACGCTCGAGATCTGCCACACTCCGGCGCCAAACACCACGGGCAGCCAGGCACGGAAAACGGTCTGCACGCCTTGCGCCTGCAATTGTAGAGCCCAGCGCAGGGCACCCGCCATGCGGACGGCAGTGGGAAGCTGCACGAGAACCTGTAGCACGCTTCCCACCAGCGCGCCCCAGGCCAGAGCCGTGATCAATTCCGTGCCTCTCCAACCGGCCAACCACGTGCCGAAGGCCAGGAGGGTGGCGATCTGCGCGATGTTCCACAGCGTTGGCGCCGCGTAGGAAAGAAAGAAGCGCCGGTGCGTGTTGAGCACACCGAGGCACCATGCGGAGAGAATCATGACGCCCGCCATCGGGAACAGGATTCGAACCAACCCGATCGTCAGGCTCCGAGTCGCAGCGCCGAATCCCGGGGCCACCACGCTAGTGACGACCGGTGCCAGCACCGCACCTAGCACCGACCCGATGATAGCCACGATCACGAGTAGCGACGCAACGATACTCGATAGGCGGCGGGCGGCTTCCCGCTCCTCCCGCTGGAGCATCGATGCGTACACCGGAATGAACGAGGCGGACAGCGTCCCTTCGCCAAGCAGGTTCCTGATGATGTTGGGAATGCGTAGCGCTGCACGGAACGCGTCGGCTTCCCGTCCGCTGCCGAAGTAGTGCGCAAACACACGTTCTCTGACGAGCCCAAGTATTCGCGTCACCAGAATGCCAGCCGCAACGCGAGCGGCAGGACGACCCCGGCGGTCTCCGGGCGGTGGGTTCACGGTGTTACCGGTTGGCAGGCGGAAGGGTACGGTGGGGTCATCGGCGGTGGGCTAGGGACGCCGTGGCACCGGTGCGAGGCCTTTGGCCCAAGCTTCGCAGGATGCCTCGGCCTCTTGCAGAAAACTCGGCCCGTACTTCACGAGGTATTGCAAGATGTTGAACACGCGCTCCTGGGGCCGCCCGTTCGGAAGGACAGCGTTCCTCGCGTTCGCTATTCGCTGCACCAGCGTCTCGTTCTGTTGCTTTAGCCGTGAGATGAATCGCTTCTCTACGTGCTCCAGCCCGCTCGCTATTTGATGGCGAACGTGCTCGATCGGCTTCTCGAGCGTTTGATCTATCTGCTTCGCGGCCGCCGTCAGCTGCGAGAATTGCACCTCGACGGTCTCCCGTAGCAGCTCCAGTGCGCTGGCTGCATTTGGGGGCATGGCGTCCTGGACGAGTCGAGCCTCGAGCCGCCCCTCCGACACAGCAAAATCCTCCGGCGTCAGATCATACCGATCCAGCGTCTTCCGCACTCTGGCCTCGATGATTCGAGCCGACCAACGCGGAACGAAAACTTGGGGCGTCACGCCCAGGACCTCGTAGACCGGTGCGGCCTGGGGGAAATAGGCCATCTCGCCGGGCCCGGCGATATATGCCACTGTTGGCAGAATGGCGGCTTCGACCACCGGCCGCAGCAACACATTAGCCGACAATCGTTCGGGCGCAGTCTTGGCCAATTCCCGCAGCGCCGGCAATGTCCACTTTTCTCCGGCCCGCCTCGTCAAGAAACCGGTGCCATCCATGATCAAGCGGTCACGTCCCATCGACCCGTCGACCATCACCAGCGTATTACCGGCCTGTATCGTTACCGGTACCGCCTTGCCCGCCGTCTCCAGTTCCTTGGCCTTTAGCTGTAGACTCTCGTCCAACTCGGCGGCGTGCTCCAGTGCCTCCATCATCCATGGCGCCGACACCGCCTTGGCGGTGGAATGGGTTGGATGGAACACAATCAGCCCAGCGGGACCGAGGAGTTCCGCCAATGAATCCCCGAACGCCGTGGCCATGTCATTCCCGGGCCGGTAGTGTCGTTCCAGCCACGCCATCGCATCGGCGCGGAACTCTGTATCGGGCATCAATTCGTTCACCCGGGCGATGAGTCCCTCGATCTCCGGGCCCAATTGGTCTCGGTACAACGGTGTAGAGGGCGCACCGACTTCACGGGAGGGAAGCTCAATACGTTCGAGTTTGTTTGCACTAGAGAGGAGGGTGACATGGCTTGCCTCGGCAAAATCATGATCGTCCCCGGCAACCCAAAACACGGGCACGACCGGACGACCCAGGGCGGCCTCACACTCACGAGCCAACACCACGGCAGAAATGGCCTTGTACACTGTAAAGAGCGGGCCGGTAAACAAGCCGGGCTGTTGACCGCTTGTCACACATAGGGCATCACCACTCAACAGACGGTCGATGTTCTCCAGGGCGCGAGGGTGCTGCCCCACAAGGGCCGGGCGCAATACGGGATCGATTGTCACGCCACGATCCAAGGCGGGCGTCAGTTCGATGCCCGCGCCGGCGTCGATGAGGGCGGGGGCGGACTGGATCTCGAGCGTCATTGCCGCTGAGCCACGATGATGGCCCGGGGAGCGTCTCGCCCCAACTCGTCACCAGCATAGCTGCCGAAGCGCTGGACGACGTGCAGCCCTGCCTGTCCCATCATTTCCGCCAGATCATCTGCCGAGAACAAACGAACCCGTTCCAGGAAACGGCGCCCGTCATCGACCATGTGCATTTCCTTCACGACAAACCTTTGATCATCACTCAGCCTCCGTTCGATGGCTACCTGTTGGGTTCCGAATTTCCGCTCCTCGTGCGGCACCAGATTCGCGCGCACTGAATCGGCATTGAGAAAATCCATGAACAGCTTCCCACCCGGCACCAGGGCATCGGCCACGCCGCGGATGACCTGCGCGTGCTCCCGATCGTCCGCGAAGTAACCGAAACTGGTGAACAAATTGACGACGAGGTCGAACGCTCCGTGGCAAAACGGAAGATGTCGCATGTCTCCCCGCACCAGCGAGGATAACGGCGGGGTGCCGTGTCTTGCGCGGCTCAGCAGCGGCATGGATAAATCAAGTCCAAAAACCGTGGCGCCGCGTTGTGCCAGCCGGGCGGCATGCCTCCCCGGACCACACCCCAGATCCAGCACCCTCGCTCCATCGAGTTTGGCGACCCGGTCGATCAGCGCAACGGCTCGCTCCGCGTCCGCTTCATCCCGGTGCGGGTACAACCGAAGGTACTCTTCCCCGAACCATTCCTCGAACCATTCTGTCACTCGCCAAACACCTCGGCCTCGAAGACGCTGATCGTCACGTTGGCATCCTGCCACGCTGACGCCGGAAGTTCCGCCTTGCGACATGCCAGTTGCAGAAATTCTTCCACGTCACAGCCAAATTCCGTCGCCACCTGAGGCAGCAACAAACCCACGTTGTGCCCGCTGCGGATGACGAGCCCATGCCGGCCGATCACTATTTCGTCCCGCGTCGCCGCGACAGGCTCCGAGAGACGTGAGATCTCGATCTGCACATGGGGAGCTTCCTCTGGCGTCACCGGGGGAAACCTGGGGTCCTGTGTGGCGGCGTCCCGTGTCATTTCTCCAACCACCACACCAAGAGGCCGGCTGGCGCGTGTCCGGCCCAGGCAACCCCGCAGCTCTGTGCCACAGCGCAGCGTTACAAACACCGCCGACCTCTCGTTCAAGACCCCTCCCCGTGGCGGCTCGCCGGGCGAGCGACCCTCCACCACAGCCATGAGAGTTGCACGGGCATACTCGAGCAGGCGTCTACGAACGTCCTGAGAAAGTGGCTCAATCACCTTTGTGGTATGGTTCGCCTTTGAGGATGGTATTGCCACGATAAATCTGCTCCAGGAGCACGAGCCTGGCCAACTCGTGTGGGAGCGTCATATCGGACAGGCGGATGGTCTCGTCACATCGCCGTTGCAGCGACCCGTCCAATCCGTAGGCACCGCCGATAAAGAACGCCAGATCCCGACCTGCCTGACGCCACTTGTCGAGTTTGGCGGCAAACGCACGACTGTCCAACCGGCACCCACCTCGCGAAACAGCGACGAGCCGAGCATTGGACGGCGCCGCATCGAGCAACGCCTCGGCCTCTTCATGCAAGATTACCTTGGGGGATTTCGAGCGACGAGAGCCGTCCGGCACCTCGTGTATGTGCAGCTTAGCGTAGCGACGGACTCGTCCAACGTAGTCGTCGCATGCGGTGCTGAAGCCGGAATGGCGGACCCTTCCCACCGCAACTATATGAAACACCATCAAGCATACATCCCGCGAATGCGGTGGACCGCCGCCACTCGCTCGACAGACAACATATAAGCTGCCGTTCGCATATCCACCGAGTGGCGTTTGGAAACTTCCAACACGTCGGCAAACGACCGAACCGTAATCGCCTCCAGACGATCTACCACCGTTTTCTCATCCCAAAAATAGCCGCTTCGATTCTGAACCCACTCGAAATAGCTCACCGTCACGCCGCCGGCGTTTGCCAGAATGTCGGGGATGACGAACACGCCCTTGTCCTCCAGAATCCGGTCCGCCGCAGCCGTGGTCGGACCGTTCGCACCTTCGCAGATGACCTTCGTATTGATTCCCGCAGCGTTCCGTCGCGTGATCACGTTCTCGACCGCGGCGGGCAACAACACATCGAGTTCGAGCGACAACAACTCCTCATTGCTGATCGCATCGCCGCCGGGATACCCGTCGAGATAACGATTCTCTCGAACCCACTGCAGCGCCTCGTCGATGTAAATCCCGTTCTCGTTATACACTCCCGTCGACGCATCGCTTACCGCTACCACCGTCAACCCTTCCTGCCCCAACAGCTTCGCAGCGACAGAGCCGACGTTGCCGAATCCTTGAACGGCAACCCGTGACCCACGCACCGGCAACCCAAGGTGCTTGAGGGCTTCCTTCGTCACGATCATGCACCCGCGGCCCGTCGCCTCGCGGCGGCCCAGTGAACCCCCGATCTCTATCGGCTTGCCGGTTACGACACCATGCGACGCCGATTGCTTGTGCATGGCATATGTGTCCATGATCCACGCCATGACCCGCTCGTTGGTGTTAACATCGGGCGCGGGAATGTCCGACTCCGGACCCAGGACGTTGATCAATGCTGCCGTGTATCTGCGCGTAACCCGCTCGAGTTCGGCATCTGAGAGCTTGGTCGGATCGCACACCACACCACCCTTCGCGCCCCCGAACGGAATATTCACCACGGCACACTTCCACGTCATCCACGCCGCTAGCGCCTTGACCTCGTCGATCGTCACATTGGGATCGAACCGAATCCCACCCTTCCCCGGCCCCCGGGAAGTGTTGTGGATCACCCGGTATCCGGTGAAGACCTCGACATCACCGGTGTCCAGTTGAATCGGTATCGATACGATGATCTGCTTCTCGGGCTGACGGAGAACCTTATAAATCCCCGGATCGAGGCTCACGAGTTCGGCCGCATGGTCAAACCGCGCCATCATATCCTCGAAAGGATTGTCGTCCCCAAAGTTTGGCTCTTGCGCGACCCCGGCTACCGGAACGTCGCTTGCAACAGTGTCAACGGGGCTATTCTTGGTCATGGGTCGCCGCCGACAGCCGGATCACCACGGAGCCGCGGAACCAAGTCGTCGACCCCGGCGACCACAGCGTCTAGGGCCGTCTCGAGTTCTCTTTGTCCGGTCTCCCATTCCACATCCAAGGACGCCACAATCGGCTCAGGGGCATGGCCCGGCCACAGGGAACGGAGTTTGACAGCGTCCTTCTCGGTCACTACAACGTAATCAACCTTGCGAGAGGCTTGCACCATACGCTCCGTATCTTCATCGGTGAACTCGTGATGGTCCTCGAGGAGGAGCAGTCTAACCCGAGCGCCGAATTCGCTGCATTGGCCCGCAAAGGTATAGGGATCAGCAATACCGGCGGCGGCCAGCACGCTCGCTCCGTTCAGAGACTCGACCGGTACCTCCTCACCACTGAGCATCCCGGTGAATCCCGTCACTCCGAGCCGTGCGATGGCCACCGGCCGGTTGCGAGAAATCCGCCTCACCCGTCTCGCCATTTCCTCCGCCGAATGTCGATCGGCCCGCTTGCGCGTCACCACCACCAGATCGGCCCGCCGCAAAGCCTTCATGCCTTCGCGCCACGGCCCTGCAGGCAGCGTCCACCGAACGGCGCGGCTCGATTCGGTGCTCACGAGGACGATATTCAAGTCTCGAACAATATCCAGGCGCTGAAAAGCATCGTCCAGCACCACCACATCCGCACCGTTTGCCTCCGCTTCCAGAGCCCCCGCCACACGATCGGGGTTCTCGATAACGATTGCCGACTCGGCCAGCTGCCGGTGAAGCTTCGCCTCGTCTCCCCCGTACCCCCGGAGAACGATTCCGGCCTGGAAGCCTCGATCTGCATAATATCGCGCAATCCAACTGCAGATCGGCGTCTTCCCCGAGCCACCCACCGTCAAGTTACCCACGGCTACCACCGGCAGGGGCACGTCCGCCTGGTGAAGCAACCCGGCCCGGTAGGCCCGCGTTCTCGCAGCCATGACGGCACGGTAGAACAACGAAGCAGGAAGGAGCGAAAGCCGCGCCAGCCGGGCCGCCAAGGAACGATTGCTCCACAACCATAGGGGCGTCAGCACTTCGCCAACTCGCTCACCGCATCCAGGCGCTGCCGCAGCATTTCCGCCGCCGCCGACCGCGAGGCCTCGCCGGAAACTCGGAGGGGAACTCCATAGACTATGCGCACACGGGCGAATGGCTTGGGAATGCGCAACCCATCCCAGGAGCGCAATCGCCAGGAGGACGATGACAGGGCGGCAACCGGCACAATGGGCGCTCCGGTAGCTTGGGCGGCAGCGACCACTCCAGGCTTCACCACGCCGGCCGGCCCCCGGGGACCGTCGGGTGTGACGGCAATCTCACCCCCACCCCGCAAGATCTCCAGCATTCTCCGGAAAGCACCCGCTCCGCCCCTCGTAGATGACCCTCGAACCAACGCATATCCCCACGCCCGCGCCGCGCCGGCCAGGTAGCCACCGTCATCGTGTGCACTCACCAACAATGACGTGGCATCCCCTCGGTGGTACCAGACCAACGGCAGGAGGTGACTGTGCCACGACGCAAAGACGAACGGCCGACCATGGCGACGCAACCCGTCGGGGTGCTCACGCCCACGAGCCTGCACGCGCCACGTCAGACCCAGCAGAGACACCAACACTCGAGCGATCACCGCCCCCGCCCCGATACGCCTCAACTGCCCATCAATCCCGCGGCCAGGTCCGCGACACGCCGCGAGGCACCCGGAGTGCCCAACCGCTCTCGGACCAAGGCGAACGCATCGCGTTGCCGGGATCCCTCCCGGCCGTCGGAGTCGAGGAGGACGAGAACGTGTCGCGCCAGCTGCTCGGCGGTCGCGGCTCCCTGTACGTACTCCGGAGCAACCTCACGACCTGCCACGAGGTTCACCAAACCGATGTGCGGGCACCGAACAACACGCTTCGCGATGGCGTAGGAAATAGCATCCATTCGGTAGCAAATCACCATCGGTGTGTCGGCCAGGACGGCTTCGAGCGTGCTCGTACCGGATTTACATATTGCCGCATTGGAGACCGCCATGACGGTGGGCGAATCGGCAGCCCACAGCCGGAACCCATCGCCACCGTGGTATTCCAGCCCCGGCACCGTCGCGACCACTACTTCCACCTCAGGCACCGATTTGCAGACGAGGCGTGCGGCCTCCCGCAGAATCGGCCAGAGGCGCCGCACCTCCGTCTTTCTGCTCCCGGGGAACAGGCCCAACACGGGCGTGGACTCGCCCAAGCCCACAGCCTTCCGTGCCTCCTGTGCGGTGGGTCTCTTCCGGTCGAGCAGCGGATGGCCGACGAACGTAGTCCGTACACCGCGACGGGAAAAGAACTGCTCTTCAAACGGCAGGATGACGGCGAGATGGGCAACCGCCTCCCGAAGAACCGCAACCCTTCGTTCGCCCCACGCCCACATCTGAGGGGCGATGTAGTACAGCACCGGCACTCCATGCTTCGCTGCTGCCCTGGCCACCCGCAGGTGAAGGCCGGGATAATCCGTCAGCAACACCATGTCGGTGTGCCCCCGGGCGAGTTCACGACGCATGGCAGACAGCAAGCGGACATGTGCGGGAAGCGTCCGTACCACCTGCGTAAAGCCAATGGTCGTCAGCGTTTCCATCCGTGTGGTCAGGCCGGCTCCTGCCGCCACCATCCTCGGGCCCCCCATGCCGGAAAACCGTGATTCGGGGAACCTGTCGCGCAACACAGATATCACACCCGCCGCATGCAGATCGCCGGAAGGCTCTCCGGCCGACACCAAGATTCGTTTGGGCGAACGGCACGAGGAACTTGCGCTACGTGCCGTGCGTGCCTCTTCCACGAGCATCACACCATCACTCCCCGCTCTGAGGTAGCCAGGAAATCCAGCAGCTGCCCAACCTCAGGAATGTGACCGCTCCCATCTCGGACTCGGTCAATCGCCTCACTACGCGGCAACGTGGAGTTGAACAACACTCGGTACGCACGCTGGATCGTCAGGCGCAGGTCGGCGTCGAAGCCGGCCCGTCTGAGCCCGACCGCGTTGATCCCGTAGAACCGTATCGGGTTGCCGGCCGTTCGTGCGAAGGGCGGGACATCTTGGGGAACTCTCGAGCCGCCTCCGATGAAGGCATGGGCACCGATTCTCACAAACTGGTGCACGGGAGTCAGCCCGCCGATCTGAGCAAAGGCTCCGATGTCGACGTGCCCCGCCAATTGGACCGCATTGGCAAGGATGACGCCCTCGCCGAGGCGACAGTCGTGGGCGATGTGGACGTAGCTCATGAGGTAGCAGCGCGGCCCTACGACCGTGCTTCCGGACGCCGACGTCCCCCGGTTGATGGTCACATATTCGCGGATATTGGTTTCCTCGCCGATCACCAGCTCGCTGACTTCCCCTCCCCCCTCATATTTCAAGTCTTGCGGATCGGTTCCGATCACGGCGCCGATCCCCACCGAGCACCCGGCACCCAGTGTCGTAGGACCATACACCGTAGCCCGTGTACCGATCGTCGTGCCTGCACCTACTACCACTCCCCGACCTACAACCGCGAACGGTTCGACGACCACGTCGAGGCCGAGTTCCGCAGACGGATCGACTATGGCAGTCGGGTGTACGCGAGCGGTCACAAAGGGATCATCCGTGTTGTCATTGTCATCGGTCCACGATCCCTGCCATCATTTCCGCTTCGGTCACCTTCTTGCCGTCCACAAACGCCTCGCCGCGCATCCTGCAGCGCTTGCCCTTGAACTCGAGCAATTCGACTTCGAGCCGAAGCTGATCTCCCGGCACAACGGGGCGCCGGAACTTGACTTTATCGATTGTCATGAAGTAGACCACTTTGTCCTGCGGGTTTTCCACGGCATCCATCATCAACATGCCACCCGCTTGAGCCATAGCCTCGACAATCAGCACTCCAGGCATGATGGGATGCCCAGGGAAATGTCCCTGAAAGAACGGCTCATTGATGGTGACGTTCTTGATCCCGACGATTCGCTTACCTGGTTCGGATTCCACTATGCGATCCACCAACAGCATCGGAAATCGGTGGGGTAGCACGTCAAGGATTTTGGTGATGTCCATTTCCATAACGGCGTTCTCGCTTTCCACTCGAGCAGTGATGATGTATGGCGCGGGCAAACGCAATGTTGCCTCGGTGACTTGGCTGCGTGGCCTCTATTGTAGCATTGAACCTTCCACCCATGAGCGCGAGATCGCCGATCAAATCCAAGGCCTTATGGCGAACGAACTCATCATCCCATCTCAATTCAGTGTTGATCACGTCGGATTCCGACAGCACTATGGCACAACCCAAGTGGCCGCCGGCGATCAATCCCCGATCGCGTAGCTCATCGATTTCGTGTAGAAAGCCGAAGGTCCTGGCCGAAGCCAGCTCTTTGCCAAACACCTCCGGCGACATCCGGTACGAGCCCTGCTGCCTTCCTATGAGGGGATGATCCCACTCCACCGTGACCGTCACGTTGCTCGGGCCCGGGCGCGCACGGTACTCCGCGTCGCCTTCGCGTGTGGTCACCGGCCGCAGCAAGGTGAGTGGTTCGACACGGCCTCCTACGACTACCGGACCGGCATCATGCAACGCGAAAAAAAACGGCGCCGCGCTCCCATCCATAATCGGCACCTCGGGACCATCCACATCGATGTACAGATCGTCGATCTCGTGCCCCGCCACTGCCGCCAAGACATGCTCTACGGTGTCGATCGTCGCTCCACCACCACCGAGCACCGTACGGCGTTCCATGGCACACACGGCTGTGAAATGCGCCGGAATCTCCGGCCTTTGAGGCAGATCGACCCGGCGGAACACGATACCCTGTCCCACAGCGGCGGGCCGAAACGTGAGCGTGGTTTTGCTCCCGGTATGTAACCCCATCCCGCTGAGCGACGCCGGTTCGGCAATCGACCGTCTACCGCTGACCGTCATGGGCGCTGGCCAGTTCTTCCAGCCGTCTGGAGAGAGGCGCGAGGCGTTTGAGCACTGCCTGGTGACGGAGCACTTCGCGATGATTGCGAGCTGGATATCCCGAGACTACCGAGCCGGGCGCGACATCCCCTATCACGCCGCTCTGAGCGGCAACACGAGCCTCCCTACCGACCGTGACGTGGTCCGCCAGGCCTGCCTGTCCAGCCAAGACCACGTCATCCTCCACTACAGAGCTGCCGGCTATCCCTACCTGCGCCATGATCAGACAGCGGCGTCCAATGCGAACGTGATGGGCCACTTGCACCAAGTTGTCTATCTTGGTGCCCGCCCCAATCACTGTGTCGTCGATCCCACCGCAGTCGATCGTGGTGTTGGACCCAATCTCTACGTCGTCGCCGATCAGACATCCGGCGACGTGGGGAATTCTTTCGTGCCCCGAATCACTTCTCGCGTACCCAAACCCCGGCGTACCGATCCGGGCACCGGCGTGCAACACCACTCGATCTCCCAACGTCGCACTAGCCTCCACCACGGCATGGGCGTGAATCCGGCATTCGTCGCCGATTCTGACACCAGCGCCGATCACGACATACGGCCCGAGCACGCAGTTCGCCCCCAGCCGAACGTCTCGACCGATGGTTGCACCGCCCGCCACGGCAATGCGCCCCCTCCACCGCACTCCCGCCCCCACCCTAGCGGTGTGATGAATGCCCCACACGGGCGATTCCGTCGGGGCCAAGGCGGATAACACCCGGATCAACGCGCGGCGCGGCGACTCGACGAGGATTCGTGTGGGAGGGCCTTCAGATTCGTTCGCGAAATCCGGCGGAACCAGCACGGCGCCAGCCCGCGACTGTCGAAACGCGGCGAGGAATCTGGCGGTAGCCAGAAGCGACAGATCGCCGGGTCCGGCCTTCTCCAGCGAGCAAACACCTGAGATCAGAGTGTCGCCGTCTCCGACTATCTTGCCGCCGGCGAGCTTGGCGATCTCACCGGCGGTCAAACGGAACGACGCTTGCACGGCAGCTCAGTTCTGGGATTGTTGCAACCGCTGCACGACGATTGGTGTGAGGTCCAACTGCGGGTCCACGGCCGCAATCCCTTGCATGGTGGAAACGTCGAAAATAATGCCGAGGTTGCGCTCGGCCCGAATACCCTCGATAACGGCCTGAACGCGCTGCTCCAGCGGGCTTACCAATTCGCGCTGACGCTCCGCCTGCCGATTCTGCAGGTCCTGAGCACGTTGCTCGAGCCTGGCTTCGAGCTGTTGGATTTCGGCCTGCTTTTCCTGGCGGCCCGTCGGAGTGAGGACGATCGATGCGCGCTCATATGCGGCAAGGAGTGAATCGCGCTGCTGCCACATCGCCTCCAGATCGTCTTGCGCTGCCTTGAACTCCGCCTCGAACGTGACGAGCGCCTCTTGGTAGCCCGGTGTTTGCCTCATGATAACCTGCAGATTTACGATGCCTACTGCCTGCCCCGCTTGTCGAGCAGTGGCAGCCACGCCTACCACCACGATTACCACCAGTGCGGCGGGCACCCACCGCGATATGAGTCGATCCATGTTCCTCTGCCTTGCTCTCAAGCGCAATTCATTCTAGAAAAAGTTGCCTAGCTTGAAGTGGAGCTGCCAGCCCGGATCCGGATCTCCTGCCAAGTCTAGGCGATCGAAGCCGTACGCATAGTCGAGACCGATCGGTCCGAGAGGGGAGACGACACTCACACCCAGGCCGGCTCCGCGGAACAGCCGCGTTGGATTGTACTGCCCTGCGGTCGCCCAAACGTTTCCCGCATCCAGGAACGTGTTCAAGTAAAGCATCTGGCTCAAGCGCAACCCGATTTCACCCGTGAACGCGGCATACGACGCGCCGAACGCGTTTACTCCACTTGCCCGCGATCCACTGGCAGTCGGATCGAAGCCGTTGGGGGTGATGGAGAATTCGTCATATCCCCGAAGTGGAATGCCGAATTGTGTTCCACCCATCGAAAAGAGTTGCCGAAAGTGCGGCCCTGCATCTCCCCACACGAAGCCGGTCTTCGCGGTGAACCCCAACAGGAACTGCATGCCGCCGAGCCCCAGCTGCAAATCGGCCTGGCTCAGTGGCGCGTACCAGCGACCCTCGAAAGTGGCCCGTCGGAAATTGCCGCTCCCCCCCAGGGGACCGCCGTTTTGCGATAACGCGAACTGATGCATCGTCCCGCCGGTGGCGAACGGCAAACCCACGCGTGTATCACGGACGACGGAAATGCTCGCGCTCGAAAGCACGCAGTTACTGCAACGGAACACCGACAACAGAGCCTGGGGGGAATCGAAGTCGCTCTGCTCCAGCAGATACGAACCCAACACGCGGGTGAAGCGGGATCCAAAGAGTGGAAAGCCAAGTTGAACACTTCCGCCCCGAGTCGTTATCCGCCCCAAGTCGGCGATTGTGAACCGTTGCCGCGTGTTGTGCAATCTCAGGCTCCCCGAAATCAAGCTGCCGCGGATGGCCGGATCGGTATACGTGACGCTGAAATCGCTCAGATTGCTCCCGAACTGTAGCTGAAACTTGATGCGCTTTCCTTTCCCAAACAAATTGGGCTCTTCCATTCCAATGAAACCGCCTACGCCAGTTCCCTGACCAACCGAAGCACCGAAGTTCACATTGCCGGTGCGCCGCTCCTTTACCGTGAAGATGACGTCCACGTCGCCCTGTTGATTGGCGGGCTCGGTGAAGGGCACCGGCAGTGGCTGCTCGAAGAATCCTAGGTTGGAGATACTCTGATAGGACCGAATCAACATGCTGCGGCGGAACACGTCTCCCGGAACCATGAAGATCGCCCGCCGGATCACGTCCTCGTGCGTGATCGTGTTCCCGACAATCTTGATCCGACTCACAATTGCCGGTGCTCCTTCTCGAATCTGCCAGCGGAGGTCTACCACCCTGGAGCCGTCGGTCCTCGTACGACGTGACACAACGTCCTGAACCTGAGCACGAATGTAGCCGTTGTCCCAATACAGGCTGTGCACTTCCCCAGTCGCGGCCGCCCACTCCCCCATATCGAACGCACCCTCGTCTTTACCTCCCCCAAGACCGAGCAATCCTCCACTACCACGATCTTCCCCGAAGGGATAGAACTGCGCCAGTTGCTCTCTGGTGAACTCCCTGTTGCCTAATATCTCGAACGTGCCGATACCGTATTGTTCGCCTTCGTCGACCGAGACAATGATCGTCCCCTTGCCGGTCCCTTCATTAACGACCAGTGTATCACGAAGCACCTGGAAGTCGATGTAGCCGTGTGACGCATAGAACGCAGGCAAGCGTTCGCGGACATCGCGCAGCAACTCCTGCTCGTCGTATTCCCCTTTCTTGAACCAAAGAAACCCTTCGGGGCGCGTATTCATATGCTTCACTATCTCGCCGGCCTCAAACGCCTCATTCCCTTCTATGATGACACGGCTCACGGCGACGCGACTTCCCTCTTTGACGCTGAACACCACGTTCACTCGGCCGTCATCCTGGGGCAGAACCCGGGATTCGATGCGGGTCTGGTAATACCCTTCCTTCTTATACAGGGAGTCGATGGCTGATACAGCCACGCTTACATCTGCCGGATTGAAAGGCCGGCCTGCCAGGAGTCGAACCTTGCCGCGCACCGAACGCTCCGGCAACTTCGACGTTCCTTCCACATCCCACCGCCCGAGGATCGCACGCTCGACCACCTCGAACAGGAGCACCTCCTTGCCCTCGATCGTGGCCTGGAGCACTTTGACGTCGGCGTATTGACCCGTGGCATAGAGGGCCTCAACGGCACGCTGCACATCGAGGAAACCCACGGGCTGACCCAGCGCAATGTTGATGCGACTGATTACCGCAGCTCGACCTGATCGGTCGGCTCCGCGCACCGCTATGCTGTCGATCACCGATGTCTGGTCGCGCTGCTGGGCCTGCACATTCCCAGCAGCGATTCCAAAGACGGCGGTCAAGAGGAGTATCTTACCGAGCTTCGCCATATCTCCGCCTACGTGCTCTTGCTGCCTGTCAACGCCTGAAAGACGAGCTTCTCACCATCCTCGCTGACGTCGACTTGGATCTCTTCTCCGGGCGAAAACTCACCCCTCAGAATCTTGTCGGAGAGCGGGTCCTCCACGTACCGCTGGATAGCTCGTCTCAGCGGCCGGGCCCCAAAGCTCTCATCATACCCGTGCTCCACTAGGAACTTCGTCGCCGCGTCGGTCCGCACTATCTGGAACCCCTCGTCTGCCACGCGGGCTTGCACCTCAGCGAACATGATCTCCACGATCTTGGCGATGTGATCGCGCGAAAGTGGATGGAATACGATCGTATCATCGACCCTGTTCAAGAACTCCGGGTTGAACACGCGGCTGATTTCGTCCTTCACCTTTTCCGACATCCGCTCAAAACTGGTTTGCTCGTCGGGTGGCGCAAAACCAAGCGCCTTCCCCTTGGCAATATCTCGAGCACCGATATTGGATGTCATGATGACCACCGTATTCTTGAAATCGATGACCCGCCCGTAATTATCGGTCAGGTGTCCTTCGTCAAGCACCTGAAGCAGGATGTTGAACACATCCGGGTGTGCCTTTTCGATTTCGTCCAGCAAAACGACCGAATACGGCTTCCGCCGGACCGCCTTCGTGAGCGTACCCGAATCCTCGTAACCCACATACCCGGGAGGCGCGCCAATCAGCCGGCTTACGCTGAACTTCTCCATGTACTCTGACATGTCGACGCGAATCAGCGCCTTCTCGTCAGCAAAGAGGAACCGGGCCAGCGCTCGGGCCAACTCAGTCTTGCCGACGCCGGTCGGGCCGCTGAAGATGAAGCATCCTATCGGACGGTTCGGGTCCTTGAGACCGGCCCGCGAACGGCGAATCGCACGTGAGATGGCTTCAATGGCGTGATCCTGCCCGACCACCACCTTGTGCAGCTCTTCCTCCATCCGCAGCAGGCGTTTCGTTTCCGCCTCCTGCAGCCTCGTGACCGGAATTCCCGTCCAGCGCGACACGATGAACGCAACCTCATCTTCGGAGATCGTGGGCCTATGTGTCTGGCGCTCCTTCTCCCACTCTTCCTGCCGCTTACGAATATCTGCCTGCAACTCGCGCTCTTGATCACGCAGCGCCGCCGCTTTTTCAAAATTCTGATCGCGAACGGCTTCTTCCTTTTCGCGGTTGATTCCCTCCAACTCCTCCTTCAACCGCCCGACCTCTGGTGGCGGCACTTGAGCGGCCAACCGGGCGCGCGCTCCGGCCTCGTCGATAACATCGATGGCCTTGTCCGGGAGAAACCGGTCGGTTATGTAGCGCTCCGAGAGCTTGGCCGCCCCGTCGAGAGTGGCATCGGGAATCACGATACGATGGTGATCCTCATATCGCTGCCGCAGGCCCTTGAGAATCTCTATCGTCTCTTCGACCGTTGGCGGCTCCACGATCACCGTCTGGAACCTACGTTCCAGCGCAGCGTCTTTTTCTATGTACTTGCGGTATTCGTTCAGAGTCGAGGCGCCAACACACTGCAGCTCGCCACGGGCCAGCGCCGGCTTCAGCATGTTGGATGCGTCTATGGCACCCTCGGCGGCACCCGCACCAACGAGCGTGTGAAGCTCGTCAATGAAAAGGATCACGTTCTTGTTCTGAGCGATCTCGTTCATGACCGCCTTCAGCCGCTCTTCGAACTGCCCGCGGTATTTCGTGCCGGCGATCACCGCCGCCATGTCGAGAGCGAGAACGCGGTGGCGCCGCAGGGCCTCCGGACCGTTGCCCGAGGCAATGAGTTGAGCCAGACCCTCAACGATAGCCGTCTTGCCCACTCCGGCCTCGCCGATTAGCACCGGATTGTTCTTCTTGCGCCGCGAGAGCACCTCTATCACGCGTTCGATCTCACGCTCCCTCCCAATCGTGGGATCTAGTTGCCCTTCTCCGGCCAGGGCCGTCAGGTCCCGGCAGAAGTGATCCAGCGCAGGCGTCTTAGACTTCTTCTCGGAGCGGGGAACCGCCTGGGCTTGGCTCCCACCCTTCAGCCCCGACGGCATGTCACTACCCAGCAGTCGCAGAGTCTCGGCCCGCGCCTGCTCCAGGTTGACCCCTGCGTCGGTCAGAACCTGAGCCGCAATCCCCTTCTCCTCCCGCAGCAGGCCGAGGAGCAGGTGTTCGGTACCGACGTAGGAATGATTCAGCTCCCGGGCCTCACTCATCGCAAGCTCCAATACCTTCTTGGCTCGCGAGGTATACGGGAGATCGGGACCCGACGAGGCCGGCGCCTTCCCCTTCTTGACCGTCTCCTCGATCCTTTGCTGGATCTCGTCCAGGTCCACATTCAGGTTGGTGAGCACTGCGGCCGCCACACCCTCCCCTTCGCGTATCAACCCGAGGAGAATGTGCTCCGTACCAACGTATTCGTGGTGCAGACGGGCGGCTTCTTCTCGCGCCATCTGCAGAACCTTGCGAACTCGGTCGGTGAAGTTGTAACCGTTCATTCAATTAGCCGTGTTATCGTAACGCAGATGATGAATCCTATCGGGTAATAGACGAAGCGGCCCGTCAGCGGGTCGCTTCCTCCTCGAGCAGTTGCCGGGTATAGGCGGCACGCACCACCGCCAGCTCCGAATCGCCCAATTCCCGCCCCTCGCTCATGGCCAGATGGGCCGGCTGGGCAAAAATCAACAGCTTGTTCAATGTGTATACACTGATATCCGAGATGAGGTTCAGTCCGACCCCTAGGCGCACGCCGCTCAGCAAGTTCATCGTCTCCTCGAACGAGAGGCTGCGAGCATATTTCAACAGACCGTAGGCACGCCAAACCTTGTCGGCAATCACCGTGGGGGCGTCCCGTTGGAGCACGTGTCGGGCCTGCTGCTCATACTCGATCACCTTCCGCACCATGTCACCCAGATGTTCGAGTAGCTCACCCTCCGACTTCCCCAGCGTCGTCTGATTCGAGAGCTGGAAGAAGTTGCCGACTACCTCGCTACCCTCCCCGTAGAGCCCTCGAAACGTGAGTCCCACCTGGGACAGACCCTGAAGCACCTTCGCGATCTCCTTCGTGAGCACGAGGCCGGGAAGGTGGATCAAGACGGAAGCCCGTAACCCCGTTCCAGCATTGGTCGGGCATGAGGTAAGATAACCGAACTCTTCATGGAACGCGAAGGCCAGCTGAGCCCCCATATCCGCGTCGAGACGCTCGAGATCGGAGTATGCCTCCTCCAACGAAAACCCGGATTTCAGACATTGCAACCGGACGTGATCCTCCTCGTTGACCATCATTCCGACGGACCCGTCGGTGAGGAGGGCCGCGGCCGTACGCACTTTACCGTCGTCGCCGAGTTCCGCCAGTTCCCGGGAGATCAGGTGACGCTCATGCAGCAGCTGGCGTTCATTAGCCTGCAGGTGGTCGATTCGGATGAGCGGTGCGTCGTGCAGCTGTCTCGATGCCCGACTCGCCCGCTCCACCTGGTCGAGTACCACCTGGTTGTCCTCTGACCCGGAACGGACGGTGAAAGGCTGGTCGTCGAGGTTCCGCGCCAGACGTACACGAGTCGACAGGACGATGTTCCCATCTGGACCGCTGGCGTCCAGCCAAGACATGCCACCGTCCGGCACGAGATTGATATCGAAAGTCATTCAATCACCCGAATCCGATCCCGCAGGTCAGCGGCCAACTCGAAGTTCTCCGTCTCTACCGCCCGTCGCAGCTGGTCACGCAGGTCAGCAACGGTCGGCGCAACTTCGTCCACGGCACGGTGAGACCCGGTATACAGCTCACCCACGTGCTGGCTCGATCCATGTAGACGCCGCAAGAGATCCCGCAAATGAGAGGCAAACGCGCGGTAACACTCCGGGCAGCCCAACCGTCCCGAGTCCCGAAAGTCCTGCAAAGTTCCACCACAGGACTGGCACTCGGCGGCATCATCACCCATGGGGAGCTGGGTCGACGCACCTTTTCCCATCGAAGCGAGGAAGTCCGATAGGGGGAACTTCGCGACAGTCGCTCCTGTCTGCACGCCTTTCTCCGCAGCGCACTTTTCACACAGGTGTACCGTAGTCACCGAGTCGTTGACGATTTGCGTCAGGTGTACCGCCGCCGGCCGCTCCCCACATTGATCGCACTGCACTACGACATTACCCCCCCCGACACAGTCGGCTGCAGTCGACCTTGCGTCAACAGTAGAGTCCGGTCGGCCCGCTCGGAAAGCGCGCGGTTGTGCGTGACGATGACGAGAGCGGTTTCCAGGTCACGGACGAGTTCAAACAGCAAATCATGCAGCCGGCCCGCGTGCTTCTCGTCCAGGTTACCGCTCGGCTCGTCCGCCAGCAGGACCCTGGGATCGTTGACCACGGCCCGCGCCACTGCACAGCGTTGCTGTTCCCCGCCGGACAACTGGGCCGGTCGATGCGCCATGCGCCCGGCCATGCCTACCCTCGCCAACACCTCCTCCGCCCTGCCGCGTGCTTCGCCGTCGCCTACGCCGGCAATCATCAGCGGCATCATTACGTTCTCGAGCGCAGTAAATTCCCGCAGAAGGTGGTGAAACTGGAATACGAACCCGAGTTTCCGGTTTCGTAGCACATCCCTCTCTTCCTGGGACAACGCCGCGTACGACTGGCCGTCCAACACGATCTCACCGCCGGTCGGTTCGTCCAGCGCCCCCAACAAGTGCAGCAAGGTGCTCTTGCCGGCTCCACTTTCGCCCACGATAGTCACGACTTCGCCTCGGTGAACCGCCAGGTCGACGTCCACCAGCACCTCCAACTCCGCGGCGTCACCACTGCGAAAACTCTTCCGGAGGCCGCGAGCCTCGAGTATCACGCTCATTCGTGCCTAATCGCGTCGACAGGAGCAAGCTCGGCGGCGCGGCGCGACGGATACAGGGTCGCCACGGTCGCCACGGCGATGCTGGCAAAGATGATCAGCATGGAGTCGAACGGTTGCACTTTGATAGGCAAATGATCGATGAAATACACGGAGGGATCGAGCGATATGAGCCGGCCCCGATCGAACAGCTGCGCAATTGCTATACCCGCGATCGCCCCCGTCACCGTTCCCACCAAACCGACGATTATGCCCTGGATCACGAATATCTTGTACACGGACTTGGCGGATAACCCCATGGCACGCAGGATGCCGATCTCGCGCGTCTTGTCGGTCACCACCATCGTCAGCGTCCCGACGATGTTGAACGCCGCCACAATCACGATCAACAACAGGATCAATCCCATGCCCAGCTTCTCGAGCTGCAGCGCCGAGAACAATTGGGCGTTCTGCTCCTGCCAAGCCTTGGAGAAATAGGGGTAATCGAGCAGCGCCTCCAGCTCGGCACCGATGCGAGGCGCCTCGTTCGGATCTGTCACACGCACATCGATGCCGCTCACCGCATCACCCAAGCCGGCAAACCGCTGTGCGACATCGAGCCGCATTACAACGTACGTGTTGTCGTACTCGTACATTCCCGTCTCGAACCGTCCCGTGACCTCGAACCACCAATAGCTGGGCATGAAGGCCCCGATTGCTGCATTGAACCTGCTCCTCGCGGGGGAGATGACCGACAGAGAATCGCCCTCGAACGCGAGCAAGCGATCAGACACTCGTGCTCCCAGAATGATCCCACCGTCGACGTTGGCCAGCTGCGTCGCAAACCGCAGATCGCCACTCGAGAAGTGCCGGGGTAGCGGCGTTACCGACATAGTGGTGGTATCCGGATCGATGCCCAGGACATGCACGCCCTCCGTGTAATCGGCGCCTGCACGCACCATCGCCTGCGTAATGACGAACGGCGCGGCCGCCTCCACCTCCGGATGGGCGCGAATCATCTCCAGGGCTTCACGCCAGTTGTCCACTCGGAGCCCTCTTCCAAACGTCAGGATGCGCAGATGCGGACTGGCAATGAGAATCTTCTCTCGCAGCTCACTCTGCAGTCCGTTCATCACGCCCATCACGACGATCAAGGCGGTGACACCCACCGCCACGCCCGCCGTGGCGATCAGCGTTATGAGCGACACCAATCGCGACGAGCGCCGGCTGCGCAGATAGCGCGCTGCGATGCGCCACTCCAAGCGCTTCACGTCTTCGGCCTCATCGTTGGGAAGAGGATCACGTCCCGAATCGACTTTCTGTTCGCCAACAACATGATGAGCCGGTCGATGCCAAGACCGAGGCCTCCAGTGGGCGGCATCCCGTATTCCAATGCGCGAATAAAATCTTCGTCGATCTGATGCGCCTCGTCATCACCAGCCTCGCGGGCCGCCGCCTGCTCCTCGAACCGGCGACGCTGGTCGTCCGGATCGTTCAGCTCGCTGAAGGCGTTGGCCAGTTCGTGGCCATTCACCAAGAGTTCGAAGCGTTCAGCCAAACGCGGGTTGCCACGCTTTGGCTTCGCCAGCGGAGAAATTTCGATCGGATGGTCTTGTACGATGGTCGGCTGCACCAAACTCGGCTCTACGAACGTCTTGAACATCTCATCGATCAGTTTCGTACGGGGCCATTCATCTACAGCCTCTTCGCCGCGGTCACGCAGACGCTGCCGCAACTCTCCGTCCTCCGCCGTTGCCAAATCGACTCCCGAATGTTGCCGCACCAGATCCACAAAACCAGCGCGGCGCCACGGCCGGGTGAAGTCGAACGTCTTGCCGAAACGCTCGATGCGAAGGGAGCCGCAGACCTGCTCGACAATTCCGGATATGAGTTCCTCCAAGACATCCATCATGTCGTTGTAATCGGCGTACGCCTGGTAGAACTCCAGCATTGTGAATTCGGGAAAGTGCAGTCGATCGATGCCCTCGTTGCGAAAGTCGTGACCGATCTCATAGACCCGATCCAGGCCGCCTACGATGCAACGCTTCAAGTACAACTCGTCCGCGATGCGCAAATACAACCGCGTGTCGAGTGCCCTATGATTGGTCACGAACGGCGAAGCAGCCGCACCACCGTAAATCGGTTGCAGGATCGGCGTCTCCACCTCTATGAAGCCACGCCCATCGAAGAACTGTCTGATCAGACGGACAACCTGCGCTCGCAGAATGAATACTTCACGCACGTCGGCGTGCACCGCAAGGTCCACATAACGCTGGCGATAGCGCATCTCGGGATCCGTCAAGCCACCGTGCTGTTCACCCTCGGCATCTTCCTTGCCGAACGGCAACGGTCGAAGCGCCTTCGTGAGAAGTTGAAACTCCTCCACCTTGATCGTTACCTCTTGCGTCCGCGTGCGAAACAGACTGCCCCGCACTCCGATGAAGTCGCTCAGGTCGAACAGCTTCAGTAGTTCGTAACCATCGTCGCCGAGAACATCACGCCTGAAGTACAGCTGAATCTTCCCCGAACGATCTCCAATGTGAACGAACGTGGCCTTGCCATGCGGCCGCATCGAGACAATTCGGCCGGCCGTACTCACGGACACCTCGACGCCGTCCTCTTCATACGCTTCGAGCGCCTCTTGAGCCGAATGGCTGCGCTCGAACCGGTACCCAAACGGAGCGATCCCACGCTCGATCAACGCTGCGAGCTTCTCCCGGCGTGCGGCTTCGATGTACGACCGTTCCTCGATTACCGTCATGCCACCTTGCTTCCGTAGCGCTTCAAGTACGCGTGAATGAATTGGTCCAGATCGCCATCCATCACGGACTGCACGTCGGATACCTTCAGCTCCGTTCGGTGATCGTTAACCATGGTGTACGGTTGGAAAACGTATGAACGGCTTTGGTTCCCCCATGCAATGTCAGCCTTCGTAGCCTCCACCTTCGCCTTTTCCTTTTCCTGCTCCTCACGCGCCCGCTGATAGAGCGCTGCCTTCAACATCTTCATCGCCGTTGCACGGTTCTTGAACTGGCTGCGTTCCTGCTGACACGCCACGACGATTCCCGTAGGGAGATGGCGCAGTCGCACCGCCGAGGACGTCTTGTTCACATGCTGACCGCCGGCGCCCGACGCCCGAAACACTTCCAATTCGATGTCCTCATCTCGCAGGTCGATCTCGATCGAATCGTCCACCACCGGATACACGAACACTGACGCAAAGGACGTGTGACGACGTGCCTGCGCATCGAATGGCGAAATGCGAACTAGACGGTGTACGCCCTTCTCCGCCTTCAAGTACCCATAGGCGTAGTCGCCCTCTATCTCCATCGACGCCGACTTGATACCCGCCTCCTCGCCGGGAACAAGGTCGAGAACTGCCACACTGTACCCGCGCCGCTCGGCCCAGCGTGTGTACATGCGCATCAACATCTGGGCCCAATCCTGCGACTCGGTACCCCCCGCCCCGGGACGAATGGTCACCAAAGCCGCACGCTGATCGTCCGGCCCCTGCAACATGTTCTGCAACTCCAAATCCTCGAGCGCCGCGAACAGGTCGGGAAGCTCTTCCTCCAATCCCTCCTGCAGCTCAGGATCCGGATCGTCGGTCAATAAATCGGCAAGCTCGTGAGCGTCCTGAACACGCCGCTCCAGGTTGGCAAACGGATCCGTCCAGCGTTTGAGTTGTCGCAGCTGATCGACCGCAGACCGAGCGGCCCCGGCATCATCCCAAAAACCCGGAGCGGCCATGCGGGCCTGCAGCTTGTCTAGGCGGGAGATCTTGGCGTCGAGGTCAAAGGTAACCTCGGAGTTCGATCAATCGTCGGTCAATCTCGCTCACCTTATCGAGCAATTCGCTCACAGTAACACTCCCGTGGTTTCATATGAACATAATACGAGCCGTCCTGCCTCGATCGGGCGGACGGCTCGCCATAACGACAATTTAGCTGCCCTCAGGGGTCGAGCACCACCCTAGAAAACAGGCTGCCCACCCGCCAGAATCTCGTTCAAGGCCTCGGCGAAATAGGGCGTCGAATTGGCGATCTCCTCTCCCACCTGCCCCACGTACTCCTCCCAGCTCTTCTTGATCTCTTCCTCGAACACCTCCTTCAGGTTGCCGCTATCGAGAGCCTCCTGTCTCTTGTCGGGCTGATATACGATCATGTCCGAGATCAGGGCCCTGGCAAGACGTCGAGCCTTCAGCTTCGGATCCCGGGACATGAAGGGATTGATCACTCGCTTCGAGGGCGCCGGCGGCTCGGCGGCCTCAGTGGTCTGATCCGGCGCCGGAGGTTGCGCCACAGGGGGCGTCCCGACCGGTGCGGCCGCCTCGGTAACCGCCGGAGGAGCCGTAGGCAGGGATGGAGCCGCGGGCTCGGCGGGCATCGCTGGTTCCGCCACGGTCGGGGCCGTAGCCGTCACGCTCGGTTCCGCGGGCGGCGCTGAGGCCGGCTGCAGGGGCCGGCCTGGTGTGGGCCGGAAAACGGGGGCCGTCGGACGCTGATGTTCCTGCCCCTTTTGGAACGGCGACGGGGTGTGCCCGGGACCGGGATGGGAAAACGGCCGAGTGACTCTGAGCCCTCCGCGGGCGGGGCTAGGCGCCTCAGGAACTGGTGTGGGTGGAGGTCCAGCAGTAACTCCCGTCGGCCCCGCCGCCGCCTCCACAGCCTCCACAGCCTCCCCCGCGGCAGGTGGTGGAGCCCCTCCTGGCCTCACCAGTTCCGGGCCCGACGGCTCTGTAGGAAGGCCCGGTGACGCAGCTTCGGCCGACGGAGCGACAGCTACCGGCGCCGAGGGCCCCTCGGTTACCGGCGTCTCGCTGTTGACCCCTCCAGCCCCCTCCGGGGGAGCAATGAACGCCTCGCCCAGCGTGGCCGCAATATCCTCCTGGCTGAGACTCGGCTCCCGCGGCTCCGGGACAGGCTGAGTGCCGGCCGCAGCCATCGCGGGGGCTGAAGACGCCTCTTCCTCATCACGGTTGACGGGGATGACATGGGAACACACCGTGCAGCGCGCCCGCACACCCGCTTCCGGGATCTTGGCCGGGTCGATCCGATACACTGTGTTACACGACGGACAACGAACATTCATACCTGAGTGGACCCTCCCGGGTTTCTCGAGCCCTCATCGCTATCGCGCCGGCGATCCACAACGAAGACCGACCCTGGCAGCGTCTTCGCGTAACTCTTCATCTCGGTCGCGAGTTCGCTAGCGCGGGCGGGATGCCCAAAACGCCTGTGTTCATTGGTGACGATACCGATTGACAATGTCATCAGGGGCACACGATACAATTGTCCCCGACGGTCCCGCCCAAAGAAATACCCGGCGCCCCGATCTTGTGCATTGTATTGGTAAGGTATCAACTCATCGAAGACGGAGAGGATCTCGCTACAAACCGGCTGCACATCTTCGAGCGACAACACCATTATGAAGTCGTCTCCCCCGATGTGCCCGACAAACCCCCGTTTGGGACACATACCCTTCACGACGTCACTCAGGATCCGCGAAACCAAGAAGATGACACGATCTCCATCCCGATAACTGTAGCGGTCGTTGTACTCCTTGAAGTGATCCAGATCCGCATAACACACCGCAAACTTTTCGAGCCGGTCAATGCGGCGACGCATCGCCCGATCGATCTCCGTCGTTCCCGGCAACCGCGTGGAGGGGTGCACGGAAACGTTCCGCTCTGTTCGGAGAAGCAAGCCGTCCAGGCGGGTTCGCTGCTCGCTGGCCTCAAACAGCGGCGTGATCACCTCGTCGGCACCTGCCTCGAACCACTCGCCAACCGCCTCCGTGGCGTGACCATTAGCCACGAACGCCACGGGAACGATGGCTGTATACGGGTCGGACTTGAGGGTCCGGCAAAAAGTCAGCCCTTCGGCAATCATATTCTCTGCATCGACAACCACCAGATGTGGCGGACTACGCACGGCATGGGCTTCGGCGGCCTCGCGCTCGCGGTGCTGAACGAGCACGAACTTCTTGGCCTCGATCCAAGCCAATACCGTATCCGGAACCGCTCGACCGGCCGGAGAAAAGTAGAGTACTGTGGGACGATTACGCACCAGTTTGCGCTCTTAGAATAGCTCGTAAGATAAAACGAGACCTTAACTTAGGAGCCTTCGGCCGCGAAGTCAAACGCACTGGGGCAACGCCATGGTCCGGGAACCAAAAAGGCTCTTCCCGAAATTTCGTGGCAAGCGATTGAGGGGACGATTCTCGGCCCTTCCACCCCACCCTGGATGAGCCACGGAATCCACCTATGAAGCTGTGATGGACTCCGACTTTCGCGATGGCGGGGCCTTCTTCCTGTACGGGAACGGCCTTCCCCGCAAATACCGGATGAACCAAAAAACGGACCTCCTCCGATCAGGAAGCGAGGCTCGGCGGTACGTCGCTGGGGAGGGAGCTGTAAATCAGATACCGGCTCGGAGGCTGATGTACACTGGTTCGTCGAAGTTGGCGGAATCGTAGAAGACCCGGGAGAAGTCCACGGAGAAGCGCCCGAGCTTCACTCCCAGTCCGACTGCCGGCCCGCTGGCCCCGGAATCGACAAACGCGTATCCGGTACGCAACCGTATGAGGTCGCCGTATCCCAATTCGATCCCGATGCGCGCCTGGGGATCATCAAACTCACCCCAGTCGTTCTCGATGTCGACCAAGAACCTTACATCCAGCGGCTCAACGTCCGGCGCCGGCCGAGGAAGCATGACCCTATACGCGAGCCCGAAATCCAGCTTCGTCGGCAGCGGGTCGGCCTGATCGCTATCCTCCAACTGCAGGCTGAAGCCTGCGTGTCTTACGGCGACACCGAACCTCAACGGCGCGTCGGCCTTGCCATACTGCAAGCCAACGTCCACGCCGTGTGTGGTTCCCACCAGCGAAGGGAACAACCCGCAGTCTCCCGAGCAGTCCTGTCTGAATTGGATGAGCTTGTAGTTAACTCCGAAAGCGAGACCCTTGTAGACATACCTCGCAAAAGAGGCAAGCAACTGCACATTCTTGGGTGAGAATTTGCCGGAAACTGGCCCGCCGCGATTGGCAATGACGTCCTGCGACCCGTAATCCACCAGGTACGCAGAAAACCCTATGACACCCAAGCCCTTCGCAGTGAAGTACGCGGACAACGCGGTGTTGTCGGAGATGAACGTGGCCGCGTGATGTGCCGCAACTTCATTGCCCTCCATCAGGGCCAAGCCTGCCGGATTCCAAAATGCCGCTTCGCTGGTGCCGCCGTCGGCCACCGCCGCCTGACCCAACGCCGCGGCACGTCCGCCCACCGGAACCAGAAGGAACACAGCACCAGTGCTTTGTTGCGCCACGGCGGAATTGGACGCGAGGAGTCCCAAGAAAACGGCGCCGCAAAGACCCCTCCTCCACATGCGACACTCCAGCCAGTTCGGTCCGATCATCAAGTGCTGCCTCCAGAGGGCACCGAGAACCCGAAGCGAGCCAGCGTATGTGGCTTGGATCGCCATTTGGGCAACGTCTTCACCCATAAATCCAAATACACCTGCTGCTCAAAGAGTTCCTCGATCTTGCGCCTGGCAGACTCACCCAGCGTCTTGATCGTCTTGCCGCCTTTCCCGATCACCATCCGCTTCTGCGTTTCCCGCTCGACATATATCGTGGCGCGAATGTAGAGGGGATCGCTCCCTTCCCTAAACTCGTCGACCTCCGCTACCAGGGAGTACGGCAGCTCTTGACCAAGATGCTCGAATGCCGCCTCGCGAACAAACTCCGTCACGAAAAAACGCTGGGGCTGGGTGCCAAGATCGTCGGCATCGTAGAGAAAAGGTCGGATCGGCGCGTGGGCACGGCACCATTCGAGAAGCGAAGGAATGCCGTCTCCCGTCAAGCCAGACGCCCAAAAGACCGGCCGATTCTCGTCAGACAACGGCACTGCCTCAGGCGGCGGAAAGCGATCGGCCATCGAACGAACGATGGCGACTGGTTGCCTGATCGATCCCAATTCAGGAACGAGTGACTCGAGCCGGGGAGGACGTCCACCGCTTCCGGGGTGCAGGTACAGGATCGCGTCCGACTTTCGAACCCATGACACCGCCGCAGCACGCATCGCCTCCTGCAGCAGGTATCCGGGATGCATCAGCCCCGGCTGATCGACGAATACGAGTTGTGTATCCTCAGCAGTGAGGATCCCAACCACCGGCAGTCGGGTGGACTGGGGTTTGGCGCTGGTGATGGCGAGTTTCCGCCCCACCAGAGCATTCAGCAGGGTCGACTTGCCCACGTTGGGCTTGCCCACAATCGCCACGGTCGCAGATCGCTGCTCTGACATGAAGGCATTGTATGTAGCCGGAGATACACTGGAAAGGGGGAGGCAGCCCCTCTTGGACTCTGGATTACGGCTCAAAGCTCAGAGCGCGATATGGGCGACCGGGGTAGCTGTGAGCCGCGTTACTGATAAGGGCCTCCCGGAAACCATAATTTACATGTCGGCACGGGACCGCCGGGTAGGTCCTAACCGTTTATAAATCAGCAAGATACGTTGCAAAGGTCGCGGCGGTTAGCTACACTGGAATTGGTAAGTACGGTCTGCTGGAGAGGCTCCACATCTGGCCCTGCACGAAGGGGAGTCCCCCCGACGTGGGGGTGGACCAGTGGCCCCCCGGGGCGGGGGCGACCGTGGATTGATTTCAATGGCAGCGTCCGGCCCTCCTGGCGGGCTGGACGCCAAGCCGAGAGCGGAGTTGTCGGCCCTGATGTCGTCAAGCCCAACGAATGAAAGAACCGACTCAATACCGGTTGAAGGCCGGGAACCGGGACGCCCCGGATTCCGCGGCCGTCGCATGCAGGGCTCGGGCCTGATGGCCTGGTTGAGGCGCTACACGGAGGGGCGGCCGGACCACATCCTAGCCATCGGCTTCACCATGATCGAGATGCTGATCGTCATGGCAATCATCGGGACGCTTCTGGCCATCGCCCTCCCTATGCTCCGGTCCGCCCTGGACACCGCCCGAGTCACCCGGGCCATCGGCGACATTAGCGCCCTTCAGACCGACATCGCCTCCTTCGAGGCCGCAGGCGAAGGTCTGCCGGAAACACTGGCCGACATCGATAGGGCCACGCTGCTGGATCCCTGGGGCAGACCTTACGAATACCTCAACTTTCACATAGAGGAGGGCGGCGGTGGTAAGGTTGGTAAGGGTAAGGCCGCGCTCCCCGTGGGTGCGCGCAAAGACCGCTTCCTCGTCCCCATCAATTCCACTTACGACCTCTACAGCGTGGGGCGGGACGGCGAGACCGTCGCCGCCCTAACCGCCAAGGCCAGCAAGGACGACGTTGTTCGCGCGAACGACGGCGGATTCATCGGCCTGGCCGTGAAATATTGAGCCGGCGGCACCATGAAGATTGACACGAATTTTCTCAAGACACGCGTAGCGCGACGCATCTTCCTTCTCTTCTTTGCGTGCGCGCTCATCCCGATTGCCGGAGCGGCTGCCTACTCCTATATACAGGTGAGCAGTGAGCTACGAGAGCAGAGCCGGACCCGACTCCGGGAAACGGTCCGGGCCACGGAAGGAGCGATCTTCGAGCGGCTACGGTTCATCGACGCCGAACTGAGAGGCTTCGCCTCTGATTTGAGAGATGGTGCCAGCAATTTGCAGGGCCTCGCGCGTGAAGATCCCCAAAACACCTTGGGTGCCAGATTCAGAGGCCTGAGCGTCGTGACCGCCAGTGGTGTCCCGACCCATCTGTTCGGCACGATCGACGACCCACCTGTCGCCACCGACATCGATCGACGACACCTGAGCACTGGGCGGTCGATCTTGGTCACCGCGGCGACGAAAGAGAATCAACCCATTTTCATGGGGTGGCTGATCGATCCAGGGTCCGCCGCTGGTAGCATACTCTGGGCTCAACTCGAGCCGAGTTATCTATTTGGCGCAGGCGAAGATCACCCAGCCCTACCGTCCAACATGCAAATTTGTGTTTTTGACGGGTCCAACAAGCCACTCTATTGTGTGGTTGCCACTGCAGCGGCGCCCATTGCCCAACAGCTCGATCTTGCGAATGCGAGCCGAGGCAATTTCGAGTGGACGGACGGAAGCGAGGAATACTCAGCCAGCTACCGGTCACTTTTCTTGAACTCCACCTACGCACCACGGACCAGCACAACCAGCCTAAGGGTTGTTCTGAGCGAGTCGAGCGCCACGGTGCTCCAACCGATGGCCGATTTCAAGAAAAGTTTCCCGTTCGTCATCGTGCTCGCTCTACTCGTGGTTCTTCTAGTCAGCAATTTCCAAATCAAGAAGAGCATGGATCCGCTGGTTCGGCTGCGAGAGGGAACACAGCGTATTGCGAAGCGAGACTTTGGCACGCTGGTTGAAGTCAACAGCGGCGACGAGTTCGAGGATCTCGCTACGTCGTTCAATTCCATGGCCGGGCGGTTGCAAAGCCAGTTCAACACGCTAACCGCTCTCCAGGAAATCGATCAGGCGGTGCTATCCGCCCAGAACATCGATCGCATCATCGACACGGTTCTTGCGGCAACGCGTCGGGTGCTGCCATGCGATGGCATGAGCGTGAGCGTGCTCTCCAGGAGTGGAAACAAGACTACGTGGAGGCTTGTGGCGGTCGCCTCCATGGACGACGAGCAGATCCGTCACCCCATCGAAATCAGCGACGACGAGGAAGATGAGCTGCGGGCAAATCAGAATCATCTCATCGTGCAGGGGGGACCGGGATCCCGAAGCTACCTCGTCATCTCGCCCTTCACCACGGGCGGCATCAGCTCGTTCCTGGTGTTGCCCATCTTCCTCAAGGGGGATCTTTCGGCGGTCATCGCCCTCGGATACGTGTCACGGCCGGCGCTCAGCGAGGAAGACCTTTTGCAGGCGCGCCAGATGGCAGACCAGGTGGCCGTCGCCCTGTCCAATACACGACTCATTGACGAGCTTGACGCACTCAATGTGGGAGCGCTCACGGCTCTGGCCCGCACAATCGACGCCAAGTCTCCGTGGACGGCTGGTCACTCGGAACGGGTCACCCACACGAGTTTGAAGGTAGCCCGGCGGATGGGGCTGCCCGACGACGAACTCGAGGTTATAAACCGGGGGGGACTCCTGCACGACATAGGCAAGATCGGAATTCCGGCCGACATTCTCGACAAGCCGTCCGCCCTGAACGAAGAGGAAATGCAGGTGATGCGGGATCATGTGACGGTAGGGGCTCGGATCTTGGAGCCGATCGCCGCATACGCCGACGTGATACCAATCGTGCTACGGCACCACGAGCGGTGGGACGGCTGCGGATACCCAGACGGCATTGCCGGCGAAGAAATCGAGTTCCACGCCAGACTGTTGGCGGCAGGAGATGTGTACGACGCCCTTACGTCGCACCGTCCCTACCGGTCCGGAATGAGTCATGTTGATGCAGTAGCCTGGATAACTGAGCAGTCCGGAACACATTTCGACCCACAAGTAGTCAAGGCGTTTCTTGCTGTGATGTCCCAGCCACCGACGGCAACCACCACGCCTGCGACGCCCGTTTACCGCCCGGTCGCATCGCTAACAGAGCGTCCGTAGGATATGAGGTGACCACTCATGAATGACGAACATACAGATCCGTCGGCCGAAGATCGTCAAGATCTACCTGCCGAGCCTCGCGGACTCCCGCGGTCTGAAGAAGAACTACGGGAACTCGCGCGGCGATCCGTCGGCGACCAAGATACAGACCCGCCGAGGGAGATTGATCAGGATCCGTTGGCGAACCTCAGAGACAAGCTCCCGCGGTCTGATGCAGAGCTACGCGACGTCGTGCGGGAAATCGTCGGCGAGGTGCTCGCGGACGTCGAGGCTTCGAGACGCGCCGCTGCGGAACCCGTGCGAATCGTCGCCATCCCGAGCCTCTGGTTGTCTATCCACCTCACTCCGAAGCGGATAGCAGCGGCGGTAGCGGCGGTAGCGGTGCTGGTGGGCGCGCCGCTCGCTTGGGTCTACTGGCCACGAACGGTGGACATCCCGGACGGTGCCGTCGGATTGTGGACGACCCTCACACCGAACTATGCGGACCGCGCTTTCCGCCTCACGAAGAATACGCTGACGTTTCACGTGAGTCCGCAAGACTCGACGTTCCACCCCATCGTTCGAGTTGAGTCCAGCTCGGAGGATGGCAACAACACCACGCGTTACACGGTCTTTTACACTCACTACAGGGACGAGTACGAGTTCTCGTTCCTGTACAGCGAAGTGCCCGACACGACGATCAAGTTCGCGAATCAGCGACAAATGATTTGGAGAAAGGGAACGCTGTAGAGCGTGAGAGCGTGCCGCCGAATTCGAGCTGGGCTGGCCCTATTCGGTTCCTCTCGTGGTGGCGAATCCGCCTGACCCACTGCGCTCAACTATTTGACGGACGGCATCGACCAGCTGGTTGCTGTGGGTCGGCTTTCCCAGAAATGGCTGTCCCGTCTGTTCCAGGAACTTCCGTATCTCCGGTTCGTCGGCGTGGCCGGTGACGAACACGACGCGGCCGGCCATCTCCGGCAGGATTTCTTCGAGTTGCTCGAAGAATCCCGTGCCGTTGAGCGTGGGCATGTCGACGTCGCAGAGAATGGCATGGATCACCACGCTACCGCGAAGCTGGTCAAACGCCTCCATGCCGTTGAGGGCGGGGAGGACATCGAACCCTCCCTGCTCGAGCAATTTCGTATGACTACGAAGAACCGCGGGATCGTCTTCCACTACGAGCACAGTCATGGTGGGAATATGGGATGATTTCGACACAAGATTCGGTGTCGAGGGTCACACGACCCTATAGAGCCCCCGATTTCTTTGGACAGTGATTTGGGATTAATGTGAGGGGTTCAAGGAGCGGGAGAAGATGCTGATGTCCAAGGAGCGAGAGGCTGAGAAGGCACTCCCCGAGCGGTGGAGTGCCAAAGCCAAGAGTGAGATCGTGCTACGGCTCTTTCGGGGGGAGAGTGTCGATGAGGTGAGTCGGGAAATCCAGGTGTCGGTGCATGAGATCGAGACATGGCGGAAGGATTTTCTTGAGGCTGGGATGGTGGGGTTGAGACGACGGTCAGGCGATCCGGACGAACGGGCGTTGCGACACACGCAAGCGAAGGTCGGGGAACTGACGATGAAGCTGGAGCTCGCCGAGATGCTCCTGGAAAAAAGGGGGTACGGGGACGAGCTGGTGAAGTTGAAGAAGTCGCGCGGCTGGTGAGTGCCGGCACAGGAAGGCGGTATCCGGTGACCATGGTGTGTGCGGTGTGGTGCGTGCCACGGTCGACGGTGTACGCACAACGAGGGCAGGCACGCCGGCCGGCGCGGACGCCGCAGAAGCGGGGGCCGCGGACGCTTGTGACTGATGCGGTGCTCCTCGAGGAGATCCGGGCGGTGCTCAAGGCGAGCGCGTTTCACACGGAGGGCCATCGGAAGGTGCGCGTGCGGTTACGGCCCCGGGGTATCTACGTCGGCAAGAACCGGGTGTTGCGGCTCATGCGTCAGCATCGGCTGCTGGCACCCTATCGCCGCCGGCATGCCCATGGCGATCGGGCACATGCGGGGACGATCATCACCGCGCGGCCGGATGAGCTGTGGGGGACGGATGCGACGAAGTTCTGGACGCAGCAAGAGGGCTGGTGCTGGTTCTTCGGGGCGATCGATCACTGCAGCGAAGACATCGTCGGCTGGCATGTGGCGAAGCGCGGGGATCGCTGGGCGGCGTTGGAGCCGATTCGGCAGGGGGTGCAGCAGACGCATGGCGGCTACGCGCCGAAGATCGCCCTGGGTTTGGGCCTCCGCATGGATTGGGGCCCACAGTACACGGCGCATCAGTTTCTCGGGGAGCTGCGCTGGCTCGGGATCCGGCCGTCGCCGAGCTATGTGGGCGAGCCCGAGTGCAACGGGATCATGGAGCGGTGGATCCGGACGCTGAAGGAGGAGTGCTTATACCTGCACGACTTCCAGACGCTCGAGGAAGCGCGACAGGTGATTGGGGAGTTCATTGAGACGTACAACCGTGAGTGGCTCATCGAACGGCACGGCCATCGAACCCCGGCCGACGTCCGTCAAGCACTCACGAGAAAGGCGGCCTGATTAAGCCGCCCACTTGTCCAATAAACCGGGACCGGTACAGAGGAAATCTTAGGAGATCAAATATGAGAGGGTTTCAGGTCAAGCCGCAGTTGTTGATTGAAGAAGCAGAAAAAAATGAATTAG